>NZ_JAICZW010000099.1 GCF_029057325.1 Bacteroides sp. | reverse complement strand
ATTTTATTCTATGTTTTTATATATATTTTAATAGAATGATTGCTTTTATAAAATATTTATCTAATTTTGCGTCGAATATTAACAAATGAGAAAGCATCCTACTCTTAAAAGAACGGGTAAGTATGTTTTATTTGTTGATAATCAAAATTATACATATTTATTAACCAAAAGTAATATTTATGAAAGTCAAAAGATTAACGCTGAATGGCAAGCACGTCTTGCTCGCAGGTGTCTTTGGAATGTGTTCCATACCGGTATCTGCTGTTCCGACAGATGCGGTAGATTTGCTGCCTGCAATCACACAACAAACAACAAAAATCAAAGGTAAGGTCGTGGACAATAATGGGGAAACCATTATTGGTGCCAATGTACTGGTGAAGGGTACGACAAATGGTACCATTACGAATCTGGATGGTGAGTATGAACTGAATGCGCCGGTAGGTGCCACGCTGGTTGTATCCTTTATCGGATATAAGACGGTTGAGGTAGCGGCGACAGCCGGAACGCAAATCATCAAGTTGGCGGAAGACAGCGAAGCGCTGGACGAAGTGGTCGTTGTAGGTTATATGACCCAACGCAAAGAGAGTCTGACAGGAGCCATGAGTACCGTGAAGGCTGACAAACTGAAAGACATCACCACTCCTTCTGTAGAAAACATGTTGAACGGCAAGGTGCCGGGCGTATATGTGGCTCCGGGTTCCGGACAGCCGGGTTCCGGCGGTGCGGTGGTTATCCGCGGACAAGCCTCCTTGAGCGGTGGTACACGTCCTTTGTGGGTTGTCGATGGTGTTATCGTAGGTAACAGCGCCGGCGATTTGAACCCTGCCGACATTGAGACCATGACCGTTTTGAAAGATGCCGCTTCCACCGCTATCTACGGTTCGGAAGGTGCCAACGGTGTTATCGTGGTAACTACCAAAAAAGGACGTGAAGGCAAATTGAATATAAGTGCATCTGTCAAGATGGGTATCAGTACGGTGAACAACGGTAATCTGGAAGTGATGAACGGTGCTGAGTTGTACGATTATTACGCTTCTTTCCAGAATGCCGATGAAATTGCATTCACCCGCTGGAAACCTGAACTGCGCAACGACAATTTCAGTTGGTGGGATTTGGCAACCAAGACCGGTTTCACGCAAGACTATCACGTTTCCATCTCCGGAGGTTCAGACAAGCTCCAGTCTTACTTCTCATTGGGTTATTACGATGAAGAAGGTGCCGTAAAGGGGTATGACTACAAGCGTTACAGCTTCCGTTCCCGTACCAGCTATAAGCCGTTCGACTGGTTGACCATTAAACCGGCAATCAGCGGTTCTCGTCGCGACGTCTATGACCAGCAGTATTCTGTCACTGCCATGTACTCCATGTTCCCATGGGATAGCCCGTATGATGAAAACGGCGAATTGGTGCCTCACCGTTACAGTGGCTGGGTAAACGCGCAGAATACCAACTACCTGCTGGACTTGAGCTATGGAAACTATGGCGAATCTACCAACTATGAGTTCATGGGTAACTTCGACTTCGACATCCGTATTACAGACTGGTTGACATTCACCTCTGTAAACAATTACCGTTACATTGGGTATTCTTTGCATAACTATACAGACCCGCGCTCAAACGGTGGTTCCGGTGTGGACGGACGTTTGTATGAATATCGCAGTGAAGTGGCTCGCCGTTATACCAACCAGAACTTGATGGTGAACAAGACTTTCGGCAAACACTCTCTGAACGGTCACGTATCCTACGAGTTCAAAGACTATACAGCCAAGACTTTTGCAGGAAACGGTACCGGATTCATCCCCGGTTTCCAAGTGATGGACGTTACCGCCATTCCCGAATCCATCGGAGGCGCACGCACTGAATGGGCTGTACAATCTTATTTCACCAACTGGAAGTACGCGTATGATAACAAATACTTAGGAGAAGTGATGTTCCGTCGTGATGGTGCTTCTAACTTGGGAGACAATGCCAAATATGGTAATCTGTTCTCATTCAGTGCCGGTTGGGTTATCAACCGTGAAGACTGGTTTAACGCGCTCAAACGGTGGTTCCGGTGTGGACGGACGTTTGTATGAATATCGCAGTGAAGTGGCTCGCCGTTATACCAACCAGAACTTGATGGTGAACAAGACTTTCGGCAAACACTCTCTGAACGGTCACGTATCCTACGAGTTCAAAGACTATACAGCCAAGACTTTTGCAGGAAACGGTACCGGATTCATCCCCGGTTTCCAAGTGATGGACGTTACCGCCATTCCCGAATCCATCGGAGGCGCACGCACTGAATGGGCTGTACAATCTTATTTCACCAACTGGAAGTACGCGTATGATAACAAATACTTAGGAGAAGTGATGTTCCGTCGTGATGGTGCTTCTAACTTGGGAGACAATGCCAAATATGGTAATCTGTTCTCATTCAGTGCCGGTTGGGTTATCAACCGTGAAGACTGGTTTAACGCCGACTGGGTGAACAACCTGAAACTCCGTGCATCCTACGGTTCGGTAGGTAACCGCCCCAGCGCACTTTATCCGCAGTACGACCTTTATTCCGTATCTTCCAGTTACAATGAAGTGGCAGGCGCTTTGATTTCCGTTATCGGTAACAAGGACCTGACATGGGAAAAGACTTTCACAACCGGTATCGGTGCAGATGCCTCGTTCTTCGACAACCGTCTGCACATGACTTTGGATTACTACATTAAGAACACCAACAACATCCTCTACAATGTGCCTGTTACAGGTTTGACAGGTGTGACATCCATCTATAAGAACATCGGCAAGATGCGTAATACCGGTATTGAATTCTCTGTAGGTGGTGACATCATCCGCACTAAGGATTGGAACTGGAACGTAGAGTTCAACATTGCCACCAACAAAAACAAGTTGAAAGACCTCTATGCACAGAAGCAGGCTGACGGCAGCTATGCTGTAGTTCCTGTTATCATCAGCGATGGTAGTTCCATTGCCGGTACCATCAACCGCCGTTTGGAGGTAGGTGAACCTATCGACACGTATTATGGAAAGGAATGGGCAGGCGTAAATCCTGAGAACGGTGCTCCGATGTGGTATATGGACGATGAGAATGGCAACAAGGTGACAACTTCCGACTACTCGAAAGCTGACTATTACAAACTGGGCACTGCCAATCCGAAAGTATTCGGCGGATTCTCTACTTCTTTGAATTGGAAGAACTTCGACCTGAGTGCCGTATTCGGCTATTCTATGGGCGGACAAATTTATAACTACTCACGTCAGGAGTATGACTCGGACGGTACTTATACCGACCGTAACCAGATGAAGTTGCAGAAGGGCTGGAGCCGTTGGCAGCAACCGGGTGACATTGCCACACACCCCGTTGCCAAATACAACAACTCCGATAAGGGTAACTCCGCATCTTCCCGTTATCTGGAGGATAGTGATTACCTGAAGTTGCGTTCACTCACCTTGAGCTACAACTTCGACTTGAAGAAATACGGCATACAGAACCTGCGTCTTTCTCTCTCCGGCGAGAACCTGTTCACCATCACAGACTATTCAGGAGTTGACCCTGAAATTCCCGCATCCGATGGTGCTGTTATGGGAACTGCCGGTCCGGCGGTTTATCCGTCCGTTCGCAGATTCATGCTTGGTCTAAATGTTACATTCTAATTTTAAAAAGGAAAATAAACAATGAAAAAGATATTAGCCATCGCACTTGTTGCAGCAACGGCAATGACAAGTTGCGACATTGAAAGATTGCCATATGGTTCTATGGCTGCTGAGCAAATCACCAGCGATCCCTCCGCATCTTTGGATGCCTTGATGAATGGAGTATATGCACAATTGAAGACATGGTCCGACCCGATGCACCGTTGTGGTGAGTATGCCGGCGACAACATGATGATTCGAGGTAGCTCCACGGATGCGTTCTTTGAATTCATCTCCTATTCCCGTACGCCTAACAACTATCGTCTCCAGAACTTTTGGGACTATGGCTACAAGGGTATCGCACAGGCTTCGAACATCATCAACATGATTGAAGAAGGACAAAGCAAAGAAATAGACAACCAGCTGGGTGAATGCTACTACGTGCGCGGTATGCTCTACTTCTACTTTGTACGTGCATACGGACGTCCCTACTATCAGGCACCGGACAAGAACTTAGGTGTGCCCATCGTGAACGGTACGCCGGACAATATTATGACAGATTTGTATCTGGAAGACCGTGCCACCGTGAAGGCCACTTACGAACAAGTCATCAATGACTTGAAGAAAGCCGAAGAAATGCTGACCATAAACAAGGGTCCTGCTTACGCTTCAAAGGGTGCCGCACAAGCCATGCTGTCGCGCGTGTACCTGTATATGAGCGGCACATACGAAAATCCGAATAAGGAATACGCACGTCTGGCTGTGGAGTATGCCGACAAGGTTATCAATTCCGGTGACTATAATCTGTTAGGCCGTGAACAATTCATGAAATACAATACCCTTGCGCCGGAAAACAACGAGGAATCCATCTTTGTAGTAAAACGAGTGGCTTCCGAATATTCGGGTTATGACCATTACTACGGTATCGGTGGTATGTATGCCAACATCGGCGGTATGGGATGGGGCGAAATGTATGCCAGTGCCAAATACATCGACTTGTTGAACGAGACAGGCCGCAACGACTGGCGCCCCGACCACTACAGAATCGTGGATGCACGTGCCGCTTTCATCGAACCGACGTATGAAGAGGGTAACAAGTTGGTATTCCGTTTCATCAAGCCGGTGTTGCCTTTGGTGAAAAAAGTTTCAATGGATGACCTGACAGGATATAACTATGTGCAGGCAGATTTGGTAAATGAGGGAGGTAAGTATTATGCCATTGAGAAAGGCGTGTCACAATACGAGGTTGATCCTGCAAATCCCGATAAGTTAGTTGCTATGAAAGATGCTTCAGGCAAAGCAGTGACGAAAGACATAAAATATGAACTGACTGTAGTAGATGCAGAGCAAGGCGTTTTCAAAATTTCTAATTACGAAGCCGGAACCAATGTTACTTCCGTCCTTACGGAAATTACAGGTGTTGAAGATTATTACATCTCTCTGAACCGTGTATATCCACAGTTCTATATCACCAAGTGTTCTCGCGAAGGTGAAGATTCACATCTCCACTCGCCGATTATCAGCCGTTTGGGCGAGATTTATATGAACCGTGCCGAGGCTTACGCCAAATTGGAACAATACGGTCTGGCCTTGAAGGATTTGAATACCATTCGCGAACGTTCTATTCCGGGTGCCGGCTATGAATCATTGGATGCAAGCAATGCGGCTGATAGAATTGACAAAGAACGTCAATTGGAGCTGGCATATCAGGCAGAACGCAGCTATGATGTATTCCGTAACGGCAAGTCTTTGACCCGTCGTTTCCCGGGCCCGCACAGACAACTTGAGGATGTTGCAGCTTCTGACTACCGTGTGACTTATTATATTCCGCAAAACGCCATTAACGCCTATCCGGGTACTTTGACTCAGAACCCGACAGACAATAGTGGCGTGATACTCAATTAATGGGAATATAGCATTTCCACATTACATTATTTCACAATTCTAACCTTGAATCAAGTGGCTGTCCGTCTGACGGGCGGCCACTTTTCGTTTTTCTTTATACAACAGCAATTATCAGCTTATATCCTATCCCCCTCACATTCACAATGCGGATGCGCTCGTCTCCTGCCAGCTTGTGCCGCAGCTTGGTGATGAACACGTGCAGGCTTCGGGTGTTGAAGAAGCTGTCGTCGCCCCACAGGTCGAGCAGCAGGTTTTGGGTGTGGACTACCCGGTTGCGGTTCTCGCAAAGGCGTTTCAAGATTTCCGATTCGCGGTGCGAGAGTTCCACCTCCCTGTTGGCATGGGGAGAGGTTGGGGCGCTCGTGAAAGCGAGGCGTTGCGTGACGGGGTTGAAGCGGTAGTCGCCGATGTCGAAGAGGGTGGGGGCTTTGTCTTTTTCTTCCGTAAAGGCGAAGGCTTTGCCTACCAGCGCCTTGATGCGGATGATGAGTTCCTGCATGCCGAAAGGCTTCTTCAGGTAGTCGTTGGCACCCAGCTCGAATCCCTCCACCACATCGCTGATGGCAGAGCGTGCCGTGAGGAAGAGCACCGGTGTGCGCTTGTCGGTCTGCCGGATGCGGCGCACCATTTCGAAGCCGTCCATGCGGGGCATCATCACGTCTGCCACCAGTACGTCGGGGCGCAGGTCGAAGAAGGTACGCAGTCCCTCTTCGCCGTTGGCGGCGGTGTGGATGATGAAGTCCTGTCCTTCTAAGGTGTCTTTGATAATCATGGCGAGGGTTTGTTCGTCCTCTACCAAAAGGATGGTAAGGCCTCTCTCCCGGTCCCTCCCCGGTAGGGAGGGGGGAAAGTTAGTCTTTTTTGTCATATATTGTTGGTTCATTTACAAGGTTATCTTTTCTGTTGCGATACATATAGGTGGAAAAGCGGAGTAACATCCTTTTCCCCTCCCTACGAAGGAGGGGTCAGGGGAGGGGTTGGAAATATAATACTAAACGTGCTTCCTCTTCCCGGTTCGCTCTTCACCGACAGGGTTCCGCCGTGCTTTTCTGTCATGCTCTTCGCATAGAACAGCCCGAGGCCGTAGCCCTTCACGTTGTGCAGGTTGCCCGTAGGCACGCGATAGAATTTGTCGAAGATGTGTTTCTGGCGGTCGGGGGCGATGCCGATGCCGTGGTCGCGGACGGATATTTCGGTCTGCGCTTCCTTTTTTCCTTCGCCGATGGTCCGGCAGTGGATTTCGATGTCGGCTTCCTCCGGCGAGTATTTGATGGCGTTGTCTATCAGGTTGCTGAGGATGTTGCAGAAATGCGTGCGGTCGGCAAGGAGGGTCAGGTTTTGGGGGTCGATGCGGATGGCGATGCGGACGGGTTTGCTGGCTTTCAGCCGGTGCTGTTCGGCCAGCTGTTCCGTGATTTCTTGCAGGGAGAGTTCTTCGGGGTGGAGGCGGAAGGTCTTGCGGCGTTCCATGCTCATGGAGAGAATCTGCTCCACCAGTCCGCTGAGGTGCCGGAGCTGCTCTTGGCAGATGCGCAGGTACTTGTCGCGTTGCGCCTTCTCCTCTGCCCGGTCGAAGTTCAACAGGGCGTCGTTGGCGGCGTAGGCAACGGCGATGGGGGTTTTCAGTTCGTGGGTGATGTTGTTGGTGAAGTCGCTTTTCATCTCTTCCAGCGTCTTTTGCCTCAGAAGGGTGCGTATCAGGAACCAGAAGGAGAAGGCGAGGATGAGCAGGATGATGAAGGAAGTGGCGAGGATGCCCGACATCTGTTGTAAGATCAGCCGGTCGATGGGCTCCAGTGTCAGACGGTAGCGATGATGGGAGTGTGCATCGAAATCATATTCGTAGGTCCGTGCCTCGGGAGAGGGCAGGTAGCCGGGCGTTCCAGCAACGGCAAGGGTGTCTGTAAATCGCTCTCCGCGGTACAAGTATTCCAGCCGATGGGGCAGTGTGACGCCTTCCCGTTGCAGGCGCAGGGTCAGCAGGCTGTCGAACACCTGTATGTCGGGGTCGGAGAAGCTGTCGAGCCCTGCGTGCAGCCCTTTTTGCAGGTAGCTGGCAAGTTCGTCCATGTTGTGCCTGTCCTCCAGGATAAAATCCATTCCGTCACCGGTATGCAGGGCAGAACGCGGCTCTTCTTTGAAAACGGTATCTGTCCGCACGGTTTGGGGGAGTGAATCCTCGTTGGCAACGCTGACAACGGTCACGGCTTTGTTGGGCACGGAGGGTTCTTCTTCGGGAATGAATCCGGCTGATACATCCACTGTCCCGTGCCTGGTGCTGGTTTGTCGCAGTCGCTTCACGCGACACATCATTTCGTTGTAGTCGCTGATGCGCATGGCTTCGGCGATGCTTCTCTCCAGGTCGTTGCGCATGGTGCGGTAGAGTCCCGTCAGCCAGTAGGCCTGATAGGCGAAGATGCCCGTCAGGGAGAGGATGACGAGGAGGGCGATGTATTTGGATGGCAGTTTCATGACGGTTTCCGGTTGCTTCTGATTAATCGCAAAGGTAGGATTAATCCTCATAGAAGGCATTATCTGATAAGACTAAATAACACTTCCGGTAACACTGGATAACACTCGGTAAGCCGGTGATAACATCCGGTTTCGCTGCTTTTGCCGTACTTTGCGGGCAATAAAGGTTACAAAGAAAAAATAGAATGAAACGAATTTATCTGCTATTCATCGCCTGCTTCCTATGCGGCAGCACACTTCTTGCGCAAGAGAGTAACGGCGTTTCCGCCAATGCCGGCGACACCCGTACCCTCAGTGCCGACAGCCTTGTTACGACCGATGCCTGTCTCGACAGCCTTTACCGCACCTTGCCGGAAGTGATGATTACCGGCGAACGCCCCCTCGTGAAAGCCGTGCAAGGCAAGCTGGTGTACGACCTGCCCCGCCTGGTGCAAAACCTTCCCGTGGACAATGCCTACGAGGCCGTGAAAGAGCTTCCCGGTGTCATTGAGACGAACGGCGGGCTGCAACTGGCAGGCCGGAGCGTCACCGTGATACTGGACGGAAAAGTGACCACCCTCACTTCCGGACAACTGGAACAACTGCTGCGGAGCATCCCTGCCGGACGCATCGAACGGGCGGAAGTGATGTACAACGCTCCCGCCCGCTACCAGGTGCGCGGCGCCTTGATTAACATCATCCTGAAGCAATCGGCAGGCGGCTCTGCCTCCTGGCAGGGGGAGCTTTATGCCAAATACCGCCAGAAGCATCGCGAAGGCTTTGAGGAACGCGTCGGCCTGCTTTATCATAAGAATAAATTCTCGGCAGATTTCCTTTACTCGCACACGTACGGTCGCGGCTACTCTACAACCGGAAAAGAGGCCCTGCACACCTTGTCCGACGGTTCGCTCCATCCGCTGACCACCGATGAGGTGAGCCGTGGAAGGAGCCATATCCATAACTTCCGGATAGGGGCGGACTATGACATCGCCAGAGAGCATCGGTTGAGCCTGGTCTATAACGGCGCTTACTCCACCTATCACAACCGGATGACCGTTGCAGGCACGCAACTCTCCTCGACCCGCAGCCATGGCACCGACCGGCTGCACAACGGCCGTCTGGACTACCGCACTCCCTTCGGCCTGAAGGCCGGTGCGGAGCTGACCTACTACCGCTCTCCGTCCGGCCAACTGCTGCACAGCCGCATGCAGGAGCAGGCACTCGACTTCTATACCGAAGATTGCCAGCGCATCAACCGTTGGAAACTCTTCCTGGCGCAGGAGCATGCCTTGAAGCGCGGCTGGGGATTGAACTACGGAGCCGTCTATACCACAGGCATCGACCACAGCCACCAATACTATTACGACCCCGAAACCGGCGAATCGCTCTCCGCTTCGGATGCCTTGCCCGACATGAGCTCCCGCCGCCGCGAGCAGACCTGGAATCTCTATGCCGGTTTCAGCAAGAGCTTCGGCAACCGCTTCACGCTGGACGCCTCTTTGGCGGCAGAGCATTACAAGACTTCCGTCTGGAACCGGTGGGACTGGTATCCCAATATCAACCTGAACTGCATGCCCGCCCCGGGACATATCCTCCAACTCTCTCTGAGCAGCGACAAGGAGTATCCTGCCTATTGGGCGGTGCAGGATGCCGTCTCTTACATCGGTGGCGGATATTCCGAAGTGCATGGCAATCCGCTGTTGAAGCCCGCGCAAGACTATCAGCTTCAAATGACCTATATTTTGAAGGGAAAATACATCTTCAGCGCCTGGCTCAATCATGCCAAAGACTACTCTGTGCAGACCCTCTACCAGTCCTCCGAACACTTGGTGGAAATCTATAAGGAACTCAATTTCGATTATCAGCAAAAGGCAGGCATACAGGCATCTGTGCCATTTAACATAAAGCACTGGTTGAACTCACGCCTGACCCTCATCGGCTTGTGGCACCGCGAGAAAGACAGCGACTTCTGGGACATTCCTTTCGACCGGAAGCAGTGTTATGGCATCGTCCAGATGAACAATACTTTTACGCTCTCCACCCGTCCCGATTGGAAGCTGACCCTTACCGGATTTGTACACAGCAAAGCCATTCAGGGCATCTACGACCTGCCCGCTTCGGGCTACGTGAACATTGCTCTGCGCTACGGATTCGCCCGTAACAAGTCCATCCTCCACCTCTACTGCAACGACCTTTTCGAGACGGGACAGATTTCTCCCCGCATCCGCTTCCGGACGCAGTACGTGACGAACCGTTACTCCTGTTTCCGCGAGTTCGGAGTGTCGTTCACCTATAAGTTCGGCGGGTATAAGGAGAAGGAGCGGGAAGAGGTGGACAGGTCAAGGTTCAAGTAGGAGGAGACTATCCACCTGTCTTGATCGCATCCCTACCGGGGGTGAATTTGGTTCATCATTTCAAATTCCGGATGAGCGGAATTTTAATCAGGCAAGACTGAATTTGGTTATGCAGAAGCAGAAATCCGTTAAAGAAGGATAATAACGAGCTATGACATTCTCGTAATCCGTTTATTCTTACTATACTTGCTTTGTATTATTCAAAATAAGTAGAAAATATGAATGGTAAGAAGGGAATAAGCGCTGTGCTGCTGCTGTTGGCAAGCGTCTGTGCGCAGGCACAAGGGAGTTTTGTCATTGAAGGCAATGTAAAGAACGTGAAGCAAGGGGTTTGTCTGAATCTGTTTCGGATGGAAGGGAAGTCAGGCAGCAGTATTGCCGTTGATACGTTGCGGGGAGATAGTTTCCGCTTTGAAGTACCCGTATCGGAGATAGATACGGAGCGGTTTAACCTGATGATTCGTGATGGAAATCTGTATAGCATGGGATTGCCGTTTTGGGCGAAGAAGGATAGTTATATTCGTTTGACGGGGGAGGATATGAATATCTATACTTGGCAGGTGGAAAGTGAAATGCCGCAACAGAAGACGCGACAGCTTTTTGTGGAGGATTCAAGAGATTTATGGAATCTTCTGCAGGATATCCACATGGAATCCATGCGATTGAGGCGAAATCTTCGGAAACCGGAGAATGAAGAGGTGAGAGCAAGGATGGTTGCTATGCGCGATAGTTTGGAGAACGTGGAAAAAGAGGTAAAATATCGTATCTATTCCAATATCATAGCCCGCATGAAGCAATTGCCGGTAGAGGAGGTTTGGATGGATAATTTGGAAAGTTTGGCAGTAGGAGTGAGATATACCGAAGATTTCCCTTACCGCAAAGAGGTGGAAGAGTTATACGCCCGTCTTACGGACGAGCAACGCCGGACTCCGGAGGCTATGGACATTCATGCCTATCTTTATCCCGTCAAGATGACGTCCGCACAAGAAAAGGCTGCGGACGGCGATTTGTTCGACTTGCAGGGCAATGTGCATCACCTGTCCGATTTCGCGGGGAAAGCGGTATTGATAGATTTCTGGAGCCGTGGTTGCGGTCCTTGCATCATGGCGTTGCCCGAAATGAAGGAAATCAGTGAAAAGTATGCCGACCGCTTGGTGGTGGTGAGCATAAGTATTGATGACAAGACGGGGTGGGAGATTGCTTCGCAACGCCACGACATCAGTTGGTGGAACCTGAATGACTTGAAAGGCAATCACGGCATCTATGCCAAATACAGCTCGGGTGCCATTCCCCGCTATGTCTTTTTGTCTCCGGAAGGAAAGGTTGTGGAGATGTGGTCCGGCTATGGAAAAGGCAGCTTGCTGGAGAAGATGGGAAAGTTGATGGAATAGTAGCGGGAGGGTTTTTCTGAAAAATAGTAAAAGGCTGCGCGGTTCCTGACGAACCTTGCGCAGCCTTTTATGCTTTAATTTCCGTTTGCTTATCAATAAGCGAACAACGGATATTCCTTCATCTTCGCATTGACACGAGCACGAACCTGTGCGATTACTTCCTCGTTGTCAACGTTGGAGAGAACGGTTTCAATCATTTCCGCAATCTCCAGCATCAGGTCTTCCTTGGCACCACGGGTAGTGATGGCGGGAGTGCCCAAACGGATACCGGAAGTCTGGAAGGCGGAACGGCTGTCGAACGGCACCATGTTCTTGTTCACGGTGATGTCGGCAGATACCAGTGCCTTTTCGGCTACCTTACCGGTCAAATCGGGATATTTCGCGCGAAGATCCACCAGCATGGAGTGGTTGTCCGTACCGCCGGATACGATGGTGAAGCCGCGGTCCATCAAGGCTTGTGCCAGGGTGGCGGCGTTCTTCTTCACCTGCTTGGCATACTCTTTCCATTCCGGTTGTAGGATTTCGCCGAAGGCAACGGCTTTGGCTGCGATGACATGTTCCAGCGGACCGCCCTGAGTGCCGGGGAATACGGCAGAGTCGAGCAATTGTGACATCATCTTGATTTCTCCCTTCGGAGTGGTCTTGCCCCACGGGTTGGGGAAGTCCTTGCCCATCATGATGACACCACCACGCGGACCGCGCAGGGTCTTGTGAGTTGTAGAAGTCACGATATGTGCATACTTCACGGGGTTGTCCAGTTCGCCGGCGGCAATCAGTCCGGCAGGGTGAGCCATGTCCACCATCAGGATGGCGCCTATCTTGTCTGCGATTTCGCGCATGCGCTTGTAGTCCCATTCGCGGGAATAAGCAGAGCCGCCGCCGATAATCATCTTCGGTTTCTCGCGCAATGCCACTTCTTCCATTTGGTCATAGTCCACACGTCCTGTTTCCTTGTTCAGGTTGTATTCGCAAGGTGTGTAGATGATACCGGAAGTGTTCACCAGCGAACCGTGTGAAAGGTGTCCGCCATGTGCCAGATTCAATCCCATGAACTTGTCGCCCGGATTCAGTACGGCAAGGAATACGGCAGCATTGGCCTGTGCGCCCGAGTGCGGCTGTACGTTGGCCCATTCTGCGCCGAAGATTTGTTTCAGGCGTTCGATGGCGATGCATTCGCTCTGATCCACTACCTCGCAACCGCCATAGTAACGCTTGCCGGGATAGCCTTCGGCGTACTTGTTGGTGAGGCAGGAGCCCATTGCCTGCATAACCTGGTCACTTACAAAGTTCTCTGATGCAATCAGTTCAATGCCCTTGAGCTGACGTTGGTGTTCTTTTTCGATAATGTCGAAAATAAGTTCATCTCTTTTCATGCTGCTTATTCGATAAGTTTGATAATCTATAAGTTCTTATTTAAGCGCACAAATTTACGGGAAATAAATGAATATAGGGTAAGAAAAGCAAGAATTTTGCTGTCAGAAGAATACTCCAAAGGAAAAACTGAGCACATTGTCCTGGCGGTGGAAGCGTATCTTGTTGGTTACAGCTCCCTCTTCGAGGTTGCTTGCGGGGGTGTCGCAGGTTACGTCTTTGGAGATGTTGTGCAGCCCGATGTCGTAGCGGAAATCGAAAAAGACGCGTGAGATGGTGACCGATGTACCAATCGTAAAGCTTAAATTGAGTGGACGCAACTGCTCGCAGATATTCTTCTGGTCGAAGTTCTCAAACGTGATCTTGCTCTTTTTACCCCATATATAGCGGATTTTGGGGCCTCCGAACACGGCAAGGCTGTAGGGCCCCTCCTTTACGAAGTTGTAGCCGTAGAGAATCGGGAAATCGATGCTGTGAATCTTTGAGGTGATGGATGCCTCCTGATGGATGCTTTCTCCCATCGAACTATCGGGCAAGGGCTTGTTGAAAGTGATGTTGCAGTTGTTGATGTTGTATGAGGCTTCGGGCTGAAGGAAGTGGCGGTCGAAATTAATCCGCATAAAGGCAGAAGCGAAATAGCCTATTTTATAATTGTTCTGCACCTCGTCGATAGCCACGTCGTTCACGCTAAATCCGGAGATGAGGAAAAGGGAAGAGGTGAATCCTACTTTGGCACCGAAGTTGATGGTGCAGTCGCTCCCTTTTTTTGCATTTTCTTCTGCAACCATTTCCGGAATTGAAGCGAAGTTTTCCTGTCCCCACATCATTGTGGAGAGGCTCGTCATGCACAAACCCATAAGGAAACGCTTCAATTCCATATTTTTTTTGTCTTTTCAGTTATACCATTTACTTTTTGTACACCGGTCATCGTCCGCTCTTCGCCGTTCCGGAACTTTCTTTTTTCTTTTCTACCGACCAGCCGAACTTGCCGATTTTTTCGCCCAGTTCGTAATATCCGCCGTGTACATAGACCAGCGGATTGGTTTCCGCCAGTTCCAATTTCCCGCTTTCCGGATTCAGGTTGCGGGTATCGGCACGGACGTTCACCACATCGGCGATGAACATATCGTGCGACCCGAGGGCTACGATTTCCTTCACGCGGCATTCGATGCAAAGCGGTGACTCTTCAATCAGCGGCGCGCTGACAATGGTGCATTTTCCCGGTGTCAGGTGCATCTCTTCAAACTTGTTGTAATCTTTCCCCGATCGTACGCCGCACCAGTCTGTGGCACGAGCCATCTCCTTTGTGGTCAGGTTGATGACGAACTCCATGTTTCGCTTGATGATGTCGTAGGAGTGGCGTTCGGGACGCACGGAGATATAGCACATCGGCGGGTTGGTACAAATCGTTCCTGTCCATGCTACGGTCAGTATATTATATTCTTCAGGATTGCTTCCGCAGCTCACCAGTACGGCAGGCAGCGGATAAATCATTGTTCCGGGTTTCCAATCTTCCTTGCTCATGTCTTGACCAGTTGTTTCTCAGCCGTAGATTACGCGGATTTTATTTTCATCGACAGCATAAAAATCGACGTCATCCGTGTGGCCTGCGGCTGAGAAATTCCGCAATTCATTTATAAAATCTCGATATCTTCTCTTGTTTGCTCTTTTTCGCAATAATGGCACTTGATGACGCAATTGTCTTTGTCTATTACGTGGAAGCGGGTGGGCATAGGTTCGTTGTTGGTGATGCACTTCGGATTGGCACACTTCACGATGCCATGCAGTTCGTCGGGCAGTTGCAATTCCCGTTTCTCCACTACCTCATAATCGCGGATAATGTTCAGTTTCCCGTTGGGAGCCACCACGGCAATGCGGTTTATCTCATCGTCGCAAAAGAACTTTTCGGCAATCTTGATGATGCCTTTCGTGCCAAGCTTTTTGCTTTTGAGGTTGAAGCCGATGGTGATGTTGTTGCTCATGTGCTCCAGCCCGAGTAGGGAAACCACGGTAAACAGTTTTTCTGAAGGGATATGATCAATGACAGTGCCGTTTTCCAGTGCGGCAACCTGCAATTCTTGTTTCTTTTCGTTCTGCATCTTTTCAGTAGTTTTTATTTGTTAGGGGACAAGGGGGGGGAGTTAGGGGACAAGGCTTCAGTTAACGAGGCTACAAGGCCCTCATCCTTGTCAACTTATCCCTTGTCAACTTGTCAACTCGTTCCTCGTCAACTTATTTTCTCACTTCATCCAGCGTGATACCCAATACATCGCAGAGGATGGCTTCGCGTGCATACAGCCCGTTTTGCGCTTGCTGGAAATAATATGCTTTGGGGTTGTCGTCCACGTCGTAGGCTATTTCGTTGACACGGGGCAGGGGATGCAGGATGCGCAGGTTGGGGCGGGTGTGCTCCAGCATCTTGTTGCGAAGGATATAGACATTCTTCACCCGTTCGTATTCCATCAGGTCGGTGAAGCGTTCGCGTTGCACGCGGGTCATGTAGAGGATGTCGGCATCGGCTATGATTTCTTCCGTAAAGTCTGTGTGTTCTACGTATTTGATGCCGTGCTCCCGACAGTAGATTTTATACTCTTCCGGCATTTTCAGTTCGTTGGGCGCGATGAAATGGAAGGTCGGGTTGAAGTGGCGCATTGCCATCAGCAGGGAGTGTACGGTGCGGCCGTATTTCAAATCGCCCACCATGAAGATGTTCAGGTTCTCCAGGGTGCCCTGTGTCTTGTAGATGGAGTAGAGGTCGAGCATCGTTTGCGAAGGATGCTGGTTGGCGCCGTCTCCGGCGTTGACGATGGGCACGTCCGTAACCTCGCTGGCATAGCGTGCCGCCCCTTCAAGGTAGTGACGCATCACGATGATGTCGGCATAGTTGCTCACCATTTTGATAGTGTCCTTCAGTGTCTCACCTTTTGATGAACTGGTGGCCTTCGGGTCGGTAAATCCGATGACACG
>NZ_JAICZW010000098.1 GCF_029057325.1 Bacteroides sp. | reverse complement strand
CACTCCCTAGGACCGAAGAATGTCCGAAGAACGTCCGAAGAAACACCGAAGGAAGTACGGAGCAGAAAAGGACCTGAAAAGACGCGGCCAAGAAGAGCGGAGGATGATGAAATTTCCAGAAAATTGTTTTGTTGTGTAATTATTTATGATTTTATAATCACGTGGTTTTCATGCTGTTTCTAAGCACACTTTTTGCAAGTTACACTCCTGCTTCGGCTATAACCGGAATTGATAATCAGACGGTTGTGCAGCAGAATGAAACATGCAAAGGTTTGGTTAAGGATGCTAGTGGAGAAGCCATTATTGGGGCTTCTGTGGTGGTGAAAGGTACGACGAATGGAATTATTACCGATTTCGATGGTAATTTCTCGCTGTCTGATGTGAGTAAAGGTGCCATTATTATCATATCTTACGTCGGATATCAGACGCAAGAAGTGAAATGGAATGGTGCTCCTTTGACCATTACCTTGAAAGAGGATGCCAAAGTGCTGGGCGAAGTGGTTGTAGTGGGCTATGGTACGCAAAAAAAGCAAATCTTTCCGGTTCAGTAGCTATGGTCGATAGTAAAGAATTGGAAAACCGTCCTATTCAGAATATCTCGAGCGGATTGCAAGGTCTGATGCCGGGCGTGACGGTGACGGGAACCAACGGTGCCCCCGGACAGGACTCTGGTAATATCCGTGTACGTGGTATCGGAACATTGAACGCTGCCGGTCCTTACATCTTGGTAGATGGAGTGGAGACAGGTACACTGAGCTCAGTTGACCCGAATGACATTGAATCCATCTCCGTGTTGAAAGATGCCGCATCAGCTGCCATCTACGGTTCAAAAGCAGCCAATGGCGTTATCTTGATTACGACCAAACGGGGAAAAGAGGGAAAGACCAAGATTTCCTATAGCGGGTATGTCAGTTTCCAAAATGCCACGAATACCATCGAACGTATGGGTTCATACGAATATGCCACGTTGCTCAATCAGGTATTGGAGGCAGAGGGCATGGCTAAACGCTTCACCGACGAGGAGTTGCAGAAGTTCAAGGCTGGCAACGACCCCAATTATCCCGACACGGACTGGTATGACTTGGCTTACAAGACAGGTGTGCAACATCGACATAATGTCAACGTGAACGGTGGTGCGGAAAACGTGAAGTACATGGCTTCTTTGGGTTATCTGAACCAGACCGGTATCTTGCCGAATGCGGCCCGTGAGCAGTACAACGCACGTACCAACCTCGACATGAAACTGAGCAAGCGCTTTTCCGCCCGCATGAATCCAAGATGCATTGAGCGGTTCGGCCAACGATTTCTATCCTGCCATGAGTACCTACGACCTCGACTCTAAGTATCCCTTCGGCGGGGCTTTGAATTCGGGTTATTACCAACGCAAGTTCCGTTTGGAAACCATCTCATGGGAAAAGGCTTCTACATGGGGCATCGGTATCGACTTTACTTTGTTCAACAAGTTGACGGGTTCTATTGACTACTACAACCGCAAGACCACGGGCATCATCATGGACGTGACGGTTCCCAGAGAGTTTGCGTTGGATGCCTACAAGGACAACGTGGGCTCCATGAGAAACAGCGGTGTGGAGGTTAACCTCGCTTATAATACGACGATAGGGCAGGTGAGGTTCGGCGTTGCCGGAAACTTCGCTTACAATAAGAATGAAATCCTTGACTTGGGTGGTGATAAAGACACTTATTTGGGTACAGGTTACAATCAACGCAACAAGGTGGGCGAGTCCATGAACACCTATTTTCTGTATCGTGCGGACGGGTTCTTCAATTCACAAGAAGAGGCCGATGCATACACAGCCAAGTACGGCAATCCGTTTGGCAAGCAGTTCAAAGCCGGTGATTTGAGATATGTGGACGTGAATGGTGACGGTAAGCTGACTTCGGCAGACCGTGACTATTGTGGCAGTTCCGATCCGAAATTCACCTACGGATTCAATCTCAACGCGGCATGGAAGGGCTTCGACCTTTCTTTGATGTTCAATGGTGCCGCAGGTGTGAAGCGGATGTTCGACGGTTACGAAGTTTATGGTAGCTTCTCGGGCGACGCCGCTCATCCTTCTACCATTTGGCGTGACGCCTGGACTCCCGAAAACCATAACGCGAAGATGCCTCGCATCCATTATGGTACCAACTCTCCGAGCAGCAGCCGTCAGGTGGCGTCGGATTTCTGGTTGCAAGATGTAAGCTACCTGCGCCTGAAGAATCTGCAACTCGGCTATACCTTACCGAAGAGTGTTCTCAGCCATCTGGGAATTGAAAACATCCGTGTTTACTATTCGGTGGAGAACCTGCTGACGTTTGATAGCATGAAGGTCAACATCGACCCCGAAGCTACCAGCCAGCGACTCTCTTCTTATCCCTTGCTGCGTACCCATGCTTTCGGTATCAACATCGCATTCTAACTTTTATGTACATGATTTTAAAAAAAGAAGAAGACAATGAAATCGCATACAAAATACTTGTTTTTAGGACTCATCGCATGGATGACGAGTTCATGTTCAGACTTTCTGGACACAGCCCCGTTGAATGCACTATCTCCGGCCACGACGTGGAAGACGGAAGACGATGCACGGAAGTTTGCCATCGGATGCTATGGCGGCAACAACTATGATACTCCCGACTGGGAGGATGGAGGAAATATCCTCTACCTTGATTGTACGTCCGATTTGGGGTATAACAACTTTGAGTGGGAAAACTACAAGTCCATTGGCAACGGGACAATGAACCCTTCCGGTTCGGTAGCCAGTTTCTATAGCTTCGCCGTGATTCGCCGTTGCAATACGTTCCTGGAAAGAATCAATGATATTCCTTTTGCCAATGAGCAGGAAAAGAAGGACCTGATAGGGCAAGTGCGCACGATTCGCGCTTACCGTTATTTCATCATGAACTGGTGGTACGGTGGTGTGCCCATCATTGATAACTACAATAATGCGGAAGACGCCCGCGTGGCGCGTAAATCGGAAGAAGAGGTGAAGACTTTCGTCAATACGGAGCTTGACGCGGCTATCGGTGAATTGAATGATGTTCCTGCCGAGCGTGGCCGTATAGCCAAGGGCTTTGCGATGGGTATCCGTATGCGGAGCGCGTTGTATTATGGCGACTATGCCAAAGCTAAGGAGATGGCGGACGGCATCGCCAGACTGGGATTGTATTCATTGGAGCCAGATTATAGCAACCTCTACAAGATAGCGGGGCAGGACTCCAAAGAAATCATTATGGCGGTGCAATACATCAACTCGACAAAAGACCTCTACACCTTGGGGCAGATGTATAACAACGCTGATGGCGGATGGTCTTCCATCGTTCCTACACAGAACCTGATTGATATGTATGAGATGACGGACGGTTTGACCAAAGAAGAGTCTTCTCTCTACGACCCGGCACATCCTTTCGCGAACCGTGACCCTCGCATGGAGATGACGGTGATGTATCCCGGTATGGAGTGGAACGGGAAGATTATCAATACACTTGACAAGACCGTGGACGGCAAGGACAATGCCAATTTCCCCACGTCGGCCGACAATGCGTCGAAGACCGCCCTCTCATGGCGTAAATACCTTGACGAGCAATATGCCAACGGTATTTGGGGGTCCAACTGCTGTCCTATCGTGATGCGTTATGCCGAAGTACTGCTGACCGCCGCCGAAGCATCCAATGAGATTTCCGGCCCCTCAGACGAGGTGTATGACAAGCTGGACGAGGTGCGTCAGCGTGTGGGAATGCCGAAAGTAGATCGTACACGCTATACTACCAAAGAGACCTTGCGCGAACTGATTCGCCGCGAGCGTGCCGTGGAATTGGCAGGTGAGGGTTTGCGTCGCGCCGACATCCTGCGTTGGAAAGACGACAGCGGGAAGATGCTTGCCGAGACGGTGTTGAACGGCGTGTTGGAACGTGTAGTGGGTACTGTGGATTATAGTGAAAGCATACCGAGCCGCCGTGCCACCATCAATGTGAATGCTGCGGCCAGCGACAAGAAGATAGAAGATCGAAAGTTTGCCACACATAACCGTTACAATCCGATACCTCAAGGTGCCATCGACAACAATCCAGCGTTGGAGCAGAATCAAGGCTACAATTAATCGCCAATTAGGAAAAAGAAGGTGAGCCGGAAACGGTAAAGTGCGCCCCAAAAGTTGGACATCCGACTTTTGGGGCGTTTTTTATGAAGTTACGAATAATGCTCGTTATAGTGAGTTTGATAGAACTCAAAATTCCCTCAGAAAAACATCGGCTTCCTGTAGGCAGGTCAGATGAAACTGTGTTTTACGGCTCTTTTAGCACGGTTTTTTTATTTAAAGTCGTTTTCATTTTTCAGACGCGGATTTAACGGATTGGGCGTATTATTTATTTAGCTGATAAAAATAAAATCCGCTTTATCCGTTCAATCCGCGTCTGACAATAAGTGTAAGGCCTAAATGAAAGAGCCGTGCTCTTTTATAAAAAATCTCCTGTAAAACTTGTGTGCATAAAAAAAGTGCATATATTTACGCAATCAAATAATTTAATTTTAAAAAACGTGAACCATGAAGAAAAATCTTTTATTAATTGTGGCAGTTACCGCAACTTTTGGTAGCTACATTGGATATCGCAGCGTAACCGTGCAGCGATTAACAGAACTTCAATTCGCCAACATTGAAGCGCTTGCAAATACAGAAAGCCCTGTTAAAATTCCTTGTGCTGAAGAGAAAGACGAAGAATGCAAATTCCTAACCGAAGGATCTGATGGCATTTGGCGACATATTATCATTAAAGATATGAAAAAAACGAATTAACATGAATCGCATTAGCCTCCCCGTCATACTTTTAGTGGGATTTATAACCCTGTCCTGTTCCCGGCAGGATAAGGTTAAGGATGTTCCCGTTTCCCGTCTCGAAGGAACCGTAATACCTGCCGATTCGTTACAGAACGATTATGCAGTCATCAGCGCGGATTCCAACGAGATTATCCTCGAAGCTTCCAAAGAACCGTTCTTCATCGAGGTGTATAAATTGACGGGGGATAGTGCCCACCTCTCTCATCGCTACGGCAAGCGGGGGACAGGACCGGATGAACTGATAGAAGCCAATTCGGTATATTACTACAAACCTACGCGAGACATGTTGCTTTATAGCAGCAACGACATGGGGGCACAACTCATCAACCTCGATACCGATGCCGTGCGACCCGTTCATGCCTTCAGGCAGAACAACGCCTTGTGGCTGATGAAGGCAGAATTCATCAACGATAGTACTTTGCTCACCGCTTGTGTCATCCCCAGCCCGAAGAATACGAAACCGGAATGGTTCAAGCTTCTGCACCTGCCCACCGGGCAACTGACGGACATAGAGGGATTCTTGCCCGATGACGGTTTCGATGGCCCCCTGATGACCAAGCAGTGGATTTACAACTCTTCGGCGCGCATGAAGAAGCATCCTCAGAGAAACCGATTCATCTATGGATGCGACGAAGGGTTGTATGCCGAAATCTTTGAGTTGGAAGGCAACCGGATTGTCAACCGCAAGCTCCTGCTCGACCAATATCCGTCGTACCGTCCGGGAGCGGACGGCATCAGCCCAGAAGGGGCACCGGACCGTCAAATGTGTGGATTCAAGGTTGCCGTGACAGCCCGATACATCTACCTACTCCTGAAACGGGAAACGAAAGGCGATTTACGTGCCATCGGTCGGGAAGAAATGCCTGAGAAGTTCAAAGGCCCAGGGAAGGGGATAAGCTTCAGCGAAGAGGTGCTTGTATTCGACTGGGAAGGGCGCTTGTGCCATAAGTTGCATTTGACTCCTTTCGTTGTCAACATCGCCGTGACGGAAGATGACCGTACCCTTTACGGCATCACGGAGTCGGAGACATACGAGCCGCTTTTGGTCCGATATGATTGTCCGGGAATTTAAGTAAGAAAGTTGCAGCTGTGTTTGAATTTCCTAAATTTTCTTTTTCCTTCCTCAATAAAATGCCGTAACTTTGCCGCCCTATTATTTAAGCAATTGAAATACGTATGGCAGCAAAACCTAGTATTCCGAAAGGAACCCGTGACTTTTCGCCGGTAGAAATGGCGAAGCGTAACTATATATTCAACACGATTCGTGAAGTGTATCACCTCTATGGCTTCCAGCAGATAGAAACGCCTGCTATGGAGACGCTCTCCACCCTGATGGGAAAGTATGGCGAAGAGGGCGACAAACTGTTGTTCAAGATACAGAACTCCGGCGACTACTTCTCCGGACTGACGGATGAAGAGTTGCTGAGCCGCAATGCCGCCAAGCTTGCCTGCAAGTTCTGCGAGAAAGGCTTGCGCTACGACCTCACCGTGCCGTTTGCCCGTTACGTGGTGATGCACCGCGACGAAATCACTTTCCCCTTCAAGCGTTATCAGATACAGCCCGTGTGGCGTGCCGACCGTCCGCAGAAGGGACGTTATCGCGAGTTCTACCAGTGCGACGCCGATGTGGTGGGCAGCGACTCCCTGCTAAACGAAGTGGAACTGATGCAGATTGTCGATACGGTGTTCACCCGCTTCGGCATCCGTGTCAGCATCAAGATTAACAACCGCAAGATATTGAGCGGCATTGCCGAAATCATCGGCGAGGCGGAGAAGATTGTGGACATCACCGTAGCCATCGACAAGCTGGACAAGATAGGTCTGGACAACGTGAACGCCGAACTGCGAGAGAAGGGCATCGGCGAGGAGGCCATTGCCAAACTGCAACCCATCATCCTGCTGAGCGGCAGCAACGAAGAGAAACTTGCCACGTTGAAGGAAGTCCTTGCCGCCAGCGAGACCGGCTTGAAGGGAGTGGAGGAGAGCGAATTCATCCTTTCCACCTTGAAGAACCTCGGCCTGAAAAACGAAATAGAACTTGACCTGACACTGGCACGCGGCTTGAACTACTACACCGGAGCCATCTTCGAGGTGAAGGCGCTGGATGTGCAGATTGGCAGCATCACTGGCGGCGGCCGTTATGACAACCTGACGGGCGTGTTCGGAATGTCCGGTGTCAGCGGCGTAGGCATCTCGTTCGGTGCCGACCGCATCTTCGATGTGCTGAACCAGCTTGACCTTTATCCGAAGGAAGCGGTGAACGGCACGCAGCTGCTTTTCATCAACTTCGGCGAGAAAGAGGCGGCCTTCTCCATGAACGTGCTTGCCCAGGTGCGTGCGGCGGGCATCCGTGCCGAAATCTTCCCCGATGCCAGCAAGATGAAGAAGCAGATGGGTTATGCCAACTCCAAAGCCATCCCCTTCGTAGCCTTGGTGGGCGAGAACGAGATGAATGAAGGCAAAGTCACCTTGAAGAACATGGAGACCGGCGCACAGAAATTGGTCTCTCCGCAAGAGCTGATTGGCGAATTGAAGTAATAAAAGCTGAAATAGATTTAAAAAGGAGCAAGCGATTGCTCCTTTTTTCATATATTTAGGGCGAATCTAAAAAGAAGGAGGCTCTTATGATTTCTATTGACCTGAAACAAAAAAAGCTGAACGCTTTCATCAGTTTCCTGATGATTGTCATCGCATTGTTATTTCTGCTCTACATGGGCAGTTCGTTGATTCATTCTACAAAAATCTTCTGGAACGTATGATATTATATTTAACCGGGACTGGAAACTCACGTTGGGTGGCAGAACAGCTGGCGGAAGCCACGAACGACACTGCCGTTGATTTTGCCGAATACATCAGGAAGGGCGTGCTGCCGCAAGGATTGGCCGATGAACGCAGGTTGGGGCTTGTTTTCCCGATACATTCCTGGCGTGCTCCCCGTGTTTTGACTGATTTTCTGTCACGGTGTCCTTTGCCGTATGGTCCCTACCGTTATGCCGTGTGTACCTGTGGCGATGATGTAGGTGATGGGATGGAACTGTTTTTCAAATACTTCCCCGTGGATTCCGGCTGGTCTGTGATCATGCCCAACACGTATGTGCCGATGTTCGACCTGGACGGCGATGCCTTGTGTCGTGAGAAGCTGGAGAATGCGCGGCGTACGATTGCTATAATAGTCAAGAACGTTCTTGCCAACTTGGTGGAGTGGCATGTGCATGAGGGCGATCATATCTGGTTGAAGTCGCACATCTTGAATCCCTTGTTTACCCGTTTCATCATCAGTTCCAGAGGCTTTCATGTGGACAAGGGCTGCGTCTCATGCGGTAAATGCGTCGATTCCTGTCCGATGGCGAACATCCGGCTGGTCAAAGGCCGTCCGGTGTGGGGAAAAGCCTGTATCCATTGTATGGCATGCCTCCATGCCTGTCCTCAAGAGGTGATACAATATAAAAGAGCTACACAGAAGAAAGGGCGGTATCGGCTGGAAGATTATCTGTAGGCCGTCCGGCGGTTGCGGATGGTGCGGGTGAAAGATACCGGTGATGGGGCAGATACAGACTGCTTATAAAATATCCTTTCTCTTCCGGAAAAACAATTCTACATTGTATGAAAACTCCATCTCAGGGCGCGAGATATACATCTCGCGCCCTGAGATGTATATCTCCGCCGTTGAGATGTGCATCTCGCGTGCTGAGATGAAGTTTATAAAGGGCGATAGTGCACTTTATGGCCTTTCTTATGTTGCCTTTCAGGCTGACTAAACCGTTTTGGGGAAGGGAGTCTGCCCGATGGCATGCCGGCGGGTGCGGAATCAAAGGAGCCGGGGTTGTCATTTTGTCAGTTTCTTCTTTTATTTGTCAGGTTTTATCTGCCAAACGAACAGCCTGACCGTTTGGCACGGTTTTCGTAAGAGATTTATCGCCTGCGCAAAGCAGCACTGCTATTATAATAAATAATGTATAACATATAAAACGAAAGAACTATGAACATTAAACCATTGGCAGACAGAGTACTGATACTCCCTGCACCTGCAGAAGAAAAGACTATTGGCGGTATTATCATTCCTGATACGGCAAAAGAGAAACCCTTGAAAGGAGAAGTGATTGCGGTAGGCAACGGAACGAAAGACGAAGAGATGGTGTTGAAGGTAGGTGACACAGTGCTGTATGGCAAGTATGCCGGTACCGAACTGGAAATTGAAGGAACCAAATACCTCATCATGCGTCAAAGCGATGTACTCGCCGTGCTGGCATAAATTATTTTTTAATTCTTAATTCTTAATTTTTAATTTGTTCATCATATCATGGCAAAAGAAATTTTATTCAATATTGATGCCCGCGATCAACTGAAGAAGGGTATCGACACATTGGCAAATGCAGTAAAAGTAACGCTTGGTCCTAAAGGCCGCAACGTAATCATCGAGAAGAAGTTTGGTGCTCCCCACATCACGAAAGACGGTGTGACGGTGGCCAAAGAAGTGGAACTTGCCGACGCTTATCAGAATACCGGCGCACAGTTGGTAAAGGAAGTCGCTTCCAAGACTGGTGACGATGCGGGCGACGGTACTACAACCGCTACCGTTCTGGCTCAGGCTATCGTAGCTGAAGGCTTGAAGAACGTGACTGCCGGCGCAAGTCCGATGGACATCAAGCGCGGTATCGACAAGGCGGTGGCCAAGGTGGTGGAATCCATCAAGAATCAGGCCGAAACCGTAGGCGACAACTATGATAAGATTGAGCAGGTGGCTTCGGTTTCTGCCAACAACGACCCGGTTATCGGTAAGCTGATTGCAGATGCCATGCGCAAGGTTTCTAAAGACGGTGTCATCACCATCGAAGAGGCGAAGGGCACTGAGACTACCATCGGTGTAGTAGAAGGTATGCAGTTCGACCGTGGTTATCTGTCCGCTTACTTCGTGACCAATACGGAGAAGATGGAGTGCGAGATGGAGAATCCTTACGTTTTGATTTACGACAAGAAGATCTCCAACCTGAAAGATTTCTTGCCTATTCTTGAACCCGCCGTACAGACCGGCCGTCCGTTGTTGGTGATTGCCGAAGACGTGGATAGCGAAGCGCTGACTACACTGGTTGTCAACCGTCTGCGTTCTCAGTTGAAGATTTGTGCCGTGAAGGCTCCGGGCTTCGGCGACCGTCGTAAAGAGATGCTGGAAGATATCGCCGTGCTGACCGGCGGTGTTGTCATCAGCGAAGAGAAGGGTCTGAAGTTGGAACAGGCTACCATCGAAATGTTGGGTACTGCCGACAAGGTGACGGTTTCCAAAGACAATACGACTATCGTAAACGGTGCCGGTAACAAGGAAAACATCAAGGAGCGTTGCGAGCAAATCAAGGCTCAGATTGCCTCTACTAAGTCCGACTATGATAAGGAAAAATTGCAGGAACGTCTGGCTAAGTTGTCCGGTGGCGTGGCTGTTCTCTATGTAGGCGCTGCTTCTGAAGTTGAGATGAAGGAGAAGAAAGACCGTGTGGACGATGCACTCCGTGCGACTCGTGCGGCCATCGAAGAAGGTATCGTGCCGGGTGGTGGCGTGACTTACATCCGTGCGCTGGAAGCTTTGGAAAACTTTGAAGGTGACAATGCCGACGAGACAACCGGTATCCATATCATCAAGCGTGCCATCGAAGAGCCGTTGCGCCAAATCTGCGCCAATGCAGGCAAGGAAGGCGCCGTTGTTGTACAGAAAGTGCGCGAAGGCAAGGCCGACTTCGGTTACAATGCACGTACCGATGTTTATGAAAACCTGCACGCAGCCGGTGTGGTTGACCCCGCTAAGGTAACTCGTGTAGCACTTGAGAACGCCGCTTCCATCGCCGGCATGTTCCTGACTACCGAATGCGTGATTGTTGAGAAGAAAGAAGATAAGCCCGAAATGCCGATGGGCGCTCCCGGAATGGGAGGCATGGGCGGAATGATGTAATTTCTCTGATTTGGTTTTTGATTATAGAAAAGCCGCAGTGTCCTGAAAACGGATGCTGCGGCTTCTTTTTTATTGCTATCTGCTGAAAAAATAGGGTAGCATAGATTATTACCTTATAAAGCCATAAAATTATTATTGAAAAAACATTCGGATAGCCTTCAAGGAATCAGATTATTTATTATTTTTGCGGTCGATTCTCTATGTCTCTTTCCACTCATGCGAGAGTGGAAATTTTCCTTCCTGATTTAAGGCCGAGGAAATTAGAAACAACTTGTATGAAACGGATACTATAATGTAATATTGTAAAATTCGCCCGATGCAAGTAGAAAAGAGAATCACTATATTTTAGGAAGCGTTTACAAGCGCTTTGTTCAACGCATTGGAATCTCGCAAATTCGCATTGTAATCATGAACATAGCAACAGTAGATGCTCATGGGGTGTTTTATAGACTTCCCTCAGCTATTTTATACACTTATTATTATAGGTGTATAATGATGGTATAGGGGGGAGAATATATAAACTCATCAGCGTGGGTTTCTCAGTTGCTCGTTCGATTACAATGGGCATGCGAGAGCCTCAATGCGTGGACGAGTAATATGTACGGATCTCCACGCTTTTTTTGTATAGTTACGTCAACAAAATTTTTAATGCCGACATTGGGAGGTCAATAGGCAACAAACATATGAACCATGAAACATATATTTGTTCTTGTTTCAGTAAGTGCGGTATTGTTGTTGGTATTTATTCAATGTGACACATTTCGTTCTTCAACCTCTTCTAAAGCGCAGAGGCTTCCTAAAAAAGTGCAGAAAACCCTTCGTGCAACCGACTCAGTTATTGCATACCGGATAGATGCCATGAACGAGGCAGGCGATTCAACCGAAACATTATGTGGTTTCGCAGTGAAAGGTGCTTCTTTGCCTCTGAAAAAAGAAAGTGTGGTAGATTTGCAGGCGCTGGTCGATTCGTTTTTCTCTCGTCCATCTTTGGTGAAAGTCAAAAAGTTTAGTACGTTCATTCCTGATGTTGGCTTCAAGTTCTGTTCGTCCAAAGATTCTGCTATACTTTTGCTGGACTTGCATGCGGATTTATGTACATTTTATCACAAGAAAAAGCAGTATCTGATAGATACGGATTCCATTAATAGCCAATTGTCTTCGATTCTGAATCCTATTTTTAGAGAAGTACAATCTAATAATGCAGAAAGCGAACTTATCCAGAAGAACACCCTGTCACCGATGGCAAGCAGGGATGGCGTAGCAAATAGTTCCG
Organism: Bacteroides sp.; assembly: GCF_029057325.1. Taxonomy (GTDB): domain Bacteria; phylum Bacteroidota; class Bacteroidia; order Bacteroidales; family Bacteroidaceae; genus Bacteroides. The sequence continues at coordinate 7,681 of NZ_JAICZW010000098.1, read as the reverse complement.
AAGGAGACAAGTATGTGAAACTGAATAGTACCATTCTGCAAATGATAACCGAAGCAAAAGAAATGACCTGTTATATTATAGATCCTTTGAGCCAAAGCGATCAGAATTCTGAAAAGTTGGATAAATACGTGATATTGCAAAAGCAAAAGTTGGATAATGCCGAATGGATGAAACAATTCCGACAAGCCATTACCGATGAAGAAAGTTTTGAGAAGTTTGACTTTGTGAAGAATTGTACTTTCTTACCGGACATCGCTTTCCAACTCCACGACAAAGGGAGAACTCTCGATATCCTGTTCTCTTTCTATTGTAGTGAATGTGAGATGAGAATGAACGGGAAGTGGATATTCCGCAATGATTGCAGTATCGTCCAGTCCCGAATCATTCAAATAGCCAGACAGATATTCCCGAAAGACAAATACTTGCGAACAATAAAATAAATAGTAAAATGAAAAAGACAATACTGAGTATCTTCTTTGCTGGCATTTCTATGTGCATGATGGCACAAACGATGCATACGTTGATTTTTGTAAATGAAAAGGAAGCCGGACGAGAAGTGGATCGGACTGCTGATAGCCGGAACATGAAGCAGTTCTTTACCAATGTGGCACAATGCTTGGGGTATGCTCACAACTTGCGCTCCCACTCGGGGTCAGAGTTTACTACAGGCTACATTGACCGGGAAATAGATAATTTGCACATCGGCGGCAATGATGTGGTTGTGTTCTATTACAGCGGGCATGGCGCTAATCTGAAAAACGACAAATGGCCCACGCTCGACTTGCTCGACCAGCCTTATTGGTCTTCGCATATACTTGCCCGGCTCAATAAGCAATGCGGAAATGCTAAACTGATACTTTTCATTACAGATTGCTGTAACGGATATCTGAATAACGGATACAAACCGGTCCGGTCCTATAATCCAACGGATGATAACAACGTGGCGCGACTGTTCATAGGCTTTAAGGGAAAGAAGAAAGTAATTGTGACCGCTGCTAAACCCGGGCAATTCTCCTACAGCCACCTCACATACGGTGCATTCTTCGGAAACGCCTTTCGACAAGCCGTGAAAGAAAATACATCCAACGATGTGGCTAACCCAACTTGGGAGAAAGTACTGCAAGACGCTTCCAAATTGACAATACGTTTTTCCGCAGGGAAACATGAACCGCAGTATAGCATAGAACAGAGTGCAGATCCATTTGATGATTAAAAACACACTATTATGAAACGAACAATTAGTATATTTTTTTTAATGTTGTTGGTATGCAACATAACTTACGCTGACATAGGCGGCGGAACCGTACATTTCATTGTCTTTGCCGATACGGAGGATGCGAGCATTGGCAATTCATGTAATCAGACTCTAAAATACTTGCAAACGAACCTTTTGGTGAAACTGCATCGGTACTTGGATGACAAAGATGTGCGTTCGTATATCTATGAAGGAAATGGCAATTTTACCAGAAGTAAACTAAATGCCGCCTTATCTTCGTTGAACACTTCCACCAACGATGTTATTCTGTTTTATTATACAGGACATGGTTTCAACAATGGAAGCAATGATTATCCTACACTGACACTTGGCAGGGATGGAGAAGACCTTAGTCTTAGAAAAAAAGAGTTATTAGACATATACAATACGCTCAGAGCCAAAAGTCACCGTTTGCTTGTTGTTATGGCAGAGGCGTGTAATAAACAGGCGACAGGCACAAGCATATCGGACAATTCTCCGTTCGAGGATGATGGTGTTAAGTTCAGAAACCTGTTTGCTGCCGCTGGCGACTATATGATAAGCTCCAGTAAGAAAGGGCAAGCATCCTATTCTCAGGCAGGTAGCATGGGGCTGTTTTCCCGTTCATTTGCAGATGCTATGACCGAAATTGTGACCGGTAACAATCAGACTACGGTCAGTTGGTCTAATTTGTTCCGCTTGATTTCTCAAAAAACGGTTCAAAGAGCCGCCCAGCTTAAAATCACCCAAAATCCGCAATGGTTGCAAGGAAGTTATGTTGCAGGAGGTTCTACAATTTATCAGTCTCAAACTACTACGCCTCCTGCTACTACTACAACTACTCCCACCACGTCCAAACCAACTTCTACGACATATACGCCTTATAAAAGGTACAAAAGGGCATGGAACTCTCCCGAAGAGCCTAAAATTATCGGTATTGCTTTGGGATATGTGACAAAACAATGGGCTGTCAGTCAAGATGGAAGAGTCGAAAAAATGGGCTATTGGGAAGATAAGAATCATCTAAACGGTGTACAAGTAGGAATACGGGTTGAACCACAATTCAAATATGGGTTTGCGTTGAATACAGGTTTGTACTATGAGTATTATTTCTCGAAAACACAAAATGCTTCAATAATGGACGAATATGACAATCCGCTTTCTTGTAATGGCAAATTGCAAGAACATAATCTTTACCTGCCGGCACACTTGGAATACAGGCTTCACTTCAGTGAGAAATTCAAGATATTCTTTTTCGGTGGAGTAGGATTCGATTACGGATTGGGTGGTTCTATTAAGTTTACCGATATTCCCGGATACGAAGACAATACATTTGATGATGTTTACGCCCAAAGTTGGGCATGGAAACGCTTCAATACATCGCTGGAATATGGCGGTGGTATCCACATCCATGGTCTGCAAATACATGCCACTTTGTCGAAAGGATTAATCAATATGGCAGAAGAAGGTGAGGCTAAAGTAAAAATGAACAAGAATCTTTCTGTCGGTATATCATATATGTTTTGATTTAAAAACATGAAAAATAGAATATTATTATTGTCATTAGTGTGCCTGTTTTCCGGTTTGGTGTCTGCCAAGACCGTGCATCTGTTGGTCTTTACAGATGATAACGACCAATCTATTGGTACTTCATGTGCCCAAACACGCAAATATATTAGTAATACATTCGTTCCGAATCTGAGACGTTATACAGGTTTGCAAGTTGCCGAGAAGTATTTCTATGGCAGTCGTTTTTCTGTTGCCAGCTTGAATAGCGCATTGTCCAGCCTGAATACAACATCCAATGACGTAATAATATTCTATTATGCCGGACATGGCTATAACCGTGGATATAATGACTATCCGACTCTGACATTGGGAGTCAGTGGTACACCTATTGCGCAAAGGAGCAAAGACCTTTTAGATGTATATAATGCTCTCCAAAAGCGGCCTCATCGTCTATTGCTGTGTATTGCAGAGGCTTGCAACGCAATACATCATGTAAACGGCATTGCTGATAATATGATAACATCTTTCCCTTCCCATGTATTCAGTGCCCGGCATTTCAGCGAGTTGTTTAATGCATCGGGTGATTATATGGTGTCGAGTAGTATTAAAGGGCAGAAGTCTTATTCGGCGGAAGGTAGTCCTGGAATGTTTACTTGCGGTTTTCGTGAAGCATTGAATGAAGTGGTGGAGGTAAGTTACGCAGGTACGGCTACCTGGACTTCTGTTTTCTCAAAAACAATAGCCAATACGGAACATATAGCCATGGAAAGTGGATATGAGCAAACTCCGCAATGGATAAAAGGGGCTTATGTTGCTGATACTTTTTGTATTAATGATGTGGAACTGAGAGGACTTGATGACAAGGATGCTGTAATCGGCAGCTCCTCCATGTACGCTTCCGACATAGCCCGCATTCAGTTTCGGGTAAATTATTCTTCATCCAAAGAGGTTACACTTACCTATCGGCTTTCCAATTCCGAAAAGGTATTCAAGAACGATGAATCTCCACAAGGATACACTTGGATTCTAAAACTATTGGCCGGTACGGACAGAAACTATACCCATAACTGGGGATGGAATTCTAAAGGAAATTATAAACCAGGTAATTATAAATACGAGATATTCAAAGACGGTAAATCCGTATATGTTAAAACTTTCTCTTTGGAACGCAAATATGGTGAAACGGGTTATCTGACAGTCAACAATCAGACTGCCGTTTCCACTTCATTCTCCAATAATGGAGGAAGTGCAACGTATTATGTGAGGACAGATGGCAGTGCTTACGAGGTAGAGCATTTGCCAGGATGGTGTACTCTTACAAATAAAAGCAGCACGTCATTTACGATACAATGTTCTGCCAACACATCGTCTTCTTCACGTTCTGACTGGTTGAGAGTGAAATCCGGAGATAAAACAGTTCGAATAGACGTGACGCAACAGGCCAATACAAATACGGTATCAGGAACGATAGAACAAGTTTGGGTGGAGCATAATGTCGTACAATACATTGGGATTCAGATGATGAAGGGTATGAAAATACATATCAAATTTTCTGTGAACAATATGCTCCACAAAACAGGAAATATCCAAGCTTATTTTGCGTTTCAAAACGGGAGCAGCTTAACTGATTACAATGGGTTATATCGTGCTCCGAATGGTCAAGTTTCTGTAAACGGAAGTTTTACTCCTAACTATCAGAATTGCACATTTAATGATTATGTACTATTCATGCCTTATTCCGAACTGCATTGTGGTGCAGGAACAAGTTATCTGAAATTCCATATAGAAGTTTTTGAGAGGACAACCGGCGTATGGCGGACGTTTGCAAGTTCAAATGAGACGAATTTTACATTCACGAACTATTAGGGGGATTGGGTTCTCTTTCATATAATAGAACAGCGCAAAAGAACTACAAAAAGAATAATTGGTTGTAGTACTTTTGCGCTGTTTTATGTTTCTTCGGAAGGGGGAATCAATGTTTTACCGGACAGCAGTAAAAAATTATCTTCCGCATGGTAGAGTATTTGTGTAACTTGTAGCTATTCCTCTTTTTCATTCTCCCTCTCTTCCTCCACCTCCTCTTTAGGCAGCAGCCTTGCCGAAATCCGTTTCTTGGGTGTGAGGCTCATGCCTTTCAGCAGTTCCGCTTGGCGCACTACGCTGCCGTTTCCTTCCGACAATTGGTTGAAGGCTTTGTCATAATCTCGTTGCAGGGCGGTCAGTTTGTCGCCAATGGTGAGGAAGGTGTCGGTGAATCCGACTATCTTCTCGTAGAGGGCGGTGCCGCGTTTGATGATGGCCTGCACGTTCTTTACCTGATTCTCTTTCTTCCAGAGGTCGAGGGAAAGGCGCAGGGCACTGATAAGGTTGGTGGGGCTCATCAACACCACCTTTTTGTTGTAGGCGTATTCCCAAAGGGTGGCGTCGCTCTGTATGGCAAGCAGATAGGCACCTTCGGTGGGGATGAACATCATGACGAAGTCGGGCGACTTGATGTTGTAGTGCGAATAATCCTTCCGGCTGAGTTCGTCGATATGGGCGCGGATGGACTGCAGGTGCGCCTTCAGCAAACGTGCCTGCTCCTCCTTGCTTTCGGCGGAGGTGTAGGCGGAGTAGGCGGTCAGCGATACTTTGGAGTCGATAATCATCTCTCGTTCGTCGGGGTATTTGATGAGGATGTCGGGTTGCATCTTTTGCCCGCTCTCTTCGTTGACAAGGGTTTCGCCGCGCTCGTCTTTCAGGAATTCCTGGCGGGTATAGTGTTCTCCCTCTATCAGTCCGGAGGCTTGCAACAGACGTTCCAGAATCATTTCGCCCCAATTGCCTTGCATTTTCGAGTCTCCTTTCAGGGCGCGGGTCAGGTTGTTGGCATCTTCGCTGAGGCGGTTGTTCAGCTCCACCAGCTCTTTGATGCGCTCGCCCAACGAGAAGCGCTCTTTGGCTTCCGTGCTATAGACCTGTTCCACCTTCTGGCGGAACTCCTTCAGGTTGTCGCCCAACGGACGGAGCAGGTTGTTCAGATGTTCGGCGTTCAGTTTGGTGAAATCCTCCGCCTTGCTTCGGAAGATGCGGTTGGAGAGGTTTTCAAACTCGATGCTCATGCGTTTATGTAGGGCTTCGGCTTCTTCTTTTTGCTGTTTCAAGAGTTCTACTTCTTTCTTTGCTCCGCTGATTTCAGCTTTCAAGGAGGCGGACTTGCGGTCGGCGGCCAGGTAGCCGATGGCAGTGCCGATGATTATCCCTATAATGAGTAGTAGTATTTCCATAATATTTATAAAACACAGAGACACGGAGGCACAGAGCTTTATTAAAGATAATAGAGATAAAAATAATTTTATAAGTTTCTAACAGTTCCAGAATTTTTAAGGCACAGAGCTTTATTAAAGATAATAGAGATAAAAATAAAACTCTGTGCCTCTGTGTCTCTGTGTTCGTCTCTTATTCCGTTAGTACTTCGTTTCCTGTTTCCGTGATTAATAGCATGCTTTCCCATTGGGCGGAGGGCAGACCGTCGTCTGTGCAGACGGTCCATCCGTCGGCTTCGTCGATAAATACTTCGTAGGTTCCCATATTTATCATCGGTTCGATGGTGAACGTCATGCCCGGCACTATCAGCATGCCGGTGCCCCGCTTGCCGAAGTGCTCTACATCGGGCTCTTCGTGAAACTTGATGCCTACGCCGTGTCCGCAAAGGTCGCGTACCACGCTGTAGCCGTTCTTCTTGGCGTGCTCTTGGATGGCGGCACCTACATCACCCAATCGTGCCCACGGCTGTGCGGCTTGCACGCCGATGTCGCGGCACTCTTTGGCGACCTGTACCAGCCTCTGCATTTCGGGGCTGACCTCTCCAATCATGAACATGCGCGAGGCATCGGAGAAGTAGCCTTTGTAGATGGTAGATACGTCCACGTTCACGATGTCGCCGCTACGCAAAAACTCCTTCGTGCTGGGGATGCCGTGGCACACTACGTCGTTGATGCTGACGCATACGCTTTTGGGGAAGCCTTCGTAGAGGAAGGGGGCGGGGATGGCATCGTGGTCGGTCGTGAAGCAATAGACCAGATGGTCTATCTCGGCAGTGGACATGCCTTCGTGTATGTTGGCGGAGATGTAGTCCAGCAATGCCGTGTTGATTTTGGCGCTTTCGCGGATACCCGCCAGCTGCTCTTCGGTGCGCAACAGGTTTCGCATGGGCAGTTTGTAACCCTCTTTCTTATAATGCTGAATCTTGGCTTCTACTTCATCGGAATAGTTTTTAGGAGTAAACCGGACTCCTTTCATAAATTTCTTCATTGCTTTCTTTGTTTATTAGCTACGCAAAAGTACGGAATTATACAATGACGTTGTGCTTCTCTGTGCTAAAAAAAGATGCGGTAATGCCTAATTTGTCATTTACAAGGTGTTCACCGTCTTGATTTCGCTTCTCGAATGATCCACTCTTTCCACTTGTATCTGCGTTTTGATTCTCTCTTTTAATCCTTCCACGTGGCTGATGATTCCTACTTTTTTACCACCCATCTGATGCAGCTTTTCCAACGCATCCATGACGGTATTCAGGTAGTCGTCGCTCAAGGTGCCGAAGCCTTCGTCGATGAACAGCGTATCTACCGACAGGCTTTGTCTGCTGAGGGAAGAGAGTCCTAACGCCAGTGAGAGGGAGACAAGGAAACCTTCTCCGCCCGATAAGGTACAGGCGGGGCGGGCGGCACCTCCTTGGTAGAAGTCGCGCAGCAGAATCGTCAGCGACCCTGGCTGGCACTCCAGTTCATAACGATTGGTGAGGCGGCGCAGGTAGGAGTTGGCACCGTTCAGCAATTCTTTCAGCACAAAGCTTTGGGCGATGTTGCGGAAGTTTTTTCCCTTCTCGTCGCCGAAGTAGTGGCAGAGACGATCCGATTTCAGATAGACTTCACGCGATTCGGAGGCACGTGTCTTCTC
>NZ_JAICZW010000097.1 GCF_029057325.1 Bacteroides sp. | reverse complement strand
TCGGATTTGGGTGAAGGCACTCAAAAAGAAGCTATAGCATGCAGCGAAAAACGTAGATGTGTCAAAACATGCATTTCACTTTCTTTTAGGCACGGATTACACGGATTTCACGGATTAATAAAGAAGAAAACCGTGTAAATCCGTGTAATCCGTGCCTAAAATCTATCATTATGTTGGTTCCTTTTCGTTTTGACACATTTCATTTTTTGCCGCATATATATCCGATTATTCTTTACAAAAAATGAGCTTTTTTCTCCATCAGAACTCCCCGAACAGCCTCATTTTTCCAATAAAAAAAGGTATTCGATGTATCTTCCATCGGAGTTTATCCATTCGTTGGTCCACCGCATGTTGCTCATGACGTTCTTCTTGTAATCGATTTCCCTTGCCGCAATGACAGTGCCGTTCGAATGCAGGATGTCGTTCAGTTCTTCTTTGGTCGCCCGCCCGCCAGAGCCATAAGAGAGGAGTATATAGCGGGCATTTGTCTGTTCGATGAGTTCCTTGATGGCCTGCATGGCTATGAAATTGCCTTCGCCGTTGCGCCTATACTCCTCGAACACGGACGGCGAGGCTGCATCACGGCTATCTTCCCGCCTGTTTGCCTTGCCGAACAGAAGGGGTTTGTCATTAAGTATCACCGATTTCCAGATATGGTAGTATGCCGCATAGCGGACTCTGCTTGGCGGCATCTTTTCGTTGTTGGAGCCGTAGGGCGGATCCAGATAAACCAAGTCATGGTATTCACGGACGGCCTCAAAGACATCGCCTTTCAGCACTTTGTTGTTGCCGCGCAGCGGATGCCTCTTCGGAAGTTTCAGGCAGATGTCGTTATTGGAGCGCAACGACCACCCCGAAAGATAGGCGGCATAGTGCCCGAGTGTATTGTCCACAGCATCCAGGGCATGTATCAGGCTGGTGAGCAACACGCATTTATCCTCCCAAGCAAGATTGTATTCCTCGATTTTATCCCTGATGGCATCCAGGCGCATCGTATTCTTCAGGCGGAAAGGCCTCTTTCCCGCCTCGTCCTCGCCGCCATAGTTTTCGGAGAACCATCCCCTGTAGCCCGGCAAGGCATTCAGCTCCTCGACGAGAGGCAGATAGTAGCTGTCCGGCTTGTCGGACAACAGGTAGCATGTGGCAAACACCTGCGACCACACGGCCACATCGTTCGCCGTCGTGTCATAGCCCATCTGCACGAAGGCCTGCGCCACACGCGTCGTCCCGCTGAACGCATCGAGGGCAGAGCGGACATCCAACCGGGATGTCATCTCCAGAATATGCGGCAGAATCTTCAGTTTGGAGCCGGTGTACTTGATGCCTTCCGTCTCCGGTATGAGGTTGGTATTTCCCCGAAGGGCTGGCTGTCGGCACATAGCTTATAGATAAAGTTTCACAAAATACAGGGTGAAAAGAGAAAAAACGAAGAAGAAAATAAAAAGCGAAGAATCTCTTCCCCCGTGCATACACTCAAGGAAGAGATTCTTCGTCCGTCTGTTTTTTTATTCCACAATGCTATCCAGCACCAGGTCGAACGTCAGCGCAGAATAGCCGCGGATGTCATTCTGCCCGCTTTCGCCGTATGCACTCTGCCAAGGGATGTAGAGCATCCAGCGCTCACCGGTCCGCATATATTGCAGAGCCGCCGTCCATCCGTCAAGGACACCGGAAACAGAGAAAGAGAGGGGAGAATCGAAGGCGGTCGGTTCTTTCATCGTGTCGTTCCACGGGATATCCTGGTCAAGGGCACCATATCCCTCGAAATTCCCATCGAAGCTGTCACCGGTAATCAACGTTCCGTAATAGAAGGTGCTGACCACAGAATGATAACCTGTATATAAGGGACGTTCCCCTGTTTCATTCTTCACCAGCTTCTTACAATATACGTATTGCATGCCTTCGGTGGTACCGGCAGTGGTCTGTATGGCATATAGTTTTCCCACCTCCATCGCATCAGCCTGATCGGCCGTAGCCACGTAGTTCTCGCCTGTCAGCCGCTTGATGGAATCGGCAAACGCCTCGTTGCGCTCCCGCCAGTTATCATACTTGCCTGCCTCTTCCACTTCTTCGCAGGACACCCATACGCCTGCCAGAAAAAACAGGAAAGGCAACAACAAAAGAAACTTCTTCATTTACTATTTTACGATTTACTTTTTACTATTCAGATGTTATCCGCTCCCCTCCCTACGGGGGAGGGGGCAGGGGGAGAGGCTCCTTACAGCGTCTTGAGCAACGATGTGATGCTCACGCGGTCGGCAATGATGTTGTTCAGTTCGGAGATGGCGACACGCTCTTGTTGCATGGTGTCGCGGTTGCGCAACGTCACGCAGTTGTCCTCCAGGGTCTGATGATCCACGGTCACGCAGTAGGGAGTACCGATGGCATCCTGGCGACGGTAGCGCTTGCCGATACTGTCTTTCTCGTCATACTGGCAGTGGAAGTGGAACTTCAGGGCGTCGATTATCTCGCGTGCCTTCTCGGGCAGGCCGTCTTTCTTCACCAGCGGCATCACGGCGAGTTTCACCGGAGCCAAGGCGGCGGGCAGCTTCAGCACTACGCGGCTCTCACCATTCTCCAGCTTCTCTTCGCAGTAGGAAGCCGACATGATGCTGAGGAACATGCGGTCCACACCGATGGAGGTCTCGATGACATACGGCGTGTAGCTTTCGTTGGTTTCGGGGTCGAAGTACTTGATGTTCTTTCCGGAGAACTTCTCATGCTGCGACAAGTCGAAGTTGGTGCGGCTGTGTATGCCTTCCACCTCCTTGAAGCCGAAGGGCATCAGGAATTCGATGTCGGTAGCGGCGTTGGCATAGTGCGCCAGCTTCTCGTGGTCGTGATAGCGGTAGTGGTCGTCGCCAAAGCCCAGTGCCTTGTGCCATTTCAGGCGGGTCTCTTTCCAAGCCTTGAACCAATCGAGTTCCGTGCCCGGCTTCACGAAGAACTGCATCTCCATCTGCTCGAACTCACGCATGCGGAAGATGAACTGGCGTGCCACGATTTCGTTGCGGAAGGCCTTACCTATCTGCGCGATGCCGAAGGGAATCTTCATGCGTCCGGTCTTCTGCACGTTCAGGTAGTTCACGAAGATGCCTTGTGCCGTCTCCGGACGCAGGTATATCTTCATGGCACCGTCGGCGGTGGAACCCATCTCGGTAGAGAACATCAGGTTGAACTGGCGCACTTCCGTCCAGTTCTTCGTTCCGCTGATGGGGCATACAATCTCCTCGTCCAGGATAACCTGGCGCAGCTCGTTCAAGTCCGGTCCCGCATTCATAGCGTCGCTGTAACGCTGGTGCAGGGCGTCGCGCTTAGCCTGATACTCCAGCACGCGGGCGTTGGTGCTGCGGAACTGCGCCTCGTCGAAGGCTTCTTTGAAACGCTTTGCCGCCTTTGCCACCTCTTTGTTGATTTTCTCGTCGTATTTGGCAATCTGGTCTTCAATCAAGACATCGGCACGATAGCGTTTCTTGGAGTCGCGGTTGTCTATCAACGGGTCGTTGAAAGCGTCCACGTGTCCGCTCGCTTTCCAGATGGTGGGGTGCATAAAGACGGCGGAATCAATGCCGACGATGTTCTCGTGCAACAACACCATGCTTTGCCACCAGTATTGTTTGATATTGTTTTTCAGTTCCACACCCATCTGACCGTAGTCATATACAGCTCCCAGTCCATCATAAATCTCGCTGGAAGGGAATACGAAACCATACTCCTTGCAGTGTGAAACCAGTTTCTTAAAAACGTCTTCTTGTGCCATTTTTCTGTTGTATCTTTATTAATTCGAATCTTATTTTCAGTTAAAAAACGCCACAAAGATAGGGATTTATATCATAAATAGGACACAGAGGATATTAATTTATCTTTTTTCAGGCAGAAAGTCCGGGCTTTGCGCCTCATTATCTTCCGGCCCGAGGGGAAGGGGGAGGTTGTCCGAAAAGCTTGCCGCCGTTTACATTTTGTCGTGATTTCAGGCACGGATTGCACGGATTTCACGGATGGGGCAAAGAAAAACTGTGAAATCCGTGTAATTCCGCGCCTGAAAGGAAACATAAAGGAAGTTCTCGGATAGTATAGGAGGATGCCGAAACGCCCCATACCTTATCTTTCAGCAGCAAAGTTTCCGGACAGCCGATTGGCGAGAGGGCTACAACCGAATCTCCTCTCCCTTGTAGAAGTCCAGAATCTTGGTGCGGAACAGGTATTCGTACTTGGCCTGAAGCTCTTCCGACCTGACTTTCAGCAGATTTTGCTTCGCTTCGTTGTATTCCACGGCATTGGCTTTCCCGTTTTCATACTTCTGGCTCATCAGCCTGAACGACTCCTCGCCGGCGATGGCAGCAGTGTGGCTGCCGGTATATTTTGCCTCGGCGGCGGCGGCGTTGTACCATGCCTGCTGTATCTCCTTGTAGAGCATCTTCTTCGCATTGTCCAGTTGCAGGGCATAGTCCTCGCGTTGCAGGCGTGCGGCGCGCACCCGATTGCGGGTGGCAAGCCGGTTGAAGAGGGGCACGCTGAGGTTGAAGCCAACGTATTTGCCGAAGTTGTCGTTCATCTGCTGGCTGAAGGTGCGGTTAATAGTGGAATAGTAGTTCGTGCCGAGGCTTCCGTTCAGACTCAATTGCGGGTAGTAGTTGCTTTGGGCGATGCGGATAGTGTGCTCGCTCCCTTCCAGACGAAGCTGTGCGGCACGGATGGAGGCCTTGCCCGTCAGGGCTGTCTGGAAGATTTCGTCCGGCGGTGTGAGTGGAACCGGAACCGGGTCGGCGGCGGGAGTCTCCAGGCAGAATCCTTCGGGAGTTTCCAGTTCGATGAGCTGGCTCAGGTCGAGCAGGGCGAGCTTGTAGTTGTTTTCGGCCTGCACCACGTTCATCTCGTCCTGCGCCACACGCGCCTTGGCCTCCGCCAGTTCGGCCGGAGAAGCCTTGCCCAAGTCGGCAAGGCGGCCTATACGGGCTTGCTGCTCCCCGCTGAGCCGTGCCTGTCCCAGTGCCACCTGATGCAGCTCTTCGTTGAACAGCACTTGCAGATAGGCAGAGGCTATGTTGATGGAGATGTCCTCCTTGGCCTTGTCCAGGTCGGCAAGGGCGGCTTTGAGGTTCAGCTTCGCCAGAGCATACTGGTGGGGGATTTCCAGCCCGGTGAAGAGGGGGATGCTGGTATTGAGGGACATGCTGGTGCCGTGGCTGCTGGTGTTGACGTAAACCGTGGAGTAGTCGCCCGTATCTTCGTTCTTGATGGCGGTCTGCGTGCGTCCCCAGTTCCAGTTCTGGCTGGCACCGGCGTTCAGGTTCGGCAGGCGTGCCCATTTGGCGGTGTTTGCCTCGACGGCACGCTGCTCGGCGGCGTTGGCGGTCTGGCGGATGCTGATGTTGTGCTCGATGGCGTGGTCTATGCACCGGCGCAGCGACCAGCGTTCTTGTGCCTGCATCGGGAGGCAGCTCAATACAATAAGGTATAAGAATGCTTGTTTCTTCATTGTTTCGTTTTTTTAAAGTTGACGAGGGAGACGAGGGAAGGCTCCTTGCACACTTGTTCCCTTGTCAACTCGTATCTTTCTTTATTTTGTCTTCTCCGCTCCGCGGACCTTGTCTCCGGCAGTGATGCCGCTCTTGATGGCAATCTTGATGCCGTCGCTCATGCCTATCTGTATGGGACGTCGTTCGAACTGCTGCCGGGGCACGCTGTCGGTCAGCACATAGACAAAGGTACTGTCTCCGCTGAATTCCACGGTGCTTTCGGGCAGGGCGAGCGCCTGCTTGGCACGCTCCAGCACGATTTCGGCATTGGCCGAGTAGCCCGAACGTATCTGCACGCTGTCCGGTGCGACAACGGCGGCCTTTATCTCAAACTGATTGGCTCCGTTCTCTTCCACCCCTTTCGGCGAGATGTATTCCAGGGTGGCGTCGAACGAGAGGTCTTGCAGGGCACCGATGGTCAGCTTCACCGGCATGCCTTCGTGGATGCGTCCCACTTCGGTCTCGTCGATATTGCCTCGGAAGATGAGGTCGTTCATGTTGGCCACGGTGGCGATGGTGGTTCCGTCGTTGAAGGTGTTGCTCATGATGACCGAGTTACCCACCTTGACGGGCACGTCCAGAATCAACCCCGTGATGGTGGAGCGGATGAGGGTGCTGCTGAAGGAGGCGCTGTTCTTGGTGATGCCCTCTTTCACAATCTCCAGGTTGTCTTTGGCGGTCTGCAGCTCTTCGCGTGCCTGCTTCAGGGCCACTTCGCCTTTTTCGTACTCTTCGGTGCTGATGAGTTTCTCTTCGTGCAGCTTCCGGATGCGTGCAAAGTCGGTTTCGGTCTGCGTGGCATTGATTTCGGCCAGTCGCACGCGGCTCTCGGCGGCGTTCAGCTGTCCCAGTTCGGGAATCACCTTCACTTTGGCTATCACTTCGCCCTGCTTCACCGTCTGTCCGGCTTCCTTATAGACTTCGGCAATGATGCCCGAAATCTGCGGCTTGATGAGGACTTCATCGCGCGGCTCCACCTTGCCGGTAGCCACGGTGGTCTTTTCGAGGTCGGTCACTTCGGGGATTACTACCTCATACACAACTTCTTTCGGTTGCGATTTTTGATACAGGAACACAAAAGTCCAGACAAACAGCAGTGCTACCAGCACCAGCATCATGATTCTCAACGGTTTCTTCTTTTTCATATTCATTGTTTTTTAAGTTTCTCTGCTATTAGAAATTCTGTTCTATATTACCAACTTGACGGCCATGTTTTGGTATTGTCACTCCCATGGTTGGGCAGCGTCCCTCCCATACGATGGAAGCATGGCTCCCATCGTATGGGAGCGTGACTCCCGCCACGTAGGAGCGATGCTCTCTCCTACTACTCTTCGCGGATGGCCTCTATCGGCTTGACGGCCATGGCGCGGTAGGCGGGTGCCAGTCCGGCCAGCAGTCCGAGGGCGGTGACCACCAGGCAGGCGGCGATGGCTCCCCAGAAGGATATCTGAAAGGCTTTGCCCGTGCCCGCCTCCGCCAGTTGCAGGATGCCGACGGCAAAGCAGATGCCCGTCATGCCGGCCAGGATGGTAAGGACGATGCTTTCCGAAAGAATCTGCACCAGGATGTTCCGGGGCTTGGCACCGATGGCGCGGCGGATGCCTATCTCTACGGTACGCTCCTTGACAGTCACCATCATGATGTTGCTCACGCCGATGGCTCCGGCCAGCAGCGTACCCAGGCCCACCAGCAAGCTCAGGATGTTGATACCTTTGAAGAGGTTGTCCACCATGCTGAAGAGCGCTTCCACATTTACCGTCATCACAGCCTGCGTGTCGTCCGGGTGGATGGTATGGGCCTGTTTCAGCTGGGCGATGACTTTTTTCTCCACTTCACTGATGGCGTGTCCCGCCTTGGCGGTATAGGTGATGACCTGCACGTCGTTTCCCATGTTGTAGTTCCGCATCATGGTGCTGAAAGGAATCTGCACGCAGCGTGGCGCATAGCCTTGTATGCTCATGTTGCCCGACGACACGTCCACCCCTACGATGCGGTAGTAGATGCCGCCCACCCGGATGTATTTGCCGCACGGGTCGCTTCCGTCGGGGAAGAGCGCTTCCCAGATGCGTTTGCCGATGACGCACACCTTGCGGTTCTCCTTCACGTCGATGTCGTTGATGTAGCGTCCGTAGAGCATGGTCGGTTCTTCTATCCTGCCGCTTTCGGGATAGATGCCTTTGAGCGTGCAGTTTTCCGTATTCTCCCGGTAGATGGCACTCATGCCCCACTTGGCGTTGCAGGGGGTCACGATGTCTATTTCGGGCACGGCACGGCGGATGCGTTCCACGTCATCCAGGTTCAGGCTCCAGTAACGTCCTTTGCGGAAGCCCTTGTAGGGCTGGCTGGTGAGGTTGGCGGCCACAGCCCCCGAGTTGCTGGCAAAGCCTTCGAACTGCTTGCTCATCAAGGCCTTCAGCCCCTGGCTGCCTCCCATCAGGGCCACCAGCATGAAGATGCCCCAGAAGATGCCGAAGGCAGTGAGCAGGCTTCGTGTCTTGTTTCTTGTGATGGTGACGAGTATCTCCTCCCATCGGTCAATGTCAATTATCATTGTTTTAATAATGAATTGTGATTTTTCAATTTTCAATTCTCAATTTCTCAGAGCCTCTATCGGTCGTATCAGCACCGCCTTGCGTGCGGGGAACAGCCCCGCGAGCGTGCCGGCGATGATAAGGGTCACGGTGGCCTGGATGGCGATGCGCAAGTCCACGGTAGGGTTGACGAATACCGTCTGTTTGGCTATGCCTATGTCCACCACGGCTTCGCCCATGCTGATGTTCATCCACTCCGTCACGCCGATGCCTGCCACCATGCCTATGTAGCCGAAAAGAGTGGTGATGGTGACGCTCTCGACTATGATGAGCCACAGGATGGAGAAGGGTTTTGCCCCCAGCGCCTTGCGGATGCCGAACTCACGGGTGCGTTCGCGGACGGTAATCAGCATGATGTTGCTCACGCCCACAATGCCGCTCAGCAAAGTGAAGATACCGATGACCCAGATGGCCGTTCGCAGGATGCTTTGCGCACCTTGTTGCTGGGTATATTGCTTGATGCGGTTCCACACCCATACGGCCCGTCGGTCGTCGGGGTCGAACTGCTGTGTGGCGGCTATGGTGCGGCGGAACCGCTCTTCGAACTCGTCGGCATTGGCCTCGTTCACCACGCCTTTGGTAGTGAAGGCCATCGAGCTCATCTTGTCTTCCTTGTTATAGACCAGTTGCAAGGTGGTATAGGGCAGGTAGGCGGGCGGTTGCTGTTCGCCTTCGCGGCTGTAGATGCCCACCACCCGGTAGCACAGGCCGCTGGCGTTCACCATCTTGCCGATGGCCTGTGCCTCCATGCCGCTGCCAAAGAGCATCTCGGCTGTCTTCTCGTGCAACACGATGACCTTTCGCCGTTCGCGGATGTCAATCGCATTGATGAAGCGCCCTTTCTTGAGGGCGGCGTTTGTCATGTCGAGGTATTTGGGGTAGTGTCCTTCCAGTTGGATGCTGACGTGGTCTTGGTTGTAACTCAGCGTGACACCCGACTGTTCTTGCACGGCGGTCACCTGGTCCACCATGTCTTCCAGCCGGCTTGTTGCTTCCAGCTCTTTCTGGGTGAACTTCACTTCACGGCCTGCTTTCAGTCCGCGCCAGGGCTCGCTGGTCCATCCGGGCCACGCCATCATGGAGTTCATGGCCATGCCTTCCGATTGCCGGTTCAGGGCGTTCAGCAGTCCGTTGCCTGCTCCCATCAGGACTATCAGCATGAAGATGCCCCATGCCACGGCAAATCCGGTCAGGGCGGTGCGCATCTTGTTGCGCTTGATGGTGGCGTATATTTCTATCCAGAGGTCTATCATTTTGAATTAAAAATTGAGAATTAAAAATTAAAAAATAGGGAAGGAAGGAGGATTATTCATTATTTCATGAATCCGTTCTTCCCGAAGGGGCTGGCGTCGTGGTTCAGGTTCTCTTCGATGCTGCCTATCACGCCGTCTTTGATGTGGATAATCTTGTCGGTCTGGTTGGCTACGCCGCTTTCGTGGGTGACGACAACGATGGTCATGCCCGTTTGGTGCAGCTCTTTCAGAATCTGCATCACCTCCACGGAGGTTTTGCTGTCCAGGGCACCGGTAGGCTCGTCGGCCAAGATGATTTGCGGACAGGTGATGAGTGCCCGGGCAATGGCCACACGCTGTTTCTGTCCGCCCGACATCTCGTTGGGCGTATGGTGCGCCCACTCTTTCAGGCCCAGGCGGTCCAGATACTCCAGCGCGAGGGCGTTTCGCTTGCGGCGACTCACTCCCTGATAGAAGAGCGGGAGCGCCACGTTCTCCATGGCGTTTTTGAAGGAGATGAGGTTGAACGACTGGAAGATGAAGCCAATCATGCGGTTGCGAAACTCTGCCGCTTTCGTCTCGCTGAGGTGCTTGATGAGGGTACCGTTCAGATAGTATTCGCCGGTATCGTAGTTGTCCAAAATGCCTAATATATTAAGCAAGGTGGACTTTCCCGAACCCGACGCCCCCATGATGGAGACAAATTCGCCCTTCCGGATGTCAAGGTCGATGCCTTTGAGCACATGCAGCGGTGCTCCGTTGTTGTAGGTCTTGTTGATGTCTTTTAACTGTATCACGATTTATGTCCTTTTGTTTACGGTTCAATGGTTCCTGTTTTCACCATTAGACGAAGCCATGATGCGGAAAGTTGCAGAAGTTGTGAAATTTCTTTCAAAAAGATTTTGCAATCTCATTTTTCTTTGTGATTTTTGTATTCCATAAGATTTTAATTAACCCTTTAAACGAATAGAATATCATGAATTCAAGCATGGAAAAGCCCTATGTAGTGGGCATTGACATCGGTGGAACAAACACCGTCTTTGGCATTGTAGATGCACGTGGCTCAATTATAGCAAGCGGTTCTATCAAGACCGGCGCCTACGAGCAAGTAGATGTATATGTGGACGAAGTCTGCAAGAATCTGTTGCCACTCATTATCGCCAACGGCGGAGTGGACAAAATTAAAGGTATCGGTATCGGTGCTCCTAACGGCAACTATTACAGCGGAACCATCGAGTTCGCCCCGAACCTTCCGTGGAAAGGCGTCATTCCATTGGCTGCCATGTTCGAAGAACGTTTGGGCATACCCGCCGCACTGACCAACGACGCCAATGCTGCTGGTATCGGTGAAATGACTTACGGTGTGGCACGCGGTATGAAAGACTTCATCATGATTACGCTGGGCACAGGCGTAGGAAGCGGAATCGTCATCAACGGTCAGATGGTATATGGCCACGACGGTTTTGCCGGTGAATTGGGACATACCATCATCCGTCGCGAGAATGGTCGTATCTGTGGATGCGGTCGCCGCGGCTGTCTGGAGACTTACTGCTCGGCTACCGGTGTGGCTCGTTCGGCACGTGAGTTCTTGACCAAGAGCACAGAGCCGAGTCTGCTTCGCAACATTGAAGCCGAGAGCATCACGTCAAAAGATGTATATGACGCTGCCGTGCAAGGCGACAAGATTGCGTTGGAAATCTTCGAATTCACAGGAACCATCCTGGGCGAAGCGCTTGCCGACTTCATCGCTTTCTCCAGCCCCGAAGCCATCGTGCTGTTCGGCGGTTTGGCAAAAGCCGGCGATTACATCTTCAAGCCTATTCAGAAGGCCATCGACGAGAATGTATTGAACATCTACAAAGGCAAAACCAAGCTGCTGGCCTCCGAATTGAAGGATGCCGACGCTGCCGTATTGGGTGCCAGTGCATTGGGCTGGGAACTGAAGGACATCAAATAATCAGCAGATTTTGATAAAGCCATAGACAAGAGGGGCGCACCGTAATGAACGGTGCGCCCCTCTTCATTTTACTAAAAAAGGGAAACCGATGGCTATCGGTCTCCCTTTTTTATTTCGAAATAGGAGTTTGGCATTAGCCGTTGACTCTTTTTTCTTTAATTCTTGCTTTCTTACCGGTAAGAGCACGCAGGTAATACAATTTAGCGCGACGAACCTTACCTACCTTGTTCACTACGATGCTGTCGATAGCCGGTGATTCAAGAGGGAAAATACGTTCTACGCCTACGGTTCCCGACATCTTGCGCACTGTGAAACGCTTCTTGTCTCCGTGTCCGGCAATCTTGATAACAACACCGCGATACAGCTGTACACGTTCCTTGTTACCTTCAATGATACGATATGCTACTGTGATAGTGTCACCGGCCTTGAAGCTCGGATGCTGCTTGCCTGTAGCAAATGCTTCTTCTGCAATTTTAATTAAATCCATTGTTTGTTATTATTAAATTGTTTGATCGTTACAACGCAACATACCAGGCTTCTCTCTGTTTTTCCTGACAGCGATTGCGCGAAAGCGGTGCAAAGGAACGAATTATTTGTCAGATACACAAATGCTTCAAGCTTTTTTTTCTTGCGTGGGCACGGCTCTGGCATTTAAAGCCGTTTTCATTTTTCAGACGCGGATTGAACGGATTGGGCGAATTATCTATGTAGCTGATAAAAATAAAACCCGCTTTATCCGCTAATTCCGCGTCTGAAAATAATAGCATCGAAACAGATGACCGTTTCTAAAATGTAAATTATTTTCCACTTCTTTTCTCACAGCCGGCATATCCCGGCAAAAAAACGGCCTTTCTCCTTTTCGCTGCGCTTTTCCCTATCTGCTTCCTATCCCACCCCTACCAGGGCCTATTCGGCTTCGGACGTTCTTCGGACAAACTCCACTCCCTAGGACCGAAGAATGTCCGAAGAACGTCCGAAGAAACACCGAAGGAACTACGGAGCAGGTAAGGGCCGGATAAGACGCGCCTCGAAAGAATAGCAGATTATGGAATTTGAAGGAGATGGGATTTTCGTGTAAATATTTACGAATTACCAAAAGATCGGACGAACCCAAAGAGCGTATGCAAAAGAGTGCAATTTTCACCCATTTATGTATTTCAATCACAAAAGAGAAGTATCTTTGTAGCAATTTTAAACAAAACAGATATGAAAAGACAAACTTACAGCCTCCTTTCGGGGGCAATGCTGGCAGTGACACTGCTATTGTTTTCCTGCCATTCGTCCTACGAAGTAACCCAAATAGAGGGAGGCAGAATTCCTATGGACTCCACATGGGATGCCCATCCGGATGCTGAGGCAGCAGCACTGCTAGCACCCTACAAAGCACAGATAGACAGCATGATGTATCAAGTAATGGGAACAGCGGAGATATCGATGGACCGGTTCAGACCCGAAAGCCCCCTATCCAACTTGGTGGCAGACGTGCTGCGCGAGGCCGCAACCTGCGTGCAGGGAAAACCGGCCGATATGGGGCTGGTCAATGTCGGAGGCATCCGCAATTCTTTGACAGAAGGCAGCATCACCATCGGAAACATTTATGAGATTCTGCCTTTCGAGAATTCGCTTTGCGTGCTGACGATGAAAGGCACCGCCATGAAGCAATTGTTTGAGAACATCGCATCAAGACATGGCGAAGGGGTAAGCGGCATACAGCTGAAAATCAGTAAAGAGGGTAAATTGCTACAAGCCACCATCGCCGGAAAGCCGGTAGAAGACGACAAGACCTATACGGTTGCCACCGTCGATTATCTGGCGGACGGAAACGACGGGATGACAGCCCTTGTGCAGGCAGACAAACGGATTTGTCCGGAAAACGCCACTTTGCGCAGCCTGTTTATGGAGTATGTAAAGAAACAGACGGCCGCCGGCAAAAAAATCTCCTCAAAAATGGAGGAACGAATAACAATTGAATAATTGACGCATTGACAAGAACAGATAAATTGAAAATCAAAATGAAACAGATATATGCACTGGCAGTCTCACTGCTTTTTTCTCTTTCAGTATCGGCACAAGAGGCCAAACAGTTGTTCATCTTGCATACCAGCGATACCCACAGCCGCATAGAACCTATCAGCAGAGAAGCTGCCGACCGGAATGCAGGCATGGGAGGAGTGGTGCGCCGCGCCGGATTCGTGAAACAATTCCGTAACGAACATCCCGACATGTTGCTGTTTGATTGCGGAGACATTTCGCAAGGTACGCCCTATTACAACCTGTTCAAAGGTGAAACGGAAATCAAGATGATGAACCTGATGGGCTATGATGCCATGACCATCGGCAACCATGAGTTCGACTTCGGACTGGAAAATATGGCACGGCTGTTTCGCATGGCAAACTTCCCGGTGGTTTGTTCCAATTATGACGTGACAGGCACAATACTTGAAGGACTGGTGAAGCCCTACATCACGCTGGAACGCGAAGGAGTGAGAATCGGCGTTTTCGGACTGGCTCCCAGAATGGAGGGGCTGGTGCAGGAAGACAAGTGCGAAGGCATTGTTTATAACGACCCGATAACCGTAGCACAGCAGATGGCCGACCTTCTCAGAGAAAAAGAGCATTGCGATGTCGTGATATGCCTTTCTCATCTGGGCATTCGCAGTTCAAGGCCTGAAAATGTTTCGGATGAAGTTCTGATCGGCAAGACATACGGCATCGATGCCATTCTGGGAGGACACTCCCATACCTTTATGGAAAAGCCGACGATCTATCTGAACGCCGAAGGGAAGAATGTCTCCCTGTTGCACTCCGGCAAAAACGGTATCTATGTGGGAGAGATGGTACTCACCGTAACAGAGAAATAACCAGACATTATATATTATCACACAGCATAAAGATTACATCATGAAAAAGGCCAAATACCTTTTAGGAGTAATAGGATTCATCTGTGGCTTTTCGCCTCTTCAAGCACATACACCAACTACGGACGACAGCCGGTGCCGGCATTGGGTGGACTCTGTCTTTTCCAAACTAAGCGTGGACGAGAAAGTGGGGCAACTGCTTATCGTCACCGTACAGGCAGGCAAACCGGCGAAGGCACAGGTACGCGAACTGGCCGGCAAATACAAAATAGGCGGCCTGCTATATTCGGGAGGTACGGTGAAAGAGCAAGCCCTCTTGACCAATGTCGCCCGAAAACAGGCGCAGGTTCCGGTAATGGTGACTTACGATGGAGAATGGGGATGGGCGATGCGCCTGACAGATGCGCCCGCCTACCCCGACCATGCGGCATTGGGCTGTATCGAAGACAAAGGACTGACCGAAGAGCATGCCCGTGAAGTGGTCCGCCGGTTTGACGAGCTGGGAATACACGCCAGCCTGGTGTCCGACGCAGTGACCTATACCCATCCGCTCATCCCTACAATCTACGTACGTCCTTTTAATGAGAAGTTGCAAGCACCTTCTGCAACCACATCTGACGGGGCAGCCGGATTATCGAAGAATGAGCCTCTGCTCAAAGGGATTGTGTTTGCCGATACCCGAAATAAGGAAGGAGAAGCGGCCCGGTCACAGGCCACCGTCCGGACATTTTTAGGCGAAAACGACATGTTATTGGTGCAGACCAACATCAAGAATGCCTTGTCGGGATTGATGGAAGCCGTGAAATCCGGCAGGTTGAGCCAGGAAGAGTTGGAGGCCAAGTGTCGCAAAGTACTGGCCTATAAATATAAACTGGGACTACGGAACCCGCAACCGAAACTGCAGGTCAGCCAAATAAACAACCGCATCCACACGGAAGAGGCAGAAAAACTGGCGGTCAGGCTACGCCAATCGGCCGTTACGGTATTGAACAACTATTTCAACCTCCTTCCATTGGCTCCAACAGCAGCACACATAGCCGTACTCAGCATTGGAGACAAGGAAGCGGACGCCCCTTTTGTGGAACAACTGAAAAAGAATGCCGACATCCGCCAATTCTATCTACCCCGGGAGGCAGATGAAGCGACCACGCAGGAACTCATAAGGCAACTGGCCGACTTCCGCCGTGTAATAGTCTGCATCACCGGCTCATACGTCAGCTATCGGAACGCAATCTTTCTGAAAGAACTGAATTTGCAGGCTCCGTTGGTTTATGCCGTCTTCACTCCTTGCCGCATGTTGCGGCCTCTGGCTTCGGCATTCGCCAAATCGAGCGCCGTTGTGCTGGCCCATTCGGAAGAGGCCGATTTGCAACAATACGTGGCAGATGTACTCTTTGCCAGACAGCCCGCCAACGGTAAACTATCCATGGACATCGGCCGGACATTTCCGGCAGGAACAGGTTGCGTGATAGAGCCGGGCATGGAACCGAACGAATTTATTCCGGAAGATTATGGAATGAAGTCGTATGTGCTGCAAGGCATCGACTCCATCGCCCGGAGGGGAGTGACGGCAGGCGCTTATCCCGGATGCCGCATAGTGGTATGGAAGAACGGGAAACCGATTTATGACAAAGGTTTCGGTGTGCATTCGGACAAAGACAGCACCGCTGTCCGTTCCACCGACTTGTTCGACTTAGGAGCACTGACAAAGACCACCGCCACGCTGCTGGCCGTAATGAAGCTGTATGACGAAGGGAAGATAAAGTTGGAGGATAGAGTGGCCGATTATCTGCCCCTGTTGCGAAACGGAGACAAACGCACCATCACCATTCGCCAGTTGCTGTTCCACGAGACAGGATTCCCGCCTCATATCCGTTTCTATCTGGACATCATCGACCCCCATTCCGTACAGGGTCCCTACTTGCAAAGCTGGGTGGATAAGTGGCACCGCACGCAAGTGAGCGAGCACAGCTACTATTGCAGCGATTTCAAATTCAAGAAGGGAATGATGTCTGATAAAAGCAGTTCGGTCCATGCATTGCAGATGGCAGACGGTTTGTGGCTGAACAAGAGTTTCAAAAATACGATTCTTCAGAAAATCGCACAATGCGAATGGGACAACCACCATTATGTGTATAGCGATGTAAACTTCGTGCTTTTGCAGCAGCTGGTGGAAGCCGTTGCGAAACAACCGATGGAGCAGTACCTTGACAGGGAATTTTATGCCCCGATGGGCTTGCAGCGCACCCTGTTTCTGCCTTTGGACAAATTCCCGAAAACAGAGATTATGCCGACGGTGGCCAATGACTTCCTGCGTCGCCAGGACCTCCACGGATACGTACACGATGAGACGGCAGCCTGTATGGGCGGAGTGGCCGGCAATGCGGGATTGTTTTCCACAGCCGAAGAAGTGGCGAAAGTGTATCAAATGCTGCTGAATGGCGGTGAATGGAACGGCAAACGCTTCTTGAGCGAAGCAACCTGCCGCTTGTTTACTACGGAGAAATCCACCATCAGCCGCCGTGGATTGGGATTCGACAAGCCGGACATCTCATCTGCCAAGTTGAGCCCCTGCGCTGTCTCTGCTCCGGAAACCGTATATGGGCATACCGGCTTTACCGGTACTTGCGCTTGGGTGGACCCGACTAACCAGACGGTGTATGTATTTCTCAGCAACCGCCTTTGCCCCCGTGTATGGGATACGAAATTGGTGGATATGAATATTCGCAGAGCTATACAGGAAATGATTTACAAAAGCATAACGATAGAAAAAGAAGCTAACAGAAATTAGAGGAGGACACATGAAAAGACTATACCGGCTATATATCATTCTCTTGTGCTGCCTTTGTCCGGCTTTGAAAGCACAGATCGGGCCGATGCCCTTTAACTCGATGACGTTGGACGAACCTTCGATGATACGCCTCTTGCACAGCGATGCCCGGTGCAAGCAGTGGGCCGATTCGGTTTTGCAACGATTGAGTTTGAAGGAACGCATCGGACAATTGTTCATTTACACCATCGCTCCCCAGCAAGACAAGGCCAACAAGGACTTGCTACGCAAAGTGATAGAGGAGTACAAAGTAGGCGGACTGCTGTTTTCCGGTGGTCTGATGGAGAATCAAGTGGCCTTGACGAACGAGGCGCAACAGATGGCACGGGTTCCGCTGATGATAACCTTTGACGGAGAATGGGGACTGGCGATGCGCCTTCAGAACACCCCCGTTTTTCCACGGAATATGGTACTGGGATGCATACAAGATAATGCGCTGATTCATGAATATGGTCGTGAGATGGCCCGCCAATGCCGCGAGATGGGCGTACAGGTGAACTTCGCCCCCGTGGCGGATGTCAATATCAACCCGAAGAACCCGGTTATCAATACCCGCTCTTTTGGAGAGAATCCCTCCAATGTGGCAGACAAGGTCGTTGCCTATTCCAGAGGATTGGAAGCGGGAGGCGTGCTTGCCGTGAGCAAACACTTTCCGGGACATGGCGATACGGATGTCGATTCGCACAAAGCATTGCCGCTGCTGCCTTTCAGCCGTGCCCGTTTGGACAGCGTGGAACTGGTCCCCTTCAAAAAGGTGATTCGCGCCCGCTTGGGCGGCATTATGGTGGGCCATCTTGAAGTGCCTGCCTACGAGAGACAAAAAGGCGTGCCCTCTTCGCTCTCGCACGACATTGTTGCCGGTCTGCTGAAAAAGGAGCTCGGATTCCAAGGACTTGCCTTCACGGATGCTCTTGCCATGAAAGGCGTATCAGGCAATTCATCCGTCTGCTTGCGGGCATTGAAGGCAGGCAATGACCTGCTGCTGGTGCCCCGACGCATCAAGGAAGAAGTGGAGATGGTAATCGCCGCCGTAAAAAGCGGAGAACTTCCGGAGAGCGAGATAGCCGCAAGATGCCACAAGGTGCTGATGTATAAATATGCCTTGGGGCTGGACAAGAAACCGCACGTCCGGCTTTCCGGATTGAGCACCCGCATCAATACCCCGCAAGCAAGCGACCTGATACGCCGACTGAATGTTGCCGCCATTACCGTGCTGAGAAATAGGGAGAAAGTACTTCCGCTGGATCCTTCATTCAAGGAAGTGGCGGTACTACAAGTGGGCGATGCCTCCATCCAGCCTTTTGTGAAAGAACTTTCCCGATATACCCGCCCCGTAGAATTCCGTCTGGGCAAAGAGTTGCCGGAGGCTGAAGCCAAACGGTTGAAAGACGGACTGGCCAAGTACAAGCGGATTTTAGTCTGCGTCACCGGAACACAACTGGCTCCCTACCGCAACTTCTTCACAAAATTTGCACCCGGCGTGCCGGTGAGCTACCTCTTCTTCACACCCGGCAAGCAGGTAGGACAGCTGGGGCATGGAATCTCGTCCGCCGATGCGGTGATACTGGCACACACTTCCAACGGTGACGTGCAGCAACAGGTAGCGCGCATCGTCTATGGCAGCGCCGGGGCAGACGGACGGTTATCCGCCAGTATCGGTACCCTGTTTCCGGCCGGTGCAGGCATCACACTCTCCTCACAAGACACTCCCCGCTTTCTTCCCGAAGAACATGGAATGAGTGCCAGTAAGTTGGAAGAGATTGACAAAATTGCCGAAGAGGGCATCCGTGAAGGGGCCTATCCCGGCTGCCAAGTGGCGGTGCTGAAAGAGGGAAGATTGATATACAGCAAGGCATTCGGCACGCATACCCGGAAGGAAGGCACCCCTACGGGCAGTTTCCTGCCGACAAGACCCGTATTGCCGACCGATGCCTACGACCTCGCCTCGCTGACAAAGACCACGGCCACCCTACTTGCCGTAATGAAGCTATACGACAGCGGGCGGCTCAGCCTGACCGACCGTGCTGCCGACTACCTGCCCTACTTGCAAGATACAGACAAAAAGAACATCACCGTGCGCGAACTGCTGCTCCACGAGTCCGGACTCCCCTCCACAATATTTTTCTATCAGGAAGCCATCAACAAGGAGAGCTATACCGGCACGCTTTTTAAGGCACGGCCCGATGCCTCCCACCGTGTGCGCATCGGACGGCAGACATGGGCGAACCCCGCATTCAACTTCCGCAAGGGACTTACCTCAAAAGCACCCACAGCGGAACACTCACTCCAGGTGTCCGACAGCCTTTGGCTGCATCGTGACTTCAAGCAGGAGTATCTGCAAAAAATCGTGAACACTCCGCTTCGCGACAAACGCTACCGTTACAGTTGTGTAGGCTTCATTCTGCTGCAACAATTGGTGGAGGCACGTACAGGCATGCCGATGGATGCCTATCTAGAGAAAGAATTCTATGCCCCTATGGGCTTGAAGCGCACGGGGTATCTGCCTTTACGCTTCTTAAAGAAAAACGACATTGTCCCCTCCTCCGAAGACCCCTTCTTGCGGAAAACGACGTTGCAAGGCTTCGTCCACGATGAGTCGGCGGCATTTCAAGGCGGCGTTTCCGGTAATGCCGGGCTGTTCTCCACGGCAGAAGAAGTGGCAAAGATTTATCAGATGTTGCTGAACGAAGGAGAACTGGAAGGCAAACGCTATCTGAGCAAGGAGACTTGCCGGGTGTTCACCACGACCGTCTCCAAAATCAGCCGCCGTGGTCTGGGGTTCGACAAGCCGGACAGACGCAATCCGCAGAAAAGCCCTTGCGCCGGGTCGGCGCCCGCTTCCGTCTATGGGCACACGGGATTCACAGGCACTTGCGCCTGGGCAGACCCGGATAACAAGTTGGTCTATGTATTCCTGAGCAACCGCCTCTATCCGGACGTGTGGAACAACAAATTGATGCAACTGGACATAAGGACGAGGATTCAGGAGGCGGTGTACAAGGCGATGCTCCCTTGAAAGTTTGACACACCCTCATCTGAATCTGCCTTTTGGTTCATTCCTTATCAGAACGCAATACCTACCCGCAGCCCGAAATTGCTCAATCCATCCACACTATAGGTCAGCAGGTCACCTTTGTTGGTGCCGTAGCTGTAGTAGGCAGCCACGTGCAGTCCCGGTCCGTAGGCCCAGGGATAGATGTTGAAACCTATTTCGGGCGACACGTAGAATCCCCAGGTGTTGTTGCTTCCCTCGAACACGCTGAACGTTGATTTCAGTTTGGCATATTCGGCGCCGAGCTTCACGCCGGCGTATGGCTGGAAAGCGCCGCCACGGTTCCACACGTAGCGCGAGGCCAAGCCGAAAGGCAGTTGGAACAGCGTGTGCTGCTGGTCGGTGCTCAGGCTGCCGCCGTTGCCGGTGGGCAGGGTCTGTCGTCCGAAGTACTCGTGGTTGCTGTGATAGTTCAAGAAAGCTCCCAATGCGAAGTTGTCTGTCAGGAAGTAGCCTCCTTCAAGGTTCATGCCCCACCCGCTCGATTTGTCGGCAAAAGGATTGCTGAGGGGGAAGTTATATTGCCAGTCGATGTTGACGTAACCGTTGTCGGTCATCTGTGCCTTCGTCGGCAGGGCGAAGATGAGAGTGAGAGCAATCGTTGCAAGCACTCTCAAAAAAAGGTCTTTTATCGTTTTCATACATTGTCATATTTATTGGTTGGTAAGATAAGCCGATTGGGCGAAAGCCTGGTTTACGCCTTGCACGGCACGTGCGGTGTTGACGGCGGCCGATCCACTCTGCCATCCGCTCATGTAGTGGGTCCACAACACGGGCAGCTTCTGGTTCTCGCCCTGTGCGGCTTCCAGGTTCAGCAGTTCGGTGATGAACGAGCCGGTGGTGTAGGAATAGCTCACCGCATACGGGTAATACCATCCGCCCCAATCGCCCCAGTAGGGAGCATCCCAGTAGCCCGGATAGTTCCACCACCATTCGGGACGGCCGTAGTCGGTGAAATAGTAGGTGCTTCGGATGTGGCTTACTTGCAACCCGAGGTTGGCACGAGTACGATCGGTGGTGCGCACGTAGCCGCGGCTGTTCAGATTGGCGGCGTATGCGTTGAGGATTTCCCGGGCGCTCTCGTCTTTCCAGTATTCAGCTTTTTCTTTGTCGCCGATAATCAGGATGCTGTCGGGCAGGTAATAAGTGGTAAAACTCTTGAAGTCAGCCTGCTTGTCGTAGTTGGTATAGACCATGTAGTCGCCGTCCAACCGGCCCGTGTCGGCATCTTTCTCGCAGGCGGCAAACACCACGGCGAAGACCGCTGCTAATAAGGGAATAAATTTCTTCATATTTTCTATAAATGTTTAGGTTTACTATAAAATCCTGCCTGCCGGTACCTTAGGCTTCTGTGACAGAAACAAGGCGGGAGGGGAAAATGTTCACAGGAATGCTTGAAGGCTGACACGTGGTATATCCGAAAGAGTGAGGCTACAGACGGAGTTCAAGGAGTAAATTTTGAGAATCGAAGATGAATAATTATATTTGCGCAGTAAATCAATCGTTTATAATACACTGACAGGAAGAGCATCTTCTTATTGTCAATTTATCAATATAGGATTAGACAGATGAAACCGATGAATACACAAAACCTCCTTGTTGCACTCCTCTCCTTGCTCTTTGGTTGTACACAAGTGGCAGAGACGAGCGCCCAGCCTCCCTCCGGCCGACATGAGGCAAGCGTGATAAATGGCGAGACAACCGTACAATGCCTGATGCGCACCCAAGCCGATGCGTTCCTGCAAAACATGCCGTCTGACCTACAACGCAAGCAGACATCAGCCATTCTGAAAGCGATAGATGGCGACAATAGTGAGTTGATGGCTGTCCGCAACTCGCGCAATACTCGGCCTAAGTATTCTAATGACGTGGAGACGAGGATGATCACCGAGACCATGCGCATCTATGAACCTAAGAATAAACAGCACAAACGCCTCCCCGCACTGCTGTACCTTCATGGTGGCGGTTGGACTTTTGGCAGTATCAACAGCTGTGGAAGATTCTGTAATGCCTTGGCCGCTTCGGGTGGCATAAGAGTGATAGCCCTTGATTACCGCCTGGCACCTGAACACCCCTATCCGGCAGGCTTGAATGATTGTATCGGTGCCGTCGAGTATATCATCAATCACGCTGACGAGTTGCAGATTGACACCGACCGTATCACCATAGGCGGTGACAGCTCGGGTGGCAACCTTGCGCTGGCCACGGCTTTGTCGGAGGCTTGTCGGGGCAAAATTGAATCCTTACTGCTGTTCTACCCGGTGACAAAGGCGTTTGACGACGGTTCTGAGTCGTGGCGGCTGTATGGCCAAGGCTTCGGACTGGATGCTGAAATTATGGAGGCCTTCAACCGTGCTTATACAATCGATGCCGACGCTCGTTCTACAGCCATCAGTGTAGGCTTGTGCAGCGATGCTGTGTTGCAAAATCTTCCAAGGACAATGATTATCGCCGCAGAAAGAGACATCTTGCGCGACCAAGGCAAAGAACTCGCGGAGAGAATGCGCGGCAAGGCTCAGAGAATAGAATATGAAGGTGCGGTACATCTGTTCATCACCGTTCCGGGGCAGGACGCCGCATTTGACAAAGCGGTGAGAGACGCCTCAACATTCATTGGCAGATGACAACAATACGCCTCGTTCCGTAGCGTTAAAAAAGGGGAGGGTAAGATTGCTACCCTCATGTAAATGTGTCAAAGCATGCATCTCACTTTCTTTTAGGCACGAATTACACGGTTTTGCACGGTTTTCTTCTTGATTAATCCGTGTAATCCATGTAATCTGTGCCTAAAATCTATCATTATGTCGGTTCCTTTTCGTTTTGACACACCTCCATGAGGGTAAATGAGTGAAAAGCGCTATTGGGAGATAAGAGAGCCGTATCGGTTGCGTCATTGGATAATAGCCTTTATCTTTTCCTGCTCTTCTGCAGAGAAGCCGGTATTCCCTATCGCTTTCAGGTTGTCGGCAAGTTGTGCCACGGAGCTGGCACCGATGATGACGCTTGTCACCAGTTCGTCCTTCAGCAACCAGGCGAGTGCCATCTCGGCAAGAGTCTGCCCGCGTGTGGCGGCCAGCTCGTTGAGGGCTTTGATTTTCCGCAGCACTTCATCGGTCAGCGACTCCTTTTTCAGGTGTCCGCCCCGTGCGATGCGCGAATCTGCGGGAATGCCGTCCAGATAGCGATCGGTCAACAGGCCTTGCGCCAAGGGAGAAAAGGCGATGAAGCCGGTGCCGTTCTCTTGGGCTTGCCGAAGGATGCCTTCCGCTTCCGGTTCGCGGTTGAAGAGGTTGTATTTGCCCTGGTAGAGCAGACAATGCACGTTGCGTTCTTCCAGATAGCGATAGGCAAACGCCGTCGCTTCTTTGGGATATCTGGAGATTCCCACGTAGAGCGCCTTTCCTTGCCGCACGATATCGACCAGCGTTTGCAAAGTCTCTTCAAGCGGCGTGTCAGGGTCGTAGCGGTGGGAGTAGAAGATGTCCACATAATCCAGGTTCATGCGTTTCAGGCTTTGTTCAAGACTGGCCATCAAATATTTGCGGGAGCCCCAGTTCCCATAAGGGCCGGGCCACATATCATATCCGGCTTTGGTGGAGATGAACAACTCATCCCGATAGGGTTGGAAGGACTTCTTCATAATCTGCCCAAAGGTCTCTTCGGCCGAACCGTAGGAAGGACCGTAGTTGTTGGCGAGGTCGAAGTGCGTGATGCCGCGGTCGAAAGCATAGTGTGCCATCGCCAGGGAGTTGGCAAACGGGGTCACATCGCCGAAGTTGTGCCACAAGCCGAGCGATACTGCCGGCAGCAGGATGCCGCTCCGCCCGCAACGGCGATAGCTCATGCCGCCGTCATAACGGTTGGCGGCAGGGGAATAGATTGGATTTGTCATGATGGGCTACTGATATATTTATTGATTGTCATTCATTATCGAAATTTTGTGTCACTCCAAATAGAGTTATCTGGTCGAACCAAATAGAGTTATTGCGTCAGTGACACCGTTTATCCCATTATCACTTCTACAGAATGCGTGCCCGGCAGGTGCTTCAGCACATTGCCTTCCACCGGCTGCCCGTCCATTGTGATGGAGCGGATGCCTTTGCAGACGTGGTCGGGATTCTTCACCGTGATGTGGTATTCGGCTCCACGGAAGCGGCGTTTCAGGCTGAAGCCCTTCCAGCGTGCCGGGATGCAGGGGTTGATTTCCAGCCCTTCGTAGGTGGGCTTGATGCCGAGGATGAATTGTGTGATGGCGTACCACATCCAGGCTGCTGTGCCTGTCAGCCAGCTGTTCTTGCCTTCACCGGGACGGGCGGCGTCCTTGCCTGCCACCATCTGGCAGCAGACGTAAGGCTCTACCTTGTGCAGCGCGCTGTGTTCTTCGGTATATGACGGGCATATCTTGCGGTAGTGCTCCCAAGCGTCGTCGCCGCGTCCGGCAATGGTTTCGCCAATGATGATCCATGGATTGTTGTGGCAGAAGATGCCGGCGTTCTCCTTGTAACCGGCTGGATAGGTGGAGATTTCTCCGTACTCTACCACGTAGCGGGTGAAGGGCGGGTTGTTCAGCACAATGCCGTGCTCGCAGTCCAGACGCTCCTTCACTGCATCCAGGGCTTTTTCTACCATGCCCTCTTCTTGCCCGATGCCCGCCATGGTGCACCAGCCTTGCGACTCGATGAAAATCTGCCCCTCCTCGTTCTCCTTGGAGCCTACCTTACGGCCAAAGTAGTCGTAGGCACGCAGATACCAGTCGCCGTCCCATCCGTATCGTTTCACAGCCTCCACCATGTTGTCCACGCAGGTCTGCGCCCGGTCGGCCTCGTCGTCTTTACCCAATCGGCGGCACAATTCCACGTAGTCGCGCCCGCATACCACAAACAGACCGGCAATCATCAGCGATTCGGCTTTCGAGCCTTCGGTCTTGTTCTCTGTGGTCTGGAAGGACTCGTTCGGGTCCTGGGAGAAACAGTTCAGATTGAGGCAGTCGTTCCAGTCGGCACGCCCGATGAGGGGAAGCGCATGGGGGCCAAGGTTCTCGACAACATGGTTGAAGGAGATGCGCAAGTGCTCGAACAGCGACACTTCCGTGCCTTCCCGGTTGTCGAAGGGAACCGGTTCGTACAGAATGCTGAAGTCACCCGTCTCCTTGACGTAAGCCACCGTACCGAAGATGAGCCACAGCGGGTCGTCGTTGAAGCCTCCGCCGATGTCGTTGTTGCCGCGCTTGGTCAGCGGCTGATACTGGTGATAGCATCCTCCGTCGGGAAACTGGGTGGAAGCGATGTCGATGATGCGCTGACGGGCACGCTCCGGTATCTGGTGCACGAAGCCCACAAGGTCTTGGTTGGAGTCGCGGAAGCCCATTCCCCGCCCGATGCCGCTCTCAAAGAAGGAAGCGGAGCGGGACATGTTGAAGGTAATCATGCACTGGTATTGGTTCCAGATGTTCACCATGCGGTCCAGCTTCTCTTCATCGGTTTTCACCACATAGATGTCCAGCAGGCGGTTCCAGTAGGCTTTCAGCTCGGCAAAGGCGGCATCCACCTTGGCGGCAGTGTCGAAGGCGGCAATCATAGCCTTGGCCTTCACCTTATTTATTAAGGAAGAATGAGGGATGAATTTTTCCTCTTGTCTGTTCTCCACATAGCCCAGCAGGAAGATGAAGTCGCGGCTTTCGCCCGGCTGCAGCGCCACTTCTATATAATGGGAAGCGATGGGGCTCCAGCCGTGGGCGATGCTGTCGCCCGGTTTGCCTTCGATGACCCGCTGCGGGTCGGCAAACTCGTTGTAGAGCCCGATGAAGGTTTCACGGTCGGTATCGAAGCCGTCAACAGGCGTGTTCACGCTGTAGAAGGCGTAGTGGTTGCGGCGTTCCTTGTATTCTGTCTTATGGTAGATGACAGAGCCTTCCACCTCCACCTCTCCGGTGGAGAAGTTGCGCTGGAAGTTTTCCATGTCGGTGGCGGCGTTCCACAGGCACCATTCGGCAAAGGAGAAGAGCTTGAACCGTTTCGCGGCGGAAGAGGTGTTGCGCAGGGTCAGCTTCTGCACCTCTCCCCAGGTCTTGAGCGGGACGAAGAAGAGCAGACTGGCTTCGATGCCGTTCTTGGCACCCGTGATGCGGGTGTAGCTCATGCCGTGTCGGCACTCGTAGCGGTCGAGCGGCGTCTTGCAAGGCTTCCAGCCCGGCGACCATACGGTACCCTCGTCGTTGATGTAAAAATAGCGGCCTCCATTATCCATCGGCACGCCGTTGTAGCGGTAACGGGTGATGCGGCGGAACTTGGCATCCTTATAAAAGGAATATCCGCCGGCAGTATTGGAGATAAGGGAAAAGAAATCTTCGTTGCCCAAATAGTTAATCCAGGGCCATGGAGTCTTGGGGTCGGTGATGACGTATTCCCGATTCGCGTCATCGAAGTATCCGAATCTTTTGTCTTGCATACCGTTCTTGCTTTTTTGAGTAGTTGATGATTAGCACGCTCCAAAATTAAGCAACTTTTCCACTAACGCCCTTGTCTGCAAGCCTGTTTTTTACTTTTGGGCACATAGAATATCAGAAAAAGATATAAAAGTATCACCATTGGCGGCTCTTTTCGCCCTATCTTTGCGATGTCGCATTTCGGCAATAATCCCTTTGAACTTATCATATCTTATGGAACGATTGAAACACCTATTCGTATTTTTGCTTCTTCTGGGAGCCACCTCTACCCTTTCCGCACAGTCCGTCCGCGAGCGCATCCTGCTGGATGACGGTTGGCAGTTCGCTTTCGGCAACGCCTCCTCACCGGAGAAAGACTTCGGTTGCGGAACGGAGTACTTCAACTACCTGACGAAAGCCGCCTCCATCCACAACGAAGGTCCCTATTCTCCGAAGTTCGATGCCGCCAAGTGGGGAGTAACGTGGAAGACGGTGAACCTCCCGCACGACTGGGTGGTCGATTTGCCCTACGCCGGAGAGGCGAGCCACAGCCACGGCTATAAGACCGTAGGCCATCTATATCCCGAAACCAGTGTGGGCTGGTACCGGAAAACGTTCACTGTCCCGCAAGAAGATCTGGGCAAACATCTGTATCTGCAATTCGATGGCATCTTCCGTGACGCACGCATCTGGGTAAACGGTTTCTACTTAGGACACGAACCAAGCGGATATGCCACACAACTCTATGACATCACAGAGTACCTGAACTACGGAGAAACGAACCTGATATGTGTCCGTGCCGATGCCACCCTTGAAGAGGGATGGTTCTACGAAGGAGCCGGGATTTACCGCCATGTATGGCTGAACAAGACGGCACCGTTGCACGTGGCACCGTTCGGCGTATCTGTCTCTGCCCTGCTGGAAGCGCCTTTCGAAGAGGCGTTGCTGGAGACCGAGGTGCGGATGGAGAACACAGGCCGCGAACCGCTCTCCGGCAAAGTGCTGTGCCGGTTGCTGGATGCCGAAGGACAGGTGCAGGCAGTGGGCGAGTCGGAACCGGCAGAACTGCTCCCCCGGGAATCGCGCAGCGTAAAGGTACATGCCAAGGTGGCGCGCCCACACCTCTGGAGCACAGAAAGCCCCTACCTCTACCGGATGGAGACAAGCGTACAACAGGGCGACAAGCAGGTGGACGTCGTGACCACTCCGATAGGCATACGCCACATCCGATTCGATGCCGACAACGGTTTCTTCCTCAACGGGAAACCGCTGAAACTGAAAGGCGTGAACATGCACCAAGACCATCCCGGTGTAGGTACAGGCCTACCGGATGCCTTGCAGACATATCGCCTCAAGCAGTTGAAAGCCTTCGGCTGCAACGCCTACCGCTCTTCTCACAATCCGATGACCCCCGAAATGCTGCATGCCTGCGACAGCCTCGGCATTCTGGTGATAGAGGAAAACCGCCTGACGGGTGTCAACGAAGAGCACATCCGCCTGCTGAAGCGCATGATAGACCGCGACCGCAACCACCCCTGCATCATCCTGTGGAGCGTAGGCAACGAAGAGTGGGGCATCGAGTGGAAGGAGAGCGGCACACGCATCGCCGCCACCATGCGCGACTATTGCCACCGCTTCGACCCTACCCGCCCGATGACCGTGGCTTCGAGCAGCGGCCCTGCCATCCTGATTCCCGCAGACGTGGCGGGATATAACTACATCCTCCAAAATCCCGTGGAGCAACACCGCAAGGACTATCCCGACCGCCGTGCCATCGGTTCGGAAGAGACTTCCGGTTGCGGAACGCGCGGCATCTATTTCGACCACCACGAACGGGGATACATGGTGGCGCACAACCGCAAGCCGAACGGACCGGACAGCCTGCTAAACTGCATCGAACGGGGCTGGAAGTTCTACGACGAACGTCCCTACCTTTCCGGCCTTTTCTATTGGACGGGCTTCGACTACCGTGGCGAACCCAACCCCATGAAGTTTCCGGCCACAGGCTCGCAGTTCGGCATTCTGGACTATTGCGGCTTCCCCAAGGACGAAGCCTGGTATCTGAAATCCTGGTGGACGGATGTCCCTGTACTCCACATCCTGCCCCACTGGAACCTGCAAGGGCACGAAGGCGAAGAGACAGACATCTGGGTATATAGCAACTGCGACGAGGTGGAACTGACCGTGAATGGCAAGCGGCTGGAGCGCAAACCGATGCCGAAGAACGGCCATCTGTCCTGGAAAGCCGTCTATCAGCCCGGCGCGGTAAAGGCAGTGGGCTATAAGAACGGGAAACGGCTGCTGACCAGAACCGTAGAGACCGCCGGTGCCCCCGCCCGCATCCTGCTCACGGCAGACCGCTCCCGGATTCAAGCCGACAACCGGGATGTCGCCGTCTTCCGCGTAGAACTACAGGACAAGAAGAAACGCTTTGTGCCTACTGCCTGCGACGAACTGACAATTACCGTCTCCGGTCCGGTTCGCATTCTCGGCGTGGGCAATGGCGATCCCGCTTACCAGGCTACGGAACGCCCGACGGATGCCGATGCACGCACCTATCGGGTGAAGGCGTTCAACGGCCTTGCCCAAATCCTGCTGCAAAGCACCGGCGAGGCAGGCGAAGCGACCCTGACCGTTGCCGCAGCAAACCTGCCGGAAACCTCCTGCCTATTGAAGCTGGACAATTAGAAAGCGCATCGGCATCATCGGACCACACGCGGATTCAACCGGACAGGCAAAACAACAACAGACTGATTTTCAACGCAAAAGAAAATCACATTTTAGGCAATATACACCACGTTGACAGACACTTGTGTCTGTCGTCTCAAACACTTGTGTCTGTCGTCTTGAACACAAGTGTCTGTCAGCTCAGACGCAAGTGTCTGTCAACACCGGTATTAATAGGGGTAAATTTCAGGTAATAAACCGAAGTCAGGGGATGAAAACGAATGCTTCATCGAATGCACATCTACGCCGTTCAGCGCTCCTGCTCTTTCGCCTCCTCCTGCGGAATGCGCACCGAAGTATAAAGTTCCAGAACGGCGGCTATCGTCAAGGTGACAATCCATTCATTGCCGTGCGTGAAGAACATACATGCACCGGCAAGCACCAGCAAAACCGCACCGAACATCTGTTGCCGGCGCAACCGCCTGACGGCAGGAGCCTTGCATCGGGAGGGAGAATTGATTTGAGCCAGAGCCACCATCGTGGCACCGACGGTATATACATACGGGGAGAGGGGCCACCCCGTGATATACACGGCCGCACCGACCAGCAGCATCACGGCTCCTACTACAAAAAGGGCGGGTATCAACTGTTTCATTCTTTTATATCTTCTTCAAATACGTAAATGTCCTCATTGGGCTTCTTCATCAAATACTTCTCACGGGCAATCCGCTCGATGGCACCGGAATCGACGGCAAGCTCATTGAGACGTTCGGTATTCTCTTCATACTCCTTGCGATATTTCTCAATCTCTTCACGCAGAAGACTTTCTTCCCGGGCATAGCCCACACGGCGCACAATGCTGTTCTCATCCAAAAAACCGATGAGTACAATAAATACCCCAAGCGTGATTTGATACTTATGCTTGCGGATAAATGTCCAAAGAGTAATAAGTCTGCCCATCCCGATTCTATTGTTTAGCGATTTACAAATTACGGCTGCAACTGCCTCCCGTTCAACTTCAGCACACGGCCTTTTCATAAAAAGCCATGACTTCCGGCCACAAAGATAAGAGGAATAACCGAAAGTTCTCTTTTTTTTATGTACATTTGCACAAAAAGCAAAGGAACCCCCAATATGGAAAACTATATCGTATCCGCACGGAAATACCGTCCCTCGACCTTTGAGTCCGTAGTAGGACAACGTGCCCTGACCACCACCCTGAAGAATGCCATCGCCACCGGGAAACTGGCGCACGCCTACCTGTTCTGCGGTCCGCGGGGAGTGGGGAAAACGACTTGCGCACGCATCTTCGCCAAAACCATCAACTGCATGAGTCCCACGGCAGACGGAGAGGCATGCAACCAGTGCGAATCGTGCACCGCCTTCAACGAACAACGTTCATATAACATCCACGAACTGGATGCCGCCTCCAACAACTCCGTCGATGACATCCGCCAACTGGTGGAGCAAGTGCGCATCCCGCCGCAAATCGGCAAATATAAGGTATATATCATCGACGAGGTGCACATGCTCTCCGCCTCGGCCTTCAACGCCTTCCTGAAGACATTGGAAGAACCGCCACGCCACGCCATCTTCATCCTCGCCACGACCGAGAAGCACAAGATATTGCCAACCATCCTTTCGCGCTGCCAGATATACGACTTCAGCCGGATGGGTGTGGAAGACACTGTGGCACATCTGGCCTACGTCGCTTCCAAAGAGGGCATCACCGCCGAGCCGGAAGCCCTGAACGTCATCGCCTTGAAAGCCGACGGCGGCATGCGCGACGCCCTGTCCATCTTCGACCAGGTAGTAAGTTTCACCGGAGGAAACATCACCTACCGGAGCGTCATCGAGAACCTGAACGTACTGGATTATGAATACTACTTCAAGCTGACGGACTTCTTTCTGGAAAACAAGGTCAGCGATGCCTTGCTGCTACTGAACGACGTGCTGAACAAAGGCTTCGACGGCAGCCATTTCATCACCGGACTCTCGTCGCACCTGCGCGATTTGCTGGTAAGCAAAGACCCTGTGACATTGCCACTGCTCGAAGTGGGTGCCAGCATCCGCGAACGCTATCAGACGCAAGCGCAGAAATGCCCGCTCCCCTTCCTCTACCGCGCCATGAAGCTCTGCAACGATTGCGACCTGAACTACCGGAGCAGCAAAAACAAGCGATTGATGGTGGAACTGACCTTGATACAGGTTGCCCAACTCACCGCCGCCGAGGAGGACGACAGCAGCCATGGGCGTGGCCCTAAACAAGCTTTAAAACCCCTTTTCACAAAGCCTGCCGCCGCACAGCAGCCACAGGCAGCCCCCGCTACGCCCAAACAGCAAGCTCCGACAAGCCCGGCAGCCGGACAACCTGTCCAGCAAACCAACAAGGCTCCACAGCCTGCCAATGCCTCGAACAGCACCCCTCCACACACCACCCCTACAGCTGTGCTGATGGCACAAGGAAGGGAGGAGAAGAAAATTCCGGTCGTAAAGCAGGCCGGGTTAGGCGTATCCATCAAACGGCCGCGCCCCGAAGAAGCGAAGAAGACCGCCAACGTTGCAACTCCTCGCCCTGCCGCCCCCATCGAAGAAGACTACATCTTCAACGAAAGAGACCTGAACTACTATTGGCAAGAATATGCGGGACGAATGCCTAAAGAGCAAATCGCCATCGCCAAACGAATGCAGAACATGCGCGTCGCCCTGATAAGCGACTCCACTTTCGAAGTCGTAGTGGACAACGAAATCGTAGCCAAAGAATTCACCGGCATGATTCCGGCGCTGCAAGACTATCTGCGTACCCGCCTGAAGAATCGGAAAGTCATCATGACCGTCCGCGTCAGCGCAACGACTGAAAACGTGCGTGCCTTCAGCCGCGTCGAAAAGTTCCAGATGATGGCGCAAAAGAACAGTGCATTGCTTCAACTGCAAGAGGTCTTTGGTCTAGAACTATATTAGTCCGGATTCGGAGGCATCCAACTGTTCCGCCCACTTTCATCCTACCATTCTAAACAGGAGAGAAACAGACAGGCTCCTTTTCCATAAAAACAGCCTAAAAATCTGATAATAAATAATAGTAGTTCGGAAGAACCTATCAAACGGGAACTGCGAAAGAAGAAACGCCAGCAAAGATTATCTTCACCTATTCCACAGTTTCTTCCAAGCAAAAAACCGACTACTTATTTAGACAAGATACAAATTATAAGTTTTTTAATCAATATTGATAGCAACTAATAAAGAAAACCGCTATTTTTGCCGGACAAATTAGTACTAATAACAATTTAAAATTTAAAGAAAATGGCTTACGTAATTAGTGACGATTGTATTGCTTGCGGCACTTGCATTGACGAGTGTCCGGTAGGCGCTATTTCTGAAGGTGATAAGTATTCTATCGACCCTGAAGCTTGTACTGAATGCGGTACTTGCGCAGATGTTTGTCCTTCTGAAGCAATTCATCCGGGAGAATAATAAATCCCCATTTAGAAAAAAAGGCTCGGTTTCCATGAAACCGGGCCTTTATTATTTATAATCAGATCGAATCGTCCAAAGGGAGTCAGGCCAATTTCGCCAACGCTTCCTTTATCCTGCGGATGGCCTCGACAATGTTCTCATCACTGGTGGCATAACTCATGCGGATACATTCGGGTGCTCCGAACGAGGTTCCCCCCACACAGGCCACATGCGCTTCTTCCAACAAGTACATGGCCAACTCGTCCGAATTGGTGACCTTGCGTTCGCCGGCCGATTTGCCAAAGAAGGAGTCGCACTTCGGAAACAGATAGAAAGCACCTTCCGGTACGTTCACCTCAAAACCGGGAACCTCCTTTGCCAGCTTCACAATCAGATTGCGACGACGTTCAAAGGCCTGACGCATCTCTTCCACCGGAACCTGCGTGCCGGTATAAGCAGCCTCGGCAGCCTTTTGAGACACCGAACAGGGTCCCGAAGTATATTGGCCTTGCAGCTTGTTGCAAGCCTTTACAATCCATTCCGGCCCGGCAATAAAACCGATACGCCAGCCGGTCATGGCATACGCCTTGGACACACCGTTCACAATCACCGTGCGTTCCTTCATTTCGGGGAACTGCGCAATACTTTGATGCTTGCCTATGTAGTTGATATGCTCATAAATCTCATCAGCAATCACCATCACCTGCGGATGCTTTGCCAATACGGCAACCAGCCCCGCCAGCTCTTCCTTGCTGTAAACAGAGCCCGTCGGGTTGGAGGGAGAGCAAAGAATCAGCGCCTTCGTCTTAGGAGTAATGGCAGCCTCCAGCTGGGCAGGTGTAATCTTGAAGTCTTGCTCAATGCCGGCAGGCACAATCACCGGTGTTCCTTCCGCCAGCTTCACCATTTCGGGATAGCTCACCCAATAAGGAGCGGGAACAATCACCTCGTCACCCGGATTCACCAACACCAGAATAGTATTGCAAACCGACTGCTTGGCACCATTGGCACAAGAGATTTGTGCGGCGGTATATTCCAGACCGTTTTCCTTTTTCAATTTTTCTACAATCGCATTACGCAAAGCCGGATAGCCCGGAACCGGAGAATAGCGAGAGAAATTATCATCTATCGCCTTTTTCGCAGCCTCTTTGATGTGTTCGGGAGTATTGAAATCGGGTTCTCCCACACTCAGATTGATTACATCCACGCCTTGAGCCTTCAGCTCTGCGCTCTTTTGAGACATAGCCAGTGTCGCAGAAGGCGACAAACTATTCAAACGATCTGATAACTGGTTCATTTTGTTTCTATTTTTGATAGTGGTTCTACAATTCTTTATTTATTAAGGAGTTACTTATTGAAATGCAACGTATGTCCCATACGTTCTTTCTTCGTGCGGAGGTAGCGTTCATTGTACGGATTCGGCACAGATTCGATGGGCACGTTCTCCGTAATCTCCAGGCCGTATGCCTCCAGACCGACACGCTTCACCGGATTGTTAGTCATCAGACGCATCTTGTGTACACCAATCTCACGGAGAATCTGCGCCCCTACTCCATAGTCACGCTCATCCGCCAGATGTCCCAGACAAAGGTTCGCGTCCACAGTGTCCATGCCGTCTTCCTGCAACTTGTAGGCTTTCATCTTTTCCATCAGGCCGATGCCGCGTCCTTCCTGATTCAGATAGACGATAACACCTTTGCCCGCTTTCTCTATCATCTCCATTGACTTATGAAGCTGTTCCCCGCAATCGCAACGCATGGAGCCGAAGATGTCCCCTGTCGCACAAGAGGAATGCACACGCACCAGAATCGGTTCATCCTCTTTCCACTCGCCCTTGAACAAGACCATGTGTTCCAGCCCGTTCAATTTCTGGCGGAAAGGTATCATGCGGAAATGAC
Source organism: Bacteroides sp. (assembly GCF_029057325.1). GTDB lineage: Bacteria > Bacteroidota > Bacteroidia > Bacteroidales > Bacteroidaceae > Bacteroides. The sequence continues at coordinate 3,859 of NZ_JAICZW010000097.1, read as the reverse complement.
CGTACTGAGTGGGCATATCCACTTCCACACCTTTCTCCACAATGGATTCCTGACGCAGGCGGTAGGCTATCAGGTCACGGATGGAAATCAGCTTCAAGTTGTATTCATCCGCCATCTTGCGCAACTCGGGCAGACGCGCCATCGTACCGTCATCGCTCATAATCTCCATCAGCGCACCTGCCGGATATAGTCCTGACAGACGTGCCATATCGATGACCGCTTCCGTATGTCCGGCACGGCGCAACACGCCTTTCTCCTGCGCATACAACGGATTGATATGTCCGGGGCGGCCGAAGGTAGCAGGCGTGGAGGCAGGGTCGGCCAATGCTCGGATGGTAGCCGCACGGTCGGCCGCAGACACACCGGTAGTGCAACCTTCCAGCTTATCGATGGTTACGGTAAAAGGAGTGCCCAACACCGAAGTATTGTCCAATACTTGATGCGGCAAGTCCAGTTCCTTGCAGCGCGAAACGGTAATCGGCGCACAAAGCACGCCCCGCGCATGCTTCAACATAAAGTTAACCTTCTCCGGGGTAATCTTTTCGGCAGCGATTATCAAATCACCCTCGTTCTCGCGGTCCTCATCATCCACCACAATCACGAAATTGCCCGCCTTGAATTCTTCAATAGCTTCTTCTATTGTATCCAACTTTACATTTTCCATAATCTCTATTCCTTTTTATTTGTTTTTTTCTCTTTCGATAATACCAATCACCTCCTCGTTCGTCTTGACAATCCGCTCCATGTCCTTATTCAGACGGATGCGAAACGCCCAAATGCGAAAGTAGAAGAACAGGCCCACGGGGAAAACGATTCCGCAAAGCACATTCAGCTCATAACGGCGGAACGGACGCAGATGCGCATGCACGGGGATGACCGGATATGCGTTCAGCGCAGTAAGCAACACGTGCGACCGTGTATTCGCCATCTCCTCAATCAGGCTTTCCATGCGCTCGTTGATATGCTCCACCGCCTCATCCTGCGCATCGGCCAGCCAGAGTTTGAAGTAATTGGGAGCATGTCTCAGCGCCTTCCTTTCGGCATACTCGCGGCAATCCGCCGACAATGCCCGCAACTCGCCGGGAATGCGCACGTAGTCGGGGTCATGGATGATGACCTCCTTACGGAACAAATGGCGCACACTGCGGATGCCCGCCACCTTCTTAAACCAACTGATATAGGCGTCGGCATTCAGCACCACGGAATCGTTGTTGGACTTATAAGTCAGGAAAGCGCCCAGCGGTGCCAGAATGGCCGTACTGGTCCACATGCCCATCCATACAATCCACTTGCCGTCACGCGCCATCTTGTAGCCTGTATTGTTGATGATGTAGTAAATGATGAATATCAGCACGGAAACCACTACCGGCATTCCCAATCCGCCCTTGCGGATAATGCCACCAAGCGGCGCACCGATGAAGAAGAAAATCAGGCACGCCATCGAGAGGGTCAGCTTCTCATGCCAGGATGTCTTGTGAAGGCGAAGATTGCGTTCCGTCTGCAAGATATTGAAACTCTTGAAGCTCCAATCGCTTCCCGCGCTTTCAGCACGGCTCACGGCGACAGATATGATTTTCTGCTTTTGCAACAACGTAGATGCGTCGAAGAGGCTATCCACATCATACCCGCCTATATGCGCCTCCGCAATCTTCAGCGTATCTGTTTTAGTCAGGCCGGACGCAATCTTATAGGGTCCTCTCATCGCCTCCATATAATAGGCGTGTCCCACACTATCGTTATAAACCTGCATCGAGTCGATGCCCGCCTGCAACATCGCCATGTTCTTGCCGTTGGACCGGCTGCTCATAATGCCCTCATCCGCCATGCTGAAATCGGAGTCGAACTCGATAATGGCATGTTTCTCACGGAACGTTTCGCGGCGGTAAGGCACATTCCGCTGGTTCATGCTCTGCGATTTCAGGTTCTCGAACTGCTCGCCGCTATACAGATGTAGATATAAGTGCTGCTTGTCTGCCGTCATCTCCAGTTTTCCCGAATCGGCCTTGATAATCTGCGCGTTCTCAAACCCTTTCTCAAAATTATAAATCAGCACGTCATACAGCACACCGGTCTTGCGGTTCTTGTGCTTCACATAGAGGTTGTAGCCGTCTATCTCGTCGTAGAACACCCCCTCGGGGATATCCACTTCGGGCGACTTCTGCTTCATGGAGAACAGCAAAGTCCATAGCTTGGTCTGCGCCTTAGGCCCTATGACATTCTGAAAATAGAAAGAGACACAACTGATAAAGGCAATAAAGACAATCAGCGGACGCATGATTTTCATCAACGAAATGCCCGCCGCCTTCATGGCGAGCAACTCGAAACGTTCACCAAAGTTTCCAAACGTAATCAGGGCGGCCAGCAGGACAGCCAGCGGCAACGATATCGGCACCAGGGTCAGCGCCGAATAGAAGAAGAACTGTAGCAAGACAGTCATCTCCAATCCTTTGCCCACCATTTCGTCCACGTACTTCCACAAGAACTGCATCATAAAGATAAAGAGGCAGATGAAGAAAGTACCCATAAAAAGCAGGCAGAAGCTCTTCAGGACAAATATATCTAACTTTTTTATGCGCAGCATCTTACTTGTTTCATGCAATGAGTGCACAAAAATAGTACAAAAAAGGGAGTACGGGAAATTTTTAATCGAAAGTTAACTAAAAACCGCACGTTCTTCGCAATGTATCTACTTGCGAATCCCACAATTCACGCAAATCATCCGCTTCGCCCGCATTGGCAAAGTCCGTTATTTCCAACACGAAATCATTCGTCAGCTCATTATTCGTCATTTTCAGTTCAAAGTAGCCGTGTTCGTTTTCATCATCCAACCAGTGGAAACGAATAAACGAATAAGCACGTATCGCTATGATTTTCGCATCGCGCTCTTCCGTCTTCCCCCAAAAGAAGGCCACAATCTCATCATCCGACTGGATCCTGTCGGCAAACCAGCCTTCCAAGCCCGTGGGAGTGCTTATCGCCGTCCACAGAATAGTCTTAGAAGTCGCGTTCAAAAGGTATTCCAGGTGTATTTTTTCTCGTTCCATATCTAATTCTGCTTCTATTATGCCTGCCAAGATAAAGACTTTTTTCTAATTACAGAAAGTTATTCATTAAAATTATAACCTGTTGGCGGAATTAAATCAGCAAAGAAATCCCTCCTGCAATTTCCCCTATATTTCCCGGTTTGACAGACACTTGCATCTGTCGTCTCAAACACTTGTGTCTGTCAGCTTGAACACAAGTGTTTGTCACGTTGAACACAAGCGTCTGTCAGCCCATTATTAAACAACTAACAATCAATGCATTAAACAAAAAACCAAAAGCAGACCAGTGAATCAATTCCGCCAACGGGTTAAAATAAAGCCAAACAACCAATCCTGCCTACAACCGCCCGATTCCATGCGGAACAATTTCCCATCCCCATATATTATCTATAGCGAAATCTCCCCGCCCGACTGTCCACGGACAACGGTTACGTACTCCTTCAGGCACGGAATTGCGCATTTGAAGAACTGGCGCAAGGATTGAAATGAAAAAACCATGTAGAAAACAGCAAAAAAAAACTGCAATTATTTTGGCACATTAAATAAAAGCTATATCTTTGCACCCGCAAACGAGAAATGATGGCGGGATAGCTCAGCTGGTTAGAGCGCATGATTCATAATCATGAGGTCCCCGGTTCAATCCCGGGTCCCGCTACCACTAAAAGATTTAGACTGTTAGGAGGCTTCCACTCTTGGCGGTCTTTTTTTTGTTTACCAGTGAAATATCCGCACAAAATAAGGGGTCAGCGGATATTTCTGGTTGGTATCCATTTCCTTTATGCGTACAAAGTAGCCAATCTGAACATGAAGAACTT
>NZ_JAICZW010000096.1 GCF_029057325.1 Bacteroides sp. | reverse complement strand
AGATAAAGATGCTTGGCAGGATTGTAGTTGTTGAACAGTTCCAAAGCCGCACGATAAAGTTCACTTGTACTGCTCACTCTCAAATCATCCTTGTAGCCATCTGTAAAGACACACATATTGCAACAGACTTGATTTTTGAATCCAATCGCCAATCTGAACAACTCTGGAACTTTCTTGCTGTATAAGTTCATCTGATTATAAGCCCTCACACCTACGATTGAAAGATTGAGCTTATTTCCCCCAACCGTTTCATAAATGGTAGGAACATCAATGCTGAACGCTGCCCTCTCATAATAAATGGTCTTGTCAGATTCCAATAGTTGGTTGGCTGGCTTGTGGATAGCTTCTGGGATTCTTCCTTTGATAATGTGGCTCACACGAATGTCTGCCTGTTCCACTCTCTCACCACTAAAGAATGACTGTGCTGCATCCTGTATGGTTTCCACAAATGCGGCATGGTTAATGGTAAGTTCATTGTCTTTAGAGAACACAGGAGTAATGCACTCATGTTTCAGATGATGTAAGGTCGCTTCCTGTGTGTTGGCTTCAATGAAACGGTTTACAGGTCTTACAGGTTCGTCCACAATAATTGTAGCTTCTTCTGCGTATTCACCCAAATTCATTCTCTCACGGTTGTTTGCCATAGACGGCATGATAACTAAATTTCTCATAATGATAAATTGTTTAAATGATTATTGATTGAATTAACTCTGAAATTGGCAAAGCCCATGTCGTTTAGGATTGCTCCGTTACGCTTTGGGCTTTACTACAATTCGCTGAATTACATTTAAGCGATATTACAATTAGGCTGTATTACCATTATGTCTGTATTGTGTATCGCTTTAAGAAGTCTATGAATGATGTGAGGTGAATAGTAAAATTTATAAGGATTGAGGGAGTGGGTAGGTGTCTGACCAATCTCATTTTTACTCTGCTTGGTGTGAGGGGGTGTAAAATAGTGGTATGCCCTTCCGCGTATCATTAAAAATATTTGATATTGGATTATTGTTCACCCAAAGCCTCCTTGATGGATTTGATGGTTCGTAACGGCTTTAATTCCTTTATTCCAAGTTGGCGGTAAGCCCTGCCTAAGATTGGATATTCATGTTCTATCTCAATGGCTTGCAAGTCGAATGTCATTGGATTTGCTTTGATTTCACAATATCGTTTGTGTAGTTCTCTGAAAGTTGGCTTTACAATTAATTCCTTGACAAACTTCTCTGGTGCGATATGCCATTTACCTTTAGTAGTTACTATTCCAGATTGGGCATAAGTTTCTCTTAATGATTTGTCTGATTGGTAAACCACAGTAGCAATATAATAGCTGTAAAGCTGTAACTTGGCTACCATATCATTAACGACAAATTTGTTCTCTTGATAAGATAGGTAAGATTCAATCCCAACTTTCTTAATCTCATTAATCTGTTGCTTGGTTGCCGCTTCTGATAGTTTGGTATTATTAAGCATATCAGCCCTTTCTTGTGCTGCCTTTACTTCCTTATCCACAATCTGCTCCATTTCTTCAAATGTTGTGTAATGGTCAGTAGCTTTAGTGTTGAAGATATGGACTACTTTATTTCTAAATGGATTGGACTTGGTTCTGATTCTTCCTACAATTTGAGGTATGTCCATATCAACGCTGACCAATGTGTGCCTGTTCTGAACATTGCTGACAACAAAGCATAATCCTGTTTCAGAATGGAAGTCCACACCCTCAAATGATTTGGAAGTGATAAAGTTGAATTTCTTGGGAGCGTCAGCAGAACTTGATATAGTATATTCTTCTAAGGTTCTTCTATTCTTAGGATTGTCAGCACAGATAATTCTATAATCATCCTCTGTTAATTGCGTCTGTTTAAGTATGGCTTTGATTTCAGTAACGCTGTTGATGAAGAAGTATGCTTCCTTGCTCTCAATGCCGTTCACATTCAGACTGCTTTTAGCTTGGTAGGTTTTGATGAACTTGGCTGCTACCATATAAGGCTTGTCTGTATGGTAAGGATAAACAGTAATATCGTCTGTTGTATTCCAATTAGCGATGTACTCTGGTATATCATTGAATATTGCTGGCTTCAAATTGTTTGGAATAGGGGTAGCAGACAAGAAGCAATAGGATTTGAACTCTTTAAAGTGAGCCAACACCCCATTGATAGCCTTATCTCTGAATGAGTATTGTTTAAGGAAATTGTGATATTCGTCAATCGTCAGTTTAAAGCCTTTAGGATTGATAAACTCCATCAGCTTGTCTATCTTGTCATAAGTGCAGATAATCTTCTTTACTCCAACAGAAGATAGGTAGTCCTTTAATTTCTTCTTTAGCTCTAAGGTGAAATTCCCATATAAGCCAAACAGGTTATTAACAACAGGACTTAATCCTGCTCTGCGCTCATGTTTCTTCCAGAACTTCACATTGCCTTCTGCATCTTTAATTGGATAGCATTTGTTCTCAATCAGTTCAGTCGTTGGAACAGCGATAATGTAATTCTCACTATTAGTAAGTGCTATGGTCGTAGCACCGCAACCTGTCTTGACCTTATTAAAGATGCAGTTTGTAGGGAAGTCATCCATGATAAGGAATCCATCTTTCTCTTGAATATCTAACTTGGTAATCATATATTGTTGGCTTTTAAAAATCTGTTAGCTGTAACCCCAATTATAGAATCTTATATATGTATAAAGTCTCTAAAAGAGGTAAATTGAGGTAGTTCTATAGGGCTGAAATGCCCAACCCTAAAATTTAGAGTAGAGAAGCCCACCTGTCACATGGGCTGTCTGAAAGGTCATTCCTTCACTTGTCCTGCCAATTTAGCCAGAGCTTCCTTGTAAGATTTTGCTTCCATGCTCTGACCTGCGATTGGGGTGAAGTACTTATTCCAATTCTCTTTATTGATATGGTTGATAGTGTTTACAACCACTTCTATATCATTACATTCAGTAAAGAATGCTTTCAATCCTGCTCCAAAACGTCCAGTAAACCTATCATTAGAGATGAAGCTGTTAGATTCTAATGCCGCTAAGATTCTATCTCCCTTATCTTGTGTGTCTTGGCTGATTTGGACTTTACTAAAGTCAGAGAGTTTTTTATATCCTTGTTGGATTGACTTGATTTGTGCTGCTGTCAGATTAGATGTTCCAAGAGTATAAACGTTGAAAAGGAATGCAGGAATATAGCCTTCTTTCCTTTTATTAAGGATATAGTCTGCATTAGTATCTCCTGTTGAAATATTGGAAGCATAAAAATCATCATTAGACCATTTCCTGCCATTGTTACGTATTGATATGTAAGCCAATATATCCATATTCTCTTTAGAGAGTTTTACTGGCTGATAAGTAGCTGTAACATCTTTCAATTCATCAAACATGAGGGCTATTGTTCTATGCTGACCATCGCCACAAACACCGTCGTACTTGTCATAGTCTGCTTCCTGTACTTCAACCATTTTAATCTCGAAATTGCTGATAGTAGCAGAGCCCTCTCCTTTCTTGCGAGCAATAGTAGGTTTGTACAACTTTCTACCGCCTAATTTATCCTTAGCTTCTTCCATTGGGAAGTATTCAATAGGCATTGTTTCAATGAATCCCCATGCCTTAATCTTGTTGTAAGATTCAACTACGTTAGAATTGTCAATTTTAGTGCGGTTACCTTCGATGAACAATAAATTTAAGTTCTTCATGTCTTTGGGGCTTTCAGTGATTAGTCTGCGGCAACGTGCCTGCCAGCTTTCTGAAAGCGATGCAAAGATATGTCTCTTAAATAGGGTATGTAAGAGTAAGTTTTATTAATCTAAAGTTTCTCTGCTGAATATCATTAAGTTAGCATTCGATTGAGTGTAATATTGAAGTCTTTGAAAGCCCTCATCAAGCTGTCAAATGTAATGTTATTGTCTTTAGTGCAGACATATGCAGGGTCTCCTGTGAGCAATTTGCAGAGATATAAGGTGCATAGGGCTAAGTCTCTTTCTGCTTGTACAAATTTTACATCCTCTGGCTTCTTTACTTTGATGGGAAGATAATCCAGCAATGTCTTGACTAAAGAATATTGGATAGTGCGCTCTCGTACTCTTTTATTCTCTCGCTCCACAAGATAGTGTGAAACCTGTTCATGGGAAGAATAAAATTCAAGTATAGAGTGAATGAATAGGGAGTTCTCGAACTCGAAGTTCTTGCCATCTACTTTGATATTCATTTTTAATTTGGCATTGGGCTGTTCCTCTAAGATGGAGAGAATGTTGTTTACCCTGTTAATCCCTGTGGTTATTTGGTTCTCGCTCCACACTTTGATGATGTGGTATAAGAATGCTATGAACTCAAAGGTTGGTTTGGGTTGTAACTCCAATTTGTTGATAGCCTCTTGTATCAGTGTGAAATTATAGAACTCATCTTCTGTAAATGGCAGCTCCTTTAAATATGTATTGCGACTACGATAGTATGCGAATGGTGCTTGAAGTGGCTGATAATCGTCTCCATTAAATAGTGGGAAGTTCCTGCAATAGATTCTGATATATTCTATGCTGTCAAGAATAGATGCAACATCTTCCTGCTGATATTCACGTTTGAAATCATTTTCCATGCTTTGCTCCATTTCAGCTAACAAATCTATATCCATTTTGGGGAGAATATTCTGTTCTTCTATATTTGGGTTATCTTCCATAAGTACTTCCTGCTCCAATTCTGCACAAAATTAAAAAATAATCCCCACTTCAATTACTACAAGTGGGGAATTATTAGCTTACTTACCAAACACGTACTTCACAACCTTAGTATTAGCCTTGTTTTCATTTACAAAGTCACGTTCAATATAAATATCTGTCACCTTCATAGAATCATCTATGTGGTTCAAAGCTGCGTGAACAATGTATTTGTCTATGCCTACTTTGTTCAGTGCAATGGTAGCCCAACTATGGCGCGCAGCGTAGTATTCCAAATCATCTACTTCTAATATTGCTCCAATCTCTTTCAACCCAGAATTGATAGCCTTGTTAAAAGTCTTTTCATCCCCATAGAATTGATAGAAGTTGAACAGACGTTTGCCTGTGCTATCTTTGTACTTATCAATAAGAGGTTGCACTATCTTAGGAATATCTACCATCATTTTTGCACCATCCAATCTGCGAGCTTTGGTCTTAGTTCTGTTATAGATAATAGTGTTTCCTCTCATTTCAGTAGCATTGTAAAGGTCTGCTGAATTGATTCCCATAAGACAGAATGAGAGAATAAAACAGTCCTTAGCCAAATTGTAGCGACACGTGGACTTATATCCTTTCTTCATTTCTTTATAAGGCAATTTCCACACCTTTTTAATGATGTCTGCTGGAATGGCTCTCTTACGGGTAGCTTCCTGTTTAGGTATCTTGAAGTCCTCAAAGGGTGAGTTAGGAATAAGAATAAGGTTCTTGTCCTTCTTATTGAACTTGCGTTTAGCTTCATTGAACAGCTTCTTAATGCTTACCAAGTAGAGGGAAAGGGTACGGTTAGAGGTTACACGTTTACACTGATGCATCAGTTTCTTGGTACGTGCATCGCGTTCTCCAATCAAGAATGTTTTGAATTGTTCCAAGAAATCTAAGGTGATAAGATTTATATCCAATTCTTCCTTACCAACAAATCGTACCAAGGCATTGATGGCAGTAGTGTAATTGGGTGCTCCTTTAATAGTAGCAGAAGCTATCCACTCACGACTGAACTTTATAAAGTCAATGGCCTGCTGTTTTTCCTGTTCTCCATTCAAAAATTCAACTATTTCATCCAACGAATAGTGATTACGGTCTAATTGCAGTTTTAAACATTGTTCCCTGTAATAGAGAACAAGCCTGTCTATTTCTCTTTTAATGGGAGTGTCCTCTTTAAATTTGAGGGATTTGGTTAGGTCTTGTTGGGTTACAAACAAGTTAGTGGATAATCGTTTCACCTTGCGGTCTAATGTGAATCTAATCTTGACGTTATATGTTCCGTCAACTTTTAACTCACTCCTTTTAATCTCGGCTTTAATAGTCAGCATATTAGCTCTATTTTAATTAGTCAACAATTAGTCAACATCTGCTTAAAATAGGACTAAATTAACCAAGAGCAACAGAGTTATATCTGGAGGGTCTGCAAACAAAAAAGGCTCTATCTCGTTAGAGATGAGCCTTTTAGTTTGTGGACCAGCCTGGGCTTGAACCAGGGACCTCCAGATTATGAGTCTGTTGCTCTAACCAACTGAGCTACAAGTCCGGTGTATCCTTTCGGGGGATAGCGGGGGCAAAAGTAGTGCTTTCTGTTGAGATATGCAAGAATTTCAATGAAAAAACAAATGGCTTTTCACGGCTTTTGCCCTCAGAATTTATACGTACGCTTCGGATTCTTGGGAAACCAGCCTTTGCGCACCCGCTCTTCCTGCTCGAACACCTCCTTGATGGTCCAGAACGAGGAAAAGGCAAAGACGCCAAGGAGGGAAGCCACAAGGATGTTATTCACGCAAAGAGAGGCAGCGACACCGCCGATGCCAAGCAACAGGAAAATCCACCAGCACCGGGTTCCCCAATAGTATTCGGCCTTCACCACGACGGGGTGGAACAGGCCGATGATGAGGAAGGTGCAGATGCCGATGAAAAGACCTGAGAGATGATATTCGTTCAAGAAGTCCATGGTTGTGGGGTATGATGGGGATTACAAGTTGCGCAACACGCCCCGCCGCAGGGACGAGCCGGACGGGCGGATTGCCAACTTGTAACCGGCCGTCTTATTGTTCAGAACAAATGGGGATTTCTTTCTTGATGCTCTGCTCCAGGGAGATCAGCGTTTCGGTGGCGGTGACCCCCGGAATCTCCTGCATCTTGTTGTTCAGCAGGTCCATCAGATGCTCGTTGTCGCGGGCATATACCTTAGTCAGCATGGTATAGGGGCCTGTGGTGAAGTGGCATTCCACGATTTCGGGAATCTTGTTCAACTCAGCAACCACCGTCTTATACATGGAGCCCTTCTCCAGTTTGATTCCTACGTAAGTGCAGGTTCTGTAGCCCAGAGATTTGGGATTTACATGATAGCCTGAACCGACAATGACACCAAGGTCTATCAGGCGCTGTACGCGTTGGTGGATGGCAGCACGCGACACGCCACAATCGGCAGCTACATCCTTGAAAGGAATACGGGCATTTTGGGAAATGATTTCCAAAATCTGTCGGTCAAGATTGTCTATTTTTTCCATAACTGTAAATATGTAAAGTTCTTATTGCTCATCAAAAAGTAAGCAAATATAGAGCTTTATTTTAATTCATCTATGCAAAAGGAGGAAAAAAATGTGATAATGCGATAATGTGGTAGGGTGATAATGTGGTAGAGTGGTAGGGTGATAATGTGATAGGGTGATAATGTGGTAATGCCATCTTCTACCACTTTATCACCCTATCGCCCTATCACTTTGTAAGTAGGATCACTTTTCGATTCCGAGCAATTCCACTTCGAATATCAGGGTGGAGAAAGGCTTGATCTGGCCGCCGGTCTCTCTTGCACCGTAGGCAAGGTCGTAGGGGATGTAGAGTTCCCACTTAGAGCCTACAGGCATCATGGTCAGGGCTTCGGTCCAGCCCTTGATTACCTGGTTGGCATGGAAGGTGGCGGGTTGCGGGTTGCCGTCTTTGTCCTTGCGCTTGTAAGAGCTGTCGAACTCGGTGCCGTCGATCAGCGTACCTTTGTAGTGCACCTTCACCTTGCAGGTGTCGGCGGGGATTTCACCTTTTCCTTCGGTGATGACTTTGTATTGCAGGCCGCTTTCGGTAGTCACCACGCCTTCTTTGGTCTTGTTTTCGGCAAGGAACTTCTCACCGGCTTCTTTGTTGTCGGCATACTTGGCGGCAGTGGCTTTCTCTTTGATGGCGTCCATCTGGGTGCGCATAACCTCTTGTGCCTTGGCCATATCCATGGCGCCACCCTTGCCTATCACGCCTGCCACGAAGCCTGCCAGCATGTTTTCGCGGCTCAGGGTCTGTGTGGAGTCACCGCCGAAAATCTGTTGGTTGAAGCCTTCGACCCACTGCTTGCTCACCATCTGGCCGATTTGCAGACCTGCCATGTAGGCCACGTCCTTGTCGTCGATTTTGGAAGCGCCTTCGTTGAAGCCTTTCAGGAATTCAACCATCTGCGTAGAGTCGATGCCCTGCTGTGCAAGGTATTGGTCCAATCCCTCCGTACGTGCCATACCGATGGCATAAGACAATGAGTCGATGTCCGTTTTCAGGTTTGCTTTCGGACTTTGCGCCGTGCAGGATGCCAGGCCGGCAGCTACTGCAAGCGTCATAAGAAATGTTGCTTTTTTCATTTTGCTTTTATTTTTTATGTTGAATGTTCTTTGGTTTGAGGGAGTTATCGGGAGTTAGAAGGAGTTGCCACTCCGCTACGCTCCGTTTGAGAGTTAAAGCCGACAGTCCTACTAATGATTGGCGATCAATGATTAATAGAAGTATCGGCTTTAACTCCTGATAACTTCTCCTTATTATACGATTTTCAGCAGTTCCACTTCGAAGACGAGGGTGCTGTGGGGCGGAATCATCTCGCCCGCGCCTTGTGCGCCGTAGCCCAGGTCGCTGGGGATGAAGAGTTTCCACTTGGCGCCTTCGGGCATCAGCTGGAGCGCCTCTACCCAACCCGGAATCACCTGGTTCACGCCGAAGGTGGCGGGTTGTCCGCGCTTGATGGAGCTGTCGAACAGGGTGCCGTCGATCAGCGTGCCTTCGTAGTGGCACTGCACGCGGTCGGTCGCCTTGGCGTAGCGGCCGCCTGTGTTTCCTTCGGTGATTACCTCGTACTGAAGTCCGCTGGGCAGTGTGATGACGCCCGGGCGTTTCTTGTTCTCTTCGAGAAACTTCCGGCCTGCCTCGATGTTGGCGGCGTTCATCTTCTCCTCCATTTCGGCGAAGTACTTGTTCACTATGTCGCGGGCTTCGGTGTGGCTGATGGCCGTCTGGTTGCCCTCCAATACGTCTTTGATTGCTTGCGCGAAGTCGTCCACTTCGATTCCCTTGGCGCCCATACTTAACAGATTCTGGCCTATTCCAAGGCCGATAGCGTAGCTGAATTTATCCATAATCATTGTAGTTGTCGGCAGGAAAAGGGTTTCTTTTCCAACCTGTTGCAAATTAATGAGTGGCAAAAGTACAGCTTTTATTTGAATGAAGCGGCTTTATGGCATTTAATTTTTCTTATTTAGGACTCAACTTCAACATTCTGCGTATATTTGCAGGGGATAACTCCCTCCTGAAAAACAAACAGCTTATGAAAAACTTAGTCATCCTATCGGGCGCGGGAATGAGCGCCGAAAGCGGTATCAGCACCTTCCGCGACGCGGGCGGATTGTGGGACAAGTATCCGGTGGAACTGGTGGCGACCCCCGAAGGGTATGCGCGCGACCCCGAACTGGTCATCAACTTCTACAACGAACGCCGCCGCCAACTGCTCGACGTGCAGCCGAACGCGGGACACACGGGGCTTGCCGAACTGGAACGGGACTTCAACGTGACCGTCATCACGCAAAACGTGGACAACCTGCACGAACGGGCAGGCAGCACACACGTCGTCCACCTGCACGGCGAGCTGACAAAGGTCTGCTCCAGCTACGACCCCAACAACCCGCGCTTCATCAAGGAGCTGGAGCCCGAAGCCTATGAGGTGAAGATGGGCGACAAGGCAGGCGACGGCTCGCAGCTGCGCCCGTTCATCGTCTGGTTCGGCGAGGCGGTGCCGCAGATAGAGAACGCCATCGGATATGTGGAGAAGGCGGACATCTTCGTGATTATCGGCACCTCGCTGAACGTATATCCCGCCGCCGGACTGCTGCACTACGCCCCCCGCACGGCGGAAGTCTATCTGATAGACCCCAAACCGGTGGACGCGCACTCCGCGAGACCGATACACGTCATCCGCAAGGGAGCGTCCGAAGGGGTGGCGGAACTGAAAGAAAGGCTGCGGCATGCGTAGAAGCGGCGGCCTGCGACGGAGACAGCAATCGAGGCCGGTAGCAAGAACTGATAAACACAAAAGCGTGTGCCTTTATTGTTTTGGCACACGCTTTTTCTCTCTCCCTCTTACGGGTTCATCGCCTTCACTCCGAACACACCGGCCACGGTGGTGATGACGGTTACGATGACTTTCAGGATGCTTTTCCAGGTTTCTTTCTTGATTTTCATGTTGATTTAGTCTTTAGTTTAGTTGTTTTTTGTGTACGATGTCCGCGGTCGGAATTTCCCGGCCCGATCAGCCCAACGGGTTATCGCCCGGGTCTTCGCCGCCGCCTGTGCCGCCCGTGTTGCCGCCGCCGGAGGCTGCCGACTCCTTGCTGTAGGGCACGCACTTCACGCCCGTAATCAGCGCGCGGGTGGCTACGGTGCCGTCCTGGTTCTTGGTGAAGGCGGGGATGAAGCGTATATGCAACCTTGCCTGCGAAGGGCTGACCTCGCCGGCGGTAGCCGCCCCCCTGCCCCGCGAGCGCATCACAAGGCTGAACGTTCCAAGACCGTCGAGCGTCACCGACTCCGAAGCGTGGAGATGCTTGGTCATCACGGTCACCAGGTTGTCTATCGTGTTCTTCACGTCACCCGTGGTGAGAGACGAATACTCGGCAATCTCTTTGGCAAGCTGCACGCTGCTTATCGTGGCGACGTGTACGGCACGCGGATGAAACAGCTTCACACCCTCTTTGTTCTCTTTCGTCGATTGAATAGTTTTGTAAAGTACTGGCATAATCTTGTAAAGTTTTTAATAGTTAATAATAATGTTTCGTTTTTGTGTCTTAAGCTTAATGACAATGCAAAGATACCACTTGTTTTGAAAACGAAATAACGATTTTGGCAAAAGCGTTACACAAAATGAAAATTATCGTCACTACCTTTTCATCGCCAGAAGGCGACACCTATCGGAACATATACAACGCATTCATTTTCAATGCAGGGAGGTGTGCCAATACGAAAAGGAACCTACATAATAGTATAATGATATAGTAATTTAGGCACGGATTACATGGATTTACACGGTTTTCTTCTTGATTAATCCGTGTAATTCCGTGCCTAAAATCAGAACCGCATGCAAGCAGCAACCAGGTTTTCGGACAACCTCCCCCCCAATCATAAATCATAAATCTGAAATCACAAATCTGCCCCCCTGCACAGGCTCAGCAAGTAGCGCCCCGGCTGCCGTATCTTCCCGTGGCTTTCCCGGAGGGCGGAGAATCCCTTCCAGAGGGGATGCCCGATGACTCCGAAGTTGCTCTTGAGGAGGATGGCATACTGCTCGTGCGGCGGGATGCGGAACTGGCGCATGTTGAGCAGCAGCCCGTCCGGATTTCGCCTCTTGCCGTCGCGGGGCAGTGTCAGCGACTCTATTTTCCGAAGATACTCCTCCTCCGCGGACGCTCCGGCCTCGCCTTCCGTTCCACCGGTTCCGGGGGAACTCAAGAGGGGGTTTTCTGTGCTTTGCTTTGATGTGCTTTGCTTTTGTATGCTTTGTGTACCCGAAGCCCCGTTTTCGATGTTTTCAGATTGAAATGTTGCAGCTATGCCCTTTTCTGCTGCAATTACGGCCCCGTCGCATACGCCGCCGGAAGCCACGCTCTCCGCCACCTCTTTCAGCACAGCCGCCTTGTCCGGACCGGCATCTCCCGCGGGAGCCTCCTTCGGCAACAGATTATAACGCTCGTCCAGCGACGAAGCCACGCGGCGCTTCGTGATGAAGAAGTATTGCCGCTGGATATCCACCGAAGTCAGGATGCCATACTCACCGAAGAGGCGGGCGTCGAAGAAGCCATACTCCACGGCAAGGCGGATGATGCGCTCCACATCGGCCGGCTCCTGCTGGTAGAGGTTGTCGGCCAAATCGTCGTAAAACAGGGCATCGGCGGCAACGTAGTAGCCCTCGCCCGAATAGATGCAACAAAGCGTCTGGATTAATACGGAAAGCGAAGCG
The DNA here is from genome assembly GCF_029057325.1 of Bacteroides sp. Taxonomy (GTDB): domain Bacteria; phylum Bacteroidota; class Bacteroidia; order Bacteroidales; family Bacteroidaceae; genus Bacteroides. Next base: position 70,153 of record NZ_JAICZW010000096.1, on the reverse strand, counting down.
TCGCCCTCCCGTTTCATGATGCGACGCACCAGACGGTCGTGCAGGAAGTCTGTGTTCATGGGGAAGTAGTCGAGTCCCCGTTTCTTGATTCTGGACATAAGTTTTAAGGATTAGAGATTTAGAAAGAAAAACACGGAGACACAGAGACACGGAGGAGGGGGGGGGGAAAGATTTATAATTTATAATCTATGATTCAAAACTCTGTGTCTCCGTGTCTCTGTGTTTAAAAATAGCTGTGTTTAAAAATATCCGTGTTTAGAAATCTTCTTCATAGCGCCTCCGGCGTTTGCGGAGCACGCTTTCGCGGACGGTCTGCAAGGCTTTCCGGAGAAGGTACATGCGGACGGACTCTTGTTCGATTTCCGTAATCACGGGATAGCTGCGACGGGGGCTCTCCCCCTTCACAGAGCATTTCGCGGCTTTGCGCCGGATGCGGTTGTCCGCCTTGCGGCACTCCTTGCAGCAGCGATCGGGCTTTTGCAAGCGCCCCTTCAGGTAGAAAGCGCAGAGGGGCAACAGGCGATGGCAGCAGGAGCATCGCCGGAGGGGCTGACAGGGACTTGCGTCTGTCGGGTCAGAAGCAAGTCCCTGAGCGGTCAGACACTTGTGTTTGTCAGGTTGGACACTTGTGTTTGTCGGATTGGATGCAGGCTCGAAGCCTTCTTGTTGGATGTTTTTCATGATTCTTTTCTTTTATTGTTTGCGATTATAAAACAAAACCTCTATTTTTGTCCCCACAAAGATAATGCTGTTTTTAATTATAAAACAAGCGATTTGAGAGATTAATGTTAGAATTTTTACTAATCGGCTGTAAATAAGCGAACCACACGTTCCGAAAAATTTACATTCCGAAAAAAAGAAGAGCAACAAGAACCGTAAACCAAAACAAGGAAGATATGAAAAATGAGAGTGACAAGGTGTTTAGCGCCGCCGAAATCATGAAACGCGCCAAACGGATGAGAAACTATAAGACCGACAGCGAGCTTGCCGCCTATTTGGGCATCTCGCGCTCCACCCTGAGCAACTGGACGGCACGCAACAGCATCGACTTCCCCCTGGTGTTGGGCAAGTTTGCCGACGTGGACTACAACTGGCTGCTGACGGGCAAGGGCTCGCCCGTGCATCAAGAGAAATTTTGCGACAGCGACCTGATTCAGGGCGAAGTGGAGATACTTCACAATCCGAAAACAGCCGACCCCGTGGCCAACCGAAGCGTGCCCCTCTACAACCTATCCGCCGCCGCCAACCTGAAGACGATGCTCGAAGAGGGCCCGCAATATGAACTGGACAAAATCATGATTCCCGACATCCCCCGCTGCGACGGCGCCATCTACGTGACGGGCGACTCGATGTACCCCATCCTCAAGTCGGGCGACATCGTGGGATTCAAGTCCATACAGAGCTTCAGCGAGGTGTGCTACGGCGAGATATACCTCGTATCCTTCTTGCGCGGAGGCGACGAATACCTGGCGGTGAAGTACGTCAACCAATCGGACCGGCCCGACTGCCTCCGCCTGGTGAGCTACAACCCGCACCACGAACCGATGGACATCCCCCTCGCCTCCATCAACACGATGGCGATTGTGAAGTTCTCGATAAGGAAGTATCTGACGATGTAAGAACACGGAGACACAGAGGCACGGAGGTTCTTTTTTTGAGAGCCGGAGGGGGCGGAGGGTGTTCGCGGCGACGCGGCGGCTCCGTGGCTCTGTGTCCGGCTTTGGAAGTTTGTTTGCTGCCGGACTATGAAATCGTTTGCTGGTAAACTACGAAATCGTTTGCTGGTAACAAATAAAATCGTATATTTGCGACAACAAACTCTCTACAAGATGATTAGACAAGAAGAAATATCCGCCGTGCTCGATGCGCAGACCGAAATATTCCGTAAGAAGGAGAATGGGCTGACGCGCGAGGCACTCTCCTCAGTACCCGTAATCCCTTCGTTCGCCACCATCATTACGGGCATTCGCCGTTGCGGAAAGAGCACCCTTCTGCGGCAACTGATGTCATCGCAGGAATACCACCGGGCGCTCTACCTGAACTTCGAGGATATCCGCCTCGCCGGCTTCGCCACAGACGACTTCAACCGCCTGCTGCGCGAAATAGAGCGGCGGGAAATGTCCGTACTCTTCTTCGACGAGATACAGACCGTCCCGCGATGGGAAATCTTCGTCCACCAACTGCTCAACGAGGGATACACCCTGTTCGTCACAGGCTCCAACGCCTCCCTGTTGAGCAAGGAGCTGGGCACACACCTCACGGGACGGCACATCCCGATGGAACTGTTCCCCTTCTCCTACCCCGAATACCTCTCCTTCAAACGGCTGACGGCCAACGAGGAGTCGCTCGCCGACTACCTGCGCACGGGCGGCATACCCGAATACGTGAAGCACCCGAACGGCATCATCCTGAACACGCTGATAGACGACATCCTGATACGCGACATCGCCGTGCGGAACTCCCTCAAGGACGTGAACTCGCTGCGGGCTTTGGCGGTATATCTGCTGTCGAATGTGGGAAACTTAGTGTCGGCAAGCAAGCTGGCGGGAATGTTCGGCATCAAAGCCACCTCCACCTTTCTGGAGTATTTCTCTTTCTATCAATCCGCCTATCTGCTGGAGTTCGTCCCCATCTTCAACTACTCGCTGAAGGTGCAGGCACGCAACCCCAAAAAGGTCTATGCCATTGATTTGGGGCTGGTGAACGAGGCTTCAGCCGGCTTCACTGACAACGCGGGCCACAAACTGGAAAACCTGGTCTATCTGCACCTGCGGCGGCAAGGAGACAGCATCTGCTATTATAAAGGACAAGGAGAATGCGACTTCATCGCCAGCCGCAAGGGAAAGGTGCACAGCGCCATACAGGTATGCCACCAAATCAACGAGCAGAATTTCACCCGCGAATACAACGGGCTGTCAGAGGCAATGGATGCGCTGAACCTGACAGAAGGCATCATCGTCACCCTCAACCAGACAGACAGCTTCGAAGATAACGGAAAGGTTGTCAGGATGATACCGGCTTATCGGTTCCTGTCGGAGTGATTCTTGAAGAAACCATCCGAACCGTTTCGAATGAAAAAGAGAATAATATCATAATATGATTCGGGCACGGATTCCACCGATTCTCACGTCTTTTTCCTTTTCCCTTATCCGTGAAAGTCGGTGTAATCCGTGCCCGATTTACACCACTATAACTATCAATTATCAATTGCCCATTGTCAATTGATTCCGAACGCTTCCTTCACCTTCTCCACATAGTCCAGCTTCTCCCATGTGAAGAGTTCCACCTCTACGTCCTTGTCGCCTTCGTAGCGGCTGCGGAAACGTTTGGTGACTACCTGCGGTTCGCGTCCCATGTGTCCGTAGGCTGCGGTCTCCTGATAGATGGGGTTGCGCAACTTCAGGCGGTCTTCAATGGCTTTGGGGCGGAGGTCGAACAGCTCGTCAATCTTGCGGGCGATTTCGCCGTCGCTCATGTTGACGCGGCTGCGTCCGTAAGTATCGACAAAGATGTTGATGGGTCGCGCCACACCGATGGCATAGCTCACCTGCACCAGCATCTCGTCGGCCACGCCTGCGGCAACGAGGTTCTTGGCGATGTGGCGTGCGGCGTAGGCGGCGCTGCGGTCCACCTTCGAGGGGTCTTTGCCGGAGAAGGCGCCGCCACCGTGGGCACCCTTGCCGCCGTAGGTATCGACAATGATTTTGCGTCCGGTCAGACCGGTGTCGCCGTGCGGGCCGCCGATGACGAACTTGCCCGTGGGGTTGACGTGGTATTTGATGCCGTCGTTGAACAGCGCCAGCACCTTTTCGGCATGGATGGAGGCAACGACGCGGGGCATCAGAATCTCGATGACATCGCGGCGGATTTGCGCCAGCATCTCTTCATCTGCCTTGAGCTGTGCGGCTTCGCTGTCGTCGGCAGGACGGATGAAGTCGTCGTGTTGGGTGGAGACCACGATGGTGTCGATGCGCACAGGCGTGCCGTTGTCGTCATATTCGATGGTCACCTGGCTTTTGGCGTCGGGACGGAGGTAGGTCATCACCCGGCCTTCGCGGCGGATGTCGGCCAGCACCAGCAGGATGCGGTGCGCCAGGTCGAGGGAGAGAGGCATATAGTTCTCCGTCTCGTTGGTGGCATAGCCGAACATCATGCCCTGGTCGCCTGCGCCCTGCTCCATGGGGTCCTGGCGCTCCACGCCTCGGTTGATGTCGGGGCTTTGCTCGTGGATGGCGCTCAGCACGCCGCACGAGTTGCTTTCGAACATATACTCGCCTTTCGTATAGCCTATCTTCTTGATAACTTCGCGTGCGATGAGCGGCATGTCAACGTAGGCTTTGGTTTTCACTTCACCGGCCAGCACTACCTGCCCGGTAGTAACCAGCGTTTCGCAAGCTACTTTCGAACTGGGGTCGTAAGCCAGCAGTTTGTCAAGCACAGCGTCCGATATTTGGTCGGCCACTTTGTCGGGGTGTCCCTCAGACACCGATTCGGATGTGAATAAATATCCCATTTTAAATTGAGAATTAAAAATTAAAAAATAAGGAGACAAGAGGGAATGCAATGAGTAGATACAGCGCGTCGGGCGGTGCGCCCGATAAAGAAAAGGATGTGTTTTAGCATTTTTTTCCGTGGTTGCAAGCTACTCAAATCTTTCCACTTCTCATTTTCGGCCGCAAAGATAGAGAGTTTTTCCTTAACCTGTAGCGCAAAGGGAGGAGATTAACACGGATTCACAGCTCATTTCATTCCATTCGGGCAGAATTTGCTACTTTTGCACAAACTTAATTCTTAAATTGATGATGAAAAGACTGATTCTGCTATGCCTGCTTCTGCCGGCATTCCTCTTTGGAAAAGCGCAAGAAAAGAAAGAATTCACCGTGTTGCAATGGAACATCTGGCAGGAAGGGACGGTGGTGCCCGGAGGCTACGACGCCATCGTCAGCGAGATTGTCCGCCTGAAGCCCGACTTCGTCACCTTCAGCGAAGTGCGCAACTACCACAACACCCGCTTCTGCGACCGCATCGTGCAGTCGCTCAAAGAACGGGGCGAAACCTACCACTCCTTCTACAGCTACGACACCGGGCTGCTGAGCCGCTACCCCATCACCGACTCGCTGACCGTCTTCCCCGAAAAGGACGACCACGGCAGCATCTACAAGCTGACCAGCCACATCCACGGGCACAAGATAGCCGTCTATACCGCCCACCTGGACTACCTGAGCGACGCCTACTACAACGTGCGCGGCTACGACGGCTCCACCTGGAAGGAGATTCCCATCCCGCAAACCGTGCGCGAGGTGCTGGAGGTGAACGACGCCTCCCTGCGCGACGATGCCATCCGCGACTTCATCACCGCCGCCCGACAGGACATCGAGGAGGGAACCATCGTCATCTTGGGCGGAGACTTCAACGAGCCGTCGCACCTCGACTGGACGCGTGAGACCAAAGACCTCTACGACCACAACGGCCTCATCATCCCCTGGACCGTCCCCCTGCTGCTGGACAACGCCGGCTTCATCGACACCTACCGCACGTGCTATCCCAACGTGCTGACCCACCCCGGCTTCACCTTCCCCGCCGACAACCCGCTCATCCCGACCGGGAAGCTGACCTGGGCACCGAAGTCGGACGAGCGCGACCGCATCGACTACGTGTTCTACCACCCCCACCCCGCCCTCAAGCTGAAAGATGCCATCATCTTCGGCCCGAAGGGAAGCATCGTCAAGAACCAACGGGTGGAAGAGACCTCGGAAGACAAGTTCCTGCTGCCCGAAGGGGTATGGCCGACAGACCACAAAGGAGTGCTGGTGACGTTTGAAATAGAGAAATAAGTAAGAATTTTAAAGGAGTTATCGGGAGTTATTCGGGAGTTAAAAGGAGTTAGAGGCCAATACTCCGACTTGTGCAAGCAGGACTATCGGCGTTATCGGGAGTTATTCGGGAGTTAAAAGGAGTTAGAGGCCAATACTCCGACTTGTGCAAGCAGGACTATCGGCGTTATCGGGAGTTATTCGGGAGTTAAAAGGAGTTAGAGGCCAATACTCCGACTTGTGCAAGCAGGACTATCGGCCTCTAACTCCCGAATAACTCCCGATAACTCCCGATAACTCCTTCTAAAAACAGCCCGCCACCTCCGGCGCAATCTCCGCCAACGGACGCATCACGAAGTCGCGCTCCCGCATCAGCGGATGGGGAAGTTTCAGTTCGGGAGTATCCCACACGATGGAAGTGCCGTCGTCGGCAAAGGCAAGCAGCAGGTCGATGTCTATCACGCGGTCGCCATACACGCCGTTGACAGACTTGCGGGTACGCCCCATCTCGCGCTCAATCTGCTGCGTGACTGCCAGCACCTCCATAGGAAGAAGGGTGGTCTCTACCGCCAGCGCGGCATTCAGAAAGCTGTTTTCGGAAGCGAATCCCCACGGGGCGGTGGCATAAAAAGCGGACAGGGAAACAACTTCTCCTACCTGCTCTTCTATCTTGCGGACGGCGGTACGGAGGTTCTGCTCCTTATCGCCGAGGTTGGTTCCGAGGCTGAAGTAAATGGTCATTTTATAGGGAGTTATTCGGGAGTTGGAAGGAGTTAGAAGGGGGTATTCGGAAGTTAGAGGCCGATAGTTTTGCTGACACAAGCAAACTATTGGCCTCTAACTCCTTTTAACTCTTGATGGCTCCTTCAGAAGAAAGAATTATCTGTCCGTAATCAGCATCGCATCTCCATACGTTCCGAAGCGGTAGCCCTCTTTCAGCGCCACGTCGTAGGCGTTCATCACCTGCTCGTAGCCGCCGAAAGCAGCCACAATCATCAGCAATGTGGAGAGCGGCATGTGGAAGTTGGACACCATCGCGTTGGCAACGGTGAAGTCGTAGGGCGGGAAGATGAACTTGTTGGTCCATCCTTCGTACATCTTCAGGTGACCGTCGGTGCTGACGGTGCTTTCGATGGCACGCATCACGGTGGTTCCCACGGCGCAAACCTGCTTGTTCAGGTCTTTGGCGTGGTTCACGATGCTCACAGCCTTCTCGTCCACAATCATCTGTTCGGAGTCGGTCTTGTGCTTGGTGAGGTCTTCCACATCTATCTCGCGGAAGTTGCCCAATCCGGCGTGCAGCGTGATGTAGGCGAAGTCGATGCCCTTGATTTCCATGCGCTTCATCAGCTCGCGGCTGAAGTGCAGGCTGGCGGTGGGAGCGGTCACGGCACCCTCGTTGCGGGCAAAGATGGACTGGAATCTATCGGCATCATCCGGCTCCACGGGGCGGTTGATGATGCTGTGGGGCAGCGGCGTTTCGCCCAAGGCATAGAGTGCCCGCTTGAACTCGTCGTGCGGACCGTCGTAGAGGAAGCGGAGCGTACGTCCGCGCGAAGTGGTGTTGTCTATCACTTCAGCCACCATCGAATCGTCGTCGCCGAAGTAGAGCTTGTTGCCGATGCGGATTTTACGCGCAGGGTCCACCAGCACGTCCCACAGGCGAAGCTCTTCGTTCAGCTCGCGCAGCAGGAACACTTCGATGCGGGCACCTGTCTTCTCCTTGTTGCCGTAAAGGCGGGCGGGAAACACTTTGGTGTCGTTGAAGATAAACACGTCCTTGTCGTCGAAATACTCCAGGATTTCCTTGAACATCTTGTGCTCTATCTCACCAGTCTTGCGGTGCAGCACCATCAGGCGCGATTCATCTCTGTACTTCGCGGGATGCAAAGCAATCTTCTCTTCGGGAAGCTTGAATTTAAATTGCGACAGTTTCATATCTTTGGATTTAAATATATTGTTCACTTATTTCCTGCGCATCTATCCACTCCTTGAACTCGAGCGGATTCAGGCAGTCTTCGATGCGGACATCGCCCACACGCGTGCGCTCCAGGGCGATGAGATGGGCACCGCTGTCCAGCGCCTCGCCGATGTCACGTGCCAGGGCACGGATGTAGGTGCCCTTGCTGCACACCACGCGCACCTTGATGTCGGGCAGGTTGCATTCCAGCAACTCTATCTCGTCGATGACGAGCAGTTTGGGCTTCAGCTCCACCTCCTCGCCCCGACGGGCAAGGTCGTAGGCGCGTTTTCCGTTCACCATGCAGGCGGAAAATGCGGGGGGAACCTGCTGTATCTCGCCCACAAACTTCTTCAACGTCTCTTCCACCAACCGACGGGTGATGTGCTCTGTGGGATAGGTGGCGTCTATCTCATGCTCCAGGTCGTAGGAAGGGGTGGTGGCACCCAGCCGGATGGTGGCGACATACTCCTTCGTGTGATACTGGAACTCCTCGATCCGTTTGGTAGCCTTGCCCGTGCAGACAATCATCACGCCCGTGGCAAGGGGGTCGAGCGTTCCGGCATGCCCCACTTTCAGCTTCTTCACGCCTATCCGCCGGCAGATGTGGTAGCGTGCGTGTCCCACTACCTTGAACGATGTCCAGCCCAGCGGCTTGTTGAAATAAAGTACTTCTCCTTCTTTAAAATCCATAGAGCCTCTCCCCTAACCCCTCCCTCGTAGGGAGGAAGATAAAAACAGTATCACTTAAGAGTTTCTTATAATATCAATGTCAATATACCGGCTATCGCACAATAGATGGCGAAATATATCAGCTTGCCTCTCTTCACGATGCTTATCATCCACTTGCAGGCAAGGCAGCCTGAGACAAAGGCGGCAAGGAAACCTATCACTAACGAGAGCGTGGGGATGTCTCCCGCAATGGCTTCGCCCTTCATCATCTTCACCCCGTCGAGCAGGGCTTCGCCCAAGATGGGCGGTATCACCATCAGAAACGAGAACTGAGCCAACCGTGCCTTGTCGCATCCCAGCAGCAGCCCCGTGGCGATGGTGCTGCCCGAGCGCGAAAGCCCCGGAAGCACCGCGCAAGCCTGCGCCAATCCGATGACGAACGCGTCTTTCAGGCCGATGCTCTCCTTCTGCCTCGGCTTATAATAATAGGAGAAAGCCAGCAGCAGGGCGGTCAGCAGCAGACTGCAGCCCACGACGAGCAGCCCCGAGCCGAAGATGGCCTCCACCTTGTCCTTGAAGAACACGCCCACGATGCCGATGGGTATCATCGAAACCAGGATGTTGAGCACATAGCGCGTCTCGTCGTTCATCCGGAACTTGAACAGTCCCTTGAAAATCCAGTCTATCTCCTTCCACAAGATGACCAGCGTGCTGAGCACGGTGGCCACGTGCACCACTATCGTAAAGGTAAGATTCTCCTCTCCCTCAATGCCGAACAATGCCGAACCAATGGCCAGATGCCCGCTGCTGCTCACAGGCAAGTATTCGGTCAGTCCTTGTATAAGCCCAAGGATAAGCGCTTCAAACCATTCCATATCGATATGTTTTTTTTGAGTTGACGAGTTATCAACTCATCAACTCGTCCACTTGTCAACTAATTTCCTTTCGGCTTCCTCAACACCGCATATATCATAAACACAAAGCCCAGCAGGCAGACTACCGGAGCCACCTTGACGCGACGTGCGCTGAAGATGTCCGGCTCGAAGTGGTCCGGCGTAGAGACAGGACCCGTCATCAGCAGAAAGCCGATGATAACCACCGCCATACCTACGGCAAGCAGTATGAAGTTAATCTTATCAAAAGCGAATTTCTCTTTATTCAACATATTAATCATTTTAGATTTATGACCTCAACTTTATAATCAATAAACTATAGGAATATAAACCTTTAACACCTCCATCATTCCCTTCCCCCTCCCTACGGGGGGACCGGGGGAGAGGCTCCTCCTATATATGGTACAGCGTCCCCGCCTTCATCCTCAGATACTTGTTGATGGAGAGCAGGGCACACAGCCACGTAATCAGCACACCGAACACCAATACAGAGACGGAGACCACCAGCATCACGTCGGACGTGATGACCTCCACCAAATCGGGCTCGTAAGAGACCAGCCACCAGGCAGCCCCCCACAGGATGGCGTCGGCCACCACCGCCGCCGTCACCCCAATCCAGAAGTTGCGGCGCAAGAACGGCCGGCGGATAAAGCTCCAGCTCGCCCCCACCAGCTTCATCGTGTGGATGAGGAAGCGTTTGGAATATATGGCCAGCCGGATGGTGTTGTTTATCAGCGCAAACGAGATGAACGCCAGTATCACGGCAAGCCCCAGCAGGAGCAGGCTGATGTTTCGTATGTTCTCGTTCACGGCATCTATCAGCTCCTTCTGGTAGAGCACCTCCTGGATGTTGGTGTTCTTCTTGATCAGCTTCTCTATCCGGGCGATGCTGTCCGAATTGGCGTAGTCCGAACGCAGCTTTATCTCGATGGAGGCGGTGAAGGGATTGTAGCCGAGAAACTCTTGCGGGTCCGTGCCCATCGCCTCCGTCTGCTCGCGGAGCGCCTGCTTTTTTGAGATGTATTCCGACTGCTTCACGAACGGCTCCTTATCCAGCTTCTTCTGGAGTTTCAGGATGTCCGCCTCCTTCATGTCGTCGCTGATGAGCACGGAGAAGCTGATGTTCTCTTTGACATAGACCGAAAGATTGTGGGCCGTCAGCACAAAAAACACCACCAGCCCCAGCAACAGCAGCACCAGCGCCGTGCTGATGCCCGAAGTGACGAACTGCATATCGAAACCGGAGACCGAATTGTTTTTTGACTTCATCCTTTTTCTAGTTGATAGTTGACAATTGTTAGTTGATAGTTAGTAGTTGATAGTTGACAATTGATAGTTGACAGGTAGTAAGTGATAATGATTCTCATCCTCTAAACTATCAATTATCAACTACTAACTATCAACTATCAATTGCTAACTATCAACTACCAATTGCTTCTTTCTGAACACGTAAATCATCGAGCTGCTGCGGTCTTTCCTAACCAATGCGCTGAACCACGCCAGCGTGCCCGTCAGCATCCCCCGCAGGAAGGCGCACGTATGACGCATGTTCTTCTCCGTCAGCATGGAGACGTAGAAGGCATCGAAGGGCATGGGATATCGCTCCGCCAGTATGAACCCGTGCTTGGCTCCGAAACGCTGGATGGTGTCCGGCGTGAAGTGCCACAAGTGGCGGGGCACATCGTAGGCCGCCCAATAGGCGCCATACTTCCGGGCATCGAAGGACAAGCAGTTGGGCACCGCCACAATCAGCACGCCCTTGTCGGTGAGCAGGGAGCGCAGGGTTTCCCACGTCTCGTTGATAGGCTCCAGATGCTCCAGCACGTGCCACAGGGTGATGACGTCGAAGCTGCCGGGCGCCAGCTCTTTCAAGGCCTCCGAAGGCTTCACGTCCAGGCCGAAACGCTCTTTGGCGAAGGCCCGTGCCTGCCCGCTCTTCTCCACGGCTTCCACCTGCCAGCCCCGCCGGCGCATGGTGTCGGCAAAATAGCCCGTACCCGTGCCCAAATCCAGCAGACGGCCCTCTTTGCGGCGCGACTCACGCTCCACCAGCCGTGCCTTGCGGCCCAACATATAGGTGCGCACCCTGTGATAGACGGAGTTCATCACCCCCTTCCGGGTATCGCTGTGTGAAATGTAATCGGGAGTCTCGTAGTAGCGCCCTATTTCGGCCTCCACGGGAACACCTTGCGTGAAGAGGAACCCGCAGTCCCTGCAACGGCACAAGTGGAACATTTCGCCCGAAGCGTAATGATCGACGCACGTCAGGGCACGCTCCAAATGCGTCGCGCCGCACAACGGACAAGAGGTTATAGTAAGTTTATTCATCGGACGTTCTAACCAACACGGCCGTGCGGCCTGCACCTTACAGCCCGCACTACACCTGAATTTGGTGCAAAATAACAAATAAAAAGTGGGTTATGCGGTTTTCATTAAGGAGATTTAACCTGTAAGCGGGGCGCACCGACAGATAAGCCGGCTACACGCCCAACACGATGCTGGCGTCGATGTTCAGCTTCCGGCTTATCTCGCGCGCCACCTTCAAGGTGGGCTCGCACTTGCCGGAGAGGTATTCGCTGACGCGCGAAGGGCTGACGTTCAGCAGTTCGGAAAGCGACTTCTGATTAAGCCCCATTTCGTACATGCGGAGTTTGAGAATATCCATAAGCGTAGGTTCTCCCAAAGCGAAATGTTCTTCTGAATAATCCGCCACCAGATTGGAGAGCAATTCCAGTTCGATGCTGTTCGGGTCGTCCAAAGGCGTATCGTCTTTCACCAAAGGAAGAAGTTCCTCCACTCTGTTGACCGCCCATTCATACTGTGCCTGATTTTCTATCTTCGTCATAATCCTAAATATTAGCGCAATCTATCTTGTCATATTCTGCATGAGTACCGATGAAGCGGATATATACAAATCGTACGGTAAACTTAATCACCACCACCAATCGGTAATTATTTCCCTTGATATTGAAGACATAGTGCTGATTGCCCACATTGCCAACGCTGTTGAAAGCCTGCTTGACATCGGCAAAGCAAGTCCACTTGCTTTTCTTCACAACGGAAGCCCACTCTTGCAATGCGGCTTTGGAATTGGGATGGCTCTCCGCACATTCTTTCAATGCTTGTTCGGTAAATATTCTCATTGCCATCCGATTATTGTGTCACAAAGATAGAAATACAATTCCATAATTCAAAAAAATGTTCCAATATTTGAAACCAAAACCGAAAAATCAGGAAAGATTCACTTGAAACGTAGGCCTACGGGCATGGAATCGCTGAAATCGCATCGAAAAACACCCTTTTCTCAAACACTTGCTTCTGAGCCGACAGACACAAGTGTCTGTCAGCTTGAACACAAGTGTCTGTCGGCTCAGAAGCAAGTGTCTGTCAAAGGCATGAATAAGGGGTTAACTCCTTCAACTCCTTTATCCCTATACTTCCTCCCCCTTCAGCGTCGCCGAACTGGATTCGGTAATCTTCACCCGGACGAAGTCGCCCACGCGGTGTGTGCCACGGTCGAATACCACCACGCGGTTCTGCTCCGTGCGGCCGAAGAGCTGGTCGCGGCTGCGTTTGGAGACTCCCTCCACCAGCACCTCGTAGGTCCGTCCCACGCAGCGGGCGTTCGCTTCGGCGGAAAGACGGTTCTGGAGGGCGATGATTTCGTTCAGGCGGCGTATCTTCACCTCTTCGGGCACGTCGTCGGGCAGGCGTTTGGAGGCGTACGTGCCGGGGCGTTCGGAATACTTGAACATGAAGGCGGCGTCGTAGCCGCACTCCTCCATCAGCGAGAGAGACATCCGATGGTCTTCCTCCGTCTCGCTGTGGAAGCCGGAGAAGATGTCGGTGGAGAGGCCGCAATCGGGGATGATGCGGCGGATGGCGGCGACGCGCTCCAGATACCATTCGCGGTCGTACTTGCGGTTCATCAGCTTCAGGATGCGGCTGCTTCCGCTCTGCACGGGCAGGTGGATGTGCTTGCAGACGTTGGGCACGTCGGCAATGACCCGGAGCGTCTCGTCGCTCATATCCTTCGGGTGCGACGTGGTGAAGCGGACACGCATGGCGGGCACCGCCTCCGCCACCGTGCGGAGCAGCACGGGGAAGGTGACCACCTCGCCGTCGGGCCGCTCAAAGCGGTAGGAGTTGACGTTCTGTCCCAACAGGGTGACTTCCTTGTAGCCCTTCGCCGCCAGGTCGGCCACTTCGCTCAAGATGCTCTCCACGTCGCGGCTCCGCTCACGTCCGCGGGTATAGGGCACGATGCAGTAGGTGCAGAAATTGTTGCAGCCGCGCATGATGGAGACGAATCCTGAGATGTGGTTGCCGCAGATGCGCGAGGGGATGATGTCGCGGTAGGTTTCGGTGGTGGAAAGCTCCACGTTGATGGCCTTTTCGCCCGCCTCGACCGACGCTATCAGTTCGGGCAGGGAGAGGTAGGCGTCGGGACCCGCCACCAGATCGACGTGGTGGTTGGCGATGAGGTCGTCCTTCACACGCTCTGCCATGCAGCCCAACACGCCCACAATCAGGCCGCGCCGCTTCTTCTTCAGCGAATGGAAGAACTCCAGGCGGTTCAGGATTTTCTGCTCCGCATTGTCGCGGATGGAGCAGGTGTTCAAGAACACCGCGTCCGCCTCGTCCAGCGTTTCGGCCACGGAGTAGCCCGCCATCCGCATCACGGAGGCAATCACTTCACTGTCTGCCACATTCATCTGGCAGCCGTAGGTTTCGATGAACAACTTCTTGTTGCCATCGGCAGTTGCAGATTTAAAGTCTGCTCCTGTTGCTTTTTCCATAATCAAATTCGTTTTTAAATGAGTTTCCGGTTTGTCCCGGGCGGATCCTTGCCGGCCGAAACACGTTGCAAATATACTTCTTCCCTGCCAATTCGGGACGAAATAGCGTGGAAAAATAGCTCTTTGGATTGATTGTCTGAGTTTTACTACTAATTAATGTTAACCGATCGAACATTTTCCAGGCCTCCGCTTGAGATTCTTGAAATAAATCTCCATTTTTGTAGAATGAAAGAAACATTAGATTTTTTCATAGTTAAGGTTTAGGTTAAGCTCAAAAAGGATAGCTGTGAAGCTGTCCTTTTTTTATGCCCGATTCTTGCCTATATCAAATTAATTTGACTAACTTTGCCCAAACGAAGATAAGCCGTATGACAGAGGCACTTCGGTTTGCATCATCTTTGCATTAAAATTAAAACGAAGAATTATGGAAGACATCTTCAAGTTTCTGCTGGTCGTAGGCTTCATTGCCATCGGAATCGTAAAGCAATATAAGAAAGAGGCGGACAAGAACGCGAAGCCCGACGCGCCCGTGCCCGACCTGACCGGCAACGACACCACCTACGGAGGCTACATCCCCGAAGGTCCACAAAAACCTCAGAAAGCAAGGAAAGCAGGGAAAAAGGGGAAAGCGAAAGCCGCCTTCCAAACGCCCGGCAACTCCACACATTCCGCCCCGCCGCCCACCGAACCGCAAGAGTCGGAAGAGGCCTCCGAATTCAGCATCCGGTCGGCCGAAGAGGCAAGAAAGGCCATCATCTGGTCGGAAATACTGCAAAGAAAGTACTGAGAAATGAAGAATCTGAAATCATAAATCTAAAATCATAAATCTTATGGCACTCAATCACATTTCGGCAGCAGAAGCTGCAAGCCTCATCAAGCATGGCTACAACATCGGCCTGAGCGGATTCACTCCTGCAGGAACAGCCAAAGCCGTAACGGCTGAATTAGCGAAAATCGCGGAAGCGGAACACGCCAAAGGAAACCCGTTCCAGGTAAGCATATTCACCGGAGCATCTACGGGAGACTCTTGCGACGGCATCCTGTCACGCGTCAAGGCCATCCGCTACCGTGCCCCCTACACCACGAACACGGACTTCCGCAAGGCCGTGAACAACGGCGAGATTGCCTACAACGACATCCACCTCTCGCAGATGGCGCAGGAAATGCGCTACGGATTTATGGGTAAAATCAACGTGGCCATCATCGAAGCGTGTGAAGTGACCGAAGACGGCAAGATCTACCTGACAGCCGCAGGCGGAATATCACCGACCGTGTGCCGCCTCGCCGACCAAATCGTCGTAGAGCTGAACGCCGCCCACAGCAAGAGCGCCATAGGACTGCACGACGTTTACGAACCCCTCGACCCGCCCTACCGCCGCGACATACCTATCTACAAGGCAAGCGACCGCATCGGATTGCCCTACATACAGGTGGACCCGAAGAAGATTGTAGGCGTGGTAGAGACCGACTGGCCCGACGAAGCCCGCTCCTTCTCCGACGCCGACCCGCTGACCGACCGCATCGGACAGAACGTGGCCGACTTCCTGGCCGCCGACATGAAGCGAGGCATCATCCCTCCCACCTTCCTGCCGCTGCAATCGGGAGTGGGAAACATCGCCAACGCCGTGCTTGGCGCATTGGGACGCGACAAGACCATCCCCGCCTTCGAGATGTACACCGAAGTCATACAGAACTCCGTCATCGGGCTGATTCGCGACGGCCGCGTGAAGTTCGGCAGCGCCTGCTCGCTGACCGTGACGAACGACTGCCTGGACGGCATCTACCGCGACATGGACTTCTTCCGCGACAAGCTGGTGCTCCGCCCGTCGGAAATCTCGAACAGCCCCGAAATCATCCGCCGACTCGGTGTCATCTCCATCAACACCGCCATTGAAACCGACATCTATGGCAACGTGAACTCCACACACATCGGCGGCACGAAGATGATGAACGGCATCGGCGGAAGCGGCGACTTCACCCGCAATGCCTATATCTCCATCTTCACCTGTCCGTCGGTGGCCAAAGAGGGCAAGATTTCCGCCATCGTCCCCATGGTCTCACACATGGACCATACGGAGCACGATGTCAACATCATCGTCACCGAACAGGGCGTGGCCGACCTCCGCGGCAAAAGCCCGAAGGAACGCGCGCAAGCCATCATCGAAAACTGCGCACACCCGGACTACAAGAACATCCTTTGGGACTACCTGAAACTGACCGACGGCAAAGCACAGACACCGCATGCCGTACGTGCCTCCCTCGCCATGCACGCCGAACTGGCGAAGAGCGGGGATATGAGGAATGTGGATTGGGGACAGTATAAGTGATTTTTCAGCCGCAGATGACACGGCTGAAAAATCAAACACCATAAATCAGGCACGGAATTCTAAGACCTGTACAAGAAATTCCGTGCCTGAAATTTATACTACTTCTAAGAATCTCCCCTCTATTGCAATCTCAAGAACGGCAACGTATTCCCGCTCGTTGTTCTTTACATAAACTATTCCTCAAGGGGACATAACCGAATGGCAGTTCCACCGCTACGTGCCTGCCAAATAGTAAGGGTATCACCGCTTGACACTTCCCGTTCTTCCATAAGTATCGAGGCAGGACACGTCTCATAATCGGCCTCAGGAGCATCACGGTAAATCGTAGCCAAATATTTTTTATCCGTATCAAGAAAAGAGAGGTTAATGACAGCCGTCCTTCCCTCATCTCCCGTAATGCTGCCTACGTACCAGCATCCCTCCCCTTTATCGCGACGGGCAACGGTGACATAACTTCCAATGCGTGCTTCCGGTACCATTGTCCGACTCCAATCCGTAGGACAAGATGTTATAAATTTGAACGGTTCAGGATTGGCTTCGTAATTCTCTATCTCATCCGAAGCCATTTGCAGCGGAGAATAGAGCACCACAAAGAGCGCCAACTGTTTAGCCAATGTGGTATGCACACGCGTTTTCGGCATTACATCATTCACAAAACGGAACGTCGCCGGTGTAAAATCCATAGGCCCTGCCAATCCACGGGTAAATGGCAACACCACTGTATGAGAAGGGGGATTTCCACCACCGGCATCCCAAGCATCCCATTCTTGCCCACGTACGCCCTCTTGTGTCATCAGATTAGGATAGGTACGCTGTAATCCAGTAGGAATCACCGGCTCATGATTGTCTATGCAGATGCGATGACGGGCAGCTGCTTCTATCACCTTGCGATAATGAAGCACTCCAAATTGACTGCTGTGACGTTCTTTACCATCGAGCAAATCGCCTACATAGCCTGTTTTCACCTGATGCACACCGTACCTCTCATAGAAGCTGAAGCCCTCTTCCATCTGGCTTTCATAATTGGAGACATTGCCACCGGTCTCATGGTGTCCGATTAAAGCGACCCCTTTCTTATGTCCATAATCTGTAATGCGCTGTATATCAAAATCAGCGTATGGCTTTGTGAAACTGAACTTCCAGGTAGCCCAATCTTCATTCCATCCTTCGACCAATACACCACCGATGTTATTGGCTGCGGCAAAGTCGATATGACGCATTGTGTTCTCCGTTGTAGCGCCATGTTCCGGACCGGCATGCCACGTATTGTGTTTCATGTGGTAAGCCCACCAAATTCCAATATAGCGCATCGGCTGTATCCATGAAGTATCTTCCATGCGACACGGCTCATTCAGATTCAGCATAAGGCGGGAAAGCAGCAGGTCACCGGCAGATTCAGCCACTATCATGGTGCGCCAAGGAGAGACGCGCGTATCGGCGACACGCACTTTCTCACCTGTACTCCAAGGAGTAAGGGCCGCACGCAATGTGACGGCTTCACTATCTCCAGACTGTTCAACCGGCTTCAAGTTCATAGCGGCATAGTCCGTAAGATTCGCTTCATGAATTGCCAGATAAAGGCTGTCAGCCGTCTCTATTGTTACCGGAGTGCTTACCCATCCCATCTTGCTGAGAGGCTTTTTCTCAAACAACGCCTCATAAAAACGGACTCCTTCCACCGGAATGCTCCAAGCATCACAATCTGACGGAAAGACGAACTCGGTCACTTCATCATCAATCAGGAACTCTTGCAGATGTTCCTGACGGGGGAACTCATACCGGAATCCCATTCCATCGTCAAAAAGACGGAAAACGATGTCCAATTCCCGTCCCAACGCCTCTTTCTCCGCAAGGCATACCTTCAGTTCGTTATAATGATTTACGATTTCAGCCTCTTCTCCCCAAACCGGTTGCCAAACCTCGTTATGGGAATCATGTTTAATCTCTTTCACGGTGAAGCCCGTCAAAAGATTGGGAGCATCCTTCAAAACCAATCCTAAACGGGAAGGGAGCAAAATATCCTTTCCGTCATGTTTCAGGCAATACCGGGGAGTGCCCTCTTCATCCAATACAAACTCTAAAGAAAGCTTTCCGTCAGGAGAGGTCAGTTTGGTCTGCTCCTGTTGGCATGAAATCATCCACAGCCCCAAACATAAGGAAAGCATAATCCGCCACATTTTTTTTAGTTTCATAGTCTTTATCCAATTTAATATTTCCAACTCTTATTTCATAAGCCTACCGACAAGAAGGTCCTTCCCCTTTTCAACCGGAATCACACAGAAGTTCACAAACCCACAGGCGGATTCCGGTTCCAACAACGTAGCCGCCAAATTGCCCATAGGCTGCGACAAAGGTACCAGCCAACTGCCAATCGGAAGCTCGACATCCTCTTCACGAACGGCTGTTTCCACATTTACCGGACGAATGCCCTCCCATTCTTTCTCTGCGCGCTCCAAATGGGTCACTTTGTAACGTTCCGCTTTTACTCTTCGCACACGAGTGACCTGCTCAACAGATATACCCAATGCCTGAAGTTTGCATACAGCCTCCGCACAGCTTGCATCCAGCCAATAAGCCTTAGGACGAACGCGCGTCAACCGCGGTTTCATCCGCATGGCATCAATGGTCGGCAATTCAGCTTTAAACAATTCCTTCTTTTCATAATCAATAAAGGACGCGGTATGGCGTACTGTATCTGAAGAGAACGTGACATATATCGGTTCATCCGCCTTCAAAGTGCGCTTTCTTGCCTGTGCTATCATACGCTTGACCAAAACGCGATGGCGGGCGGCTGTAGCCAACGTCTGTCGGGCCACCAGAAAGCCACACTCACTACGGCGGGCGAAACAATCCGGTCCCAATCCAATCCCTCTTATTTCAATAAAAAGAGATACCGCACCGGTCAATGCCTGAAAAGTGGAACTGGACTGCGGGCTTTTCGCGTCTTTCGCAAGCAGCAGCGAACCATCATCCGCCACACGAGGAGTAAAATAGAAACCAGAAGTGTAACCCGCACGGTCCAATGCAGCCTCTGCCTCGTAGCGGAAAAGGGTTTCTGACAAAGAGCGTAAGGCCACAGGGACATTCAAATGTCCGGTAGGCAAGAACAATACATCAGAGGCATTCGCCACCGACGTGCCACGCAGCAAGCCAAATTCTTGACGCAAAGGATTATATTCGTGAATGTCAAGAGCTACATCCGGGCTCCATCGGCAATATGCCTGTTTCAACAACCAAGTAACGGGGTCTTCCAATTTACTCTGGTCACGGTTCAAATCGTAACCGTCTCCCGAACGGCGTTGCTGGATGGCATAACCGTCCACATTGGCTACAGGAACCAAAGCCACGGCTACCTGATTCAACAATTCACGCCCCTCTTCTTCACAGAGCAGGTAACGGACAAGCATACAGACAGCCTCAGCACCCGCAGGCTCATTGCCGTGCAGTGCCGCCTGAATCCACACCTTCACCTTCTTCTTGTCGGGAGCGCCTAAATAGAGCACAGAGATGGAACGGCCCTGTCCGGTCGCACCTACCTCCTCCATAGATGCCCTGTCAGGGAAACACGCGACCAATCGCCGCAAGTATTCCTTTATCTCATCCACCGATGCCAATCCGCTGCCATAAAACTTACTTAAAGTGGGGGTCTCACTATCAAGTTTCGGTTCAGGATAGAAACCGTCAGTGATGTATGACGGTTGTTTCGACATCTTCCGATTCCACAACACAAGGTTGGACAACACCACTTCCTGAGCTATTCTTTGCAGATAGAGAGCCTCATCCGATGACAAGCCCGCATAATAATCGCTCTGAAAAGACTCACCGAAGAAGACCGTATAGAAGACACAAGCCGCCAGATAGCTGCCGGCAAGACTGGGATGGCTGCCATCCGGATCATATAATTGCAAATCCGGCCGTTCCTTGCGCACCCGTCTCCACGCCTCACCCACAGGAGCGCAATAAGCATCCAGCCTATCTGCCATTTCCAGATAGTTTTCCGTAAGCCGCCGCTGCATCGTTTCGTAAGTATCGTTGTTGCGCCCCCATGTCATATAACAGACGCTCTTCCCCTTTGGAGCATAGAGGCGACGCAGACTATCCAACTGCTCCGCAGGACGGAACACATGCTCCTTCACCCGTTCTTTATCCTCATTGGCAGGTGCCTTGCTCTGCTCCTGCATCACCATATAGTCCCATCCTCCTTCACGAATCGTCTCTACGGTTCGCGTATCAGCGGTATGCTGTTCCAAGTACCAACCGGGATTAGCCACTTGGCGTACCGACATTCTTTTTCCACACGAAGCAGCCAACGCTTGAACCTGCCACGGCAGACGGTTGAAGAATGTATAGCTATTGCCTATGAAGAGTATTCTTAAGGAATCTGTCATCAACAATGGAACAGCTTGTTTTCCCATGGGGACAGACTCATGTCCTATTCCCGCTTCTTCCACCTTACGCCAATTGCATTTCCAGCCGCCGGACGCAGCCAGCCGATGCAGATAAGACCAGAAACTGCGTCCGCGTTCCAGCCGGTTCCGTCCTTGTCTCTCAGCTTCAGGAGTCTTGCGTAAGAAGGACTCACGTACCGTGTCCCCCAAAGCCAATTGCAACACGATTGGTTTGGAAAGATACTTCCTGATACGCTCGGACGAGATATAGGGAACGCCTGCCGTCCCGTAAGGATAGGCTTGCACGGAATCGGGAAAAGTGTACCATCCGGGCGAACCGATAATCGCTTTCTCCACGTAGGGGCTATCATGAAAGAGCATGAAACGCTGGACAAACTGCCCGCCTGCCGAGTGGCCGTAGAGCATATATCCTTTCCGCACGCTTTCCGTACATTGACGTATATGCTCAAACAGCTTGTCAATCAATACAGGCGTTATTGCCTCAGGAGCGTTGGCCACCGTATGGGAAGCATTCATTACCCCTATCTCCTGATAGTCCTTCAAGGGATAGGCTTTCAAATCGAAGTGGGGTATAAACAGCATGAACCCTTCCCGCTCCGCTTCTTTTTTCCAACTATCCAGCAGGTAAGAATATCCTCGGTCACCCCCTTCAAATACAAATACGACAGGCATCTGCCTGACATCCCCCCGTGAAGGTATATAGTAATGTATGTCTATCGGACGATTGGCGAAAGGAGCGTATTGGTTATATGTAAACACATGTTCGCCCCTTGAACTTTCAAAAGCCCTGTCCGCCATTGCGCACAGGGAAATGCAGAGAAATCCTATGCAGAATATAATCGTTTTCTTCATCATTCGTATCTTCCTTTCTTTACAATTTCACCATCCCGCATCACAAACTGTCCGCGGGCGACCACATCCGTAAGCCGCAAATCTTCCGTCAGGAAGCACAAATCCGCATCCGCTCCCTCCGCAACAAAGCCCTTGCTCCGCAGTTTCAGGTTGCGTGCCGGATTGGACGTTATCAGCGTAACAGCTTGCTCCAACGGCAATCCCTCTTCATGAACCAACGCGACCACTTCTCTAAAGTTCAAATCTAAAGGAGCCGGGCGATAGGTCACTTCACCCGTCTCAGGGTTTACCCTACGCACCCCGCCATGCCCATCGCTGGAGAAAGTGATGCGGTCAAGGGGGACACCTGCTTGCAGGGCACGTATCACACAACGATGGGGAGTATCGAATTGGGTACCTCCGGTCGAGAAATCAACCATTCCACCCAACTTACCCAATTCCACCGCTTGCATGAAAAGAGACTCCGTACGAATCAGATGCGTAGGAGACAAATAAGATATCAAGGTGGGATAACGGCGGGCGATGTCAAGCAATGTCCCAATGCCTTCGGGCAACGCCCCCAAATGAATGTGAAGAATCCCTCCTTTGCCGGAAGTGAATCCGCCTAAACGTACTTGATGGATGAGCCGCAATATCTCCTGTTCTGTGGGGAACGGACTGCGGTCATCGCTCATGGCAAGTTTGCAACCAATGACCTTGTCTATGAAAATAAGGTCATCGGCTACACTATCCATCAATGTCTTGGCAGGCAGTCCATAATAACCGGTCAGCATGTAAGCCGACAATCCGTCATCGTCAATGGCCTTCACCTTTGCGTAAAGCGTGGTAAGCTCTTTGGCAAAACCGTCGGTACCGAGCATCCCCAATACGGTGGTAGTACCGCATGAGACGAGTTCGCTCATGGTCACTTCGGGCACTAACGAAGCATAGCCCTGTTGCCCTCCTCCCCCAGTAACATGCACATGCTGGTCTATGAATCCCGGCATCACGATTTTCCCTTGCGCATCAATGGCATGACAATAAGAGCCATTCAGTTCAATTGCTTTAGAGACGTATGCAATCTTTTCTCCACAAAGCAATATGTCATTCTTGCCTAAATGGGCAGGAGCGTATAAATCTGCATTTTTTATCAATGTAAGCATAACAGTTGAACGTTTTTTAGAAAGTGATAAGATGATAAAGTATCAAAAAGATGATTCCTCCCACCAAGGGGAACGTATTGCGCCGCGCCAACTCCACCGGCGACACACCCGCCACACCGGCAATGGCAACAATGATTCCGGCGATAGGAGATGCGGCACGTCCCATGCTTGCCGCCAGTTGCAACGGAAGTACCAATGCAAAAACAGGCAAACCGAGTTGGGTAGCTATGCCGGGCAGTAACGGACCGAAAGAGAAAAAGGCGGCATTGCCGCTTCCCATCAACATGGCGGCTCCGAAGATGATGAGAGCAAAAACGGCGGCAATCGTCAATCCCGACAGTCCGATGTGGGAAGAGTAACTCACCAGAAAGTCAATAAACCCTAAGTGAATCAAACCTTTGGAGAAAACTTCCGAAGCGACTATCAATGTGACGACTGAAGTGAATACATTTCCCATCCCTTTCCAAAAACTGCCGAAAGCGTCAAAAGTAGTCCGCAAGTTGCGGGTATGAAGCAGCACAAACGTCAATGACAAGAACAGGGAAAAAAGCATGGCAGTAGTAGTGCCCAAAGCGACAACCGGCTGAAACAATCCCACAAATGGAGAAAAGACAATGAGAAGCGCCAAAGGCAATATGGGAAGCAGGGCAAAAAACAACGGCACATCCGGCTTTTCCACGGACGACTCGGCAAGATCGCCCGATGACTGCGATGAAAGTTCCTGCCGCTTTTTCCTGTCTCTCTTATCAAAATAGCGGTTACTGAAATAGAAAAGAATCATGATGACCAGTGAAGTGGGAATCACCAAAGGAAGCTGGTGAACGATGAAATACTCCACATTGGATTGCCCGATAAGTCCG
The DNA here is from genome assembly GCF_029057325.1 of Bacteroides sp. Lineage (GTDB taxonomy): Bacteria > Bacteroidota > Bacteroidia > Bacteroidales > Bacteroidaceae > Bacteroides. Next base: position 46,426 of record NZ_JAICZW010000096.1, on the reverse strand, counting down.
GCAGCCATCGCCGTATTTGCCGAACCCGGTCCCTGGTCAAACAGCGTAGCGGCGGCAATGACCGACAAAGCCGTGAACCGGCTTACTCCAAGGCTAACCAGCACCGGATAGACCGAAGCCACCAACAGCAATCCCAACCCGGCTGCCGACGGAGTCGTGATGAACAGCAATTGTCCGATGGGAATCACGATGGTAGCCGCCAGATAAGGATAATTCCGGAAAAGCCCTAACGGCTTCATGGAAATATAGACCAGAGCATTCGTAGCTTTGATATGATTCATAAAGGCCACATACCCGCCAATCGTCATAATCATTAGCCCCGCACGCGCCAGATTGGAGAGGAAGGTCTCCTCTACCATCCTGATGATGTCAAACGTCACCGTTCCGGTGGGTTTATCGGGTGTTACAGGATGCACCTGCATAAAGAAAGCGGCTGTCAGCATAAGCAGGCCGGAGAGCATCAGAAGCCCCTGGGGGTTAAACTTACGGTAAAGGCCTATCGCCGTAACGCCCACCATAAAGAGGCTGAAAATAAAAGCTGATTCGGACATAGAGTATCAGATATTAAGTTTCTGCAAAGAATCAGATATAAATACCGGAAAAATCCGCCATCCCGCGAATTTCAGTATTTATATCTGATTCTTTGTTATCAATAACCGGGATTATTCTCCAAAGGATTCCCCACATTGGAATCTATGAACGATTGCGGCAGAGGGAACAACACCGGAGTATCATACTCGTCCATTCCACGTCCCGCGATGCCGGCTATCTCGTTCAGTTTCCGCATACGACGCTTGAAGTAATTATCGGTATCACGCTCGTCGCCACCGTTCTCTTGGCAGACACGTACCAGTGTGTGACGGCGTTCTTCCTCCGTAAGCAGCTCACGGCTACGCTCGTCCAGAATGAAATCCATGCCACCTGCCGTGAGGTCGTCTTCTGTGATGCTGACGGCGTTGGAACGGTTGCGAACCTTGTTTATCCACTTGACGGCTTCGCCTGCCTGATGGCTCTTATAGAGAGCTTCCGCATAGAGCAGATAAGTATCAGCCAAACGCAAATAGACAATATCCGCATAGTGCCCGTCATTGGCTGCATTGGCAAGAATGGGCGGGGTATAGTTCCACTTGCGGGTAGTGGGCCAATTATATTTCTTGATGGAAGTGGAGGAAAGCATAGAGGCATTGACCGTCGTGTCAACAAGTGCCTTTCCATCCAATTCGAATACCTTGGTCACATTACCGGAAGCGTCCACATCGTTGATGCTCCATACGATGGCATCGGGAGATACACGGTCATCTTGTTCTCCCATCCCTTTATAATCGTACAAGCGAAGCGCTCCTCTGGAGGGAACCACACGTCCGGCTCCCTTACCGCCGTTGGCTTGCCAGAATACCTGTGCGAACGAGCCTTCTCCACCATTGTTCACATAGTCCGGATTCTGCTGGTTTGTCTTCTTGCAGTTGCCGTCATTGGCGTAATAGTTCTTGTAGGTGGTAGTCATATAGACGTTTGCAGTACCGTATGCACTGTTCTCTTCTTCCGTATTCAGGAAAGCCAGCAATACTTCCGTATTTCCATCGGCGTACATAGGGGTATAGAACACATCGATGAAAGGACAACCCTCGTTAGAAGCATTGCCGCCAAAACGCTGGGTGATGAGGGAATACTCATTACTTTCCACCAAGGGTTTCAACACAGAAGCCGCTTTTTCGGCATCTCCTTCCGCCAGGTAAAGCTCGCCCAGATAGTGACGAGCCACGGCACCAGACACTTTGCTGTTATTGGAAGTGCGCAACGGAAGATTGTCAGCCGCAAACTGGAAGTCTTCAGCCATCACTTTGCGAATCTCGCTGACAGGCGTACGTTCCCAGTCGTCGCGATAGTTCAAGCCGGTAATCTCTTCCGTAGAAAGGGGCACCGCACCGAACGAATAGGTCAGGTGGCGATAAGCCCAAGCACGGAAGAAACGTGCCTCGGCAAGCACTTCATTCTTACGTTTCTCGGCATCGGCTCCACTTCCCCAGTTAATACCCTCATTGCCGGCTCTTGAAATGACCATGTTGGCCGTATTGATGATGCGGTATCCCCATTGAAAGATGTTGTTCCAGATGGCAAGACTGGTATAGGTAATCTCTTTGGGATTGTAGAGGAACTTCATCTCGGAGTGAGTGTTATTCGCCCATGAATTGTCCACACCTCCGCCCCAAGCGGCATGCAGGCAAAGCGCGATGCTTCCTCCCACCGCATCCGCACGCCGATACTCCGCGCGCATCAGACCGTAAAGAGGAGTTATCATTGACTTAAACCCATTGTAATCGACAAGCAGGTTTTCCGGATAGAGTGCATCATGAGGGTCCTCTTTCAAGAACTTATCCTCATTACAGCCGCTCATGACGAGCAATAAGGCCGCAAACACCCAAATATTGAAATGTATCATTCTTTTCATACGTACAATACTATTTTAGCTTTTTGTAATATACTGTTCTTCTTCTCAAATATCCAACTTCAGTCCGAAAGTGAACGAACGTACCGGAGGAGCCGCCAACTGGTCATCCAGAAATTCCGGGTCCATGCCGGTCCAACCCGTGATCGTACCCAAGTTCTTGACATTCATATAGAGGTTAAGACGCTTGATGCAGGTGCGGCGGAACCATTGTTGCGGGAAATTATATCCCAACGTGATATCGGAAACACGCAAGAAGTCTGTCTTCTCATAGAAATTGGCGCTCTCGGGATTCACGTCGCTGTTCAGGCTGTTCTTCGGATAGCTGTTCGTAGGATTCTCCGGCGTCCAGAAATTCACCAGAAAGCGGTTCTGGCGATACGAATTGTGGCTGGTGTCATACAAGGCGTTCAGATGGGTCTGTCCCAGTTGAGCCGTCAAGAACACGCTCAGGGTGAAGTTCTTGTATTCGAACATATTCATCAAACTCATATTCACCTTGGGGATAGCCGAGCCTATGATGGTTCTATCAGCGGTGGTAATGTCATCCTTACCGTCCACATCAAGATATTTCAAATATCCGGGATAGGAATTGCGATAGTTGGGATCCTGCTGTCCGGTCGGATTGGACGCGTCGGCTATCTGCCATACACCGATAATCTTGTAGTCGTAGTTCACGTTGATAGGCTCGCCGATGAACCATCTGGAAGCCACGTCATCCATCGGTTTCCCGTTGGCATCGTACAAACCGACATCCACAATCTCCGAGCGATAGTGTGAAAGGTTGAAGGTAGTGCTCCAACTGAAGTTCTTCTTCGTAATGTTGTTGGAAGTGAGTTGGAACTCCAGGCCACGGTTACGGGTCTGACCGCGATTCTCCGTAATGGTACCTGTACCGTTAATGGTAGGGATAGAGCGGGAAAGCAGCAAATCCTTGGTCTTGGACCAATAGATATCAAACGAACTCTGAATCCGTCCGTTCCACAACGAGATGTCAAAACCTGTATTGACAGAGGTAGTCGTCTCCCAACCCAAACCGGGAGAAGCCAGTTTCGAAGGATAGAAACCAAATTGAGCCGTATGGTCGTCGTTCAGGTAGTTGTAAGTCGAAAGATTGGGCAATGTGCTGTAGGCACTGATAGCCTCGTTTCCGTTTTTACCCCACGACAAGCGGTACTTCAGATTGCTGATGATTTCATTGATAGGCTTGCCGCTGAAAAACGCTTCATTGGAAATGTTCCATCCGATAGCCGCCGAAGGGAAGACTCCGAACTTAGAACTCTCGCCAAAAGCGGAGTAACCGTCGCGACGGGCGGTAAGAGTCAGCAGATAACGGTCGTCGTAGGTATAGTTCAGACGACCCATTTGTGAGATATGGTTCTCCTTGTAGTAAGAAGAATTGCCTGACACGGTAGCCGCCTTGGCAATCTGGTAATAGTACATCACATCATTGGGGAAATTCTTACCTTCCATCTTGTTCTGCTCGTACTCCTTGCTTTGAGCCGAATACAAGCCGGTGAAGAAGATGCGATGCTTGCCGAATTCACGCTGGTAAGAAACGATATTCTCCAGAATCCACTCTTCCGAATGCCAGTCATCGGTATTCAGTACGCCGTTGGCACCGGCGCCTTCGTAGGTGTCCAAGCCTTGATAGTTCTTATAGGAGCTGTTCTGGTAGGTGAAACCTGTATTCAATTTATAGCTCAATCCTTTGATGAAGGGTACTTTCACCTCCAACACATTGTTTGTGATGACCTTCGCACGGATATCCTTTGTCCGGTTGTTGAGCGTTCCCAACGGATTTACACTGAATGCCGAAGAAGAGTCCTCCGTAGCGGAAAGCGTAAGAGACCCGTCCTCATTATAAGCGCGTCCCAACGGAACCTGCTTCAACGCTCTCCAGAACGTGGCACTGCTGCCGCTGCGGTCGTATCGTCCCAACTGTGTGGTCGTGGAGAACTTCAACCAACTGTTGAGCTCCTGGTCCAGGTTGAAACGCACGTTGTAGCGCTTGAACTGGTTGCCTACCGCCGTGCCCTTTACATCCGTATAGTTCAACGAAACGAAATAAGCGGTTTTGTTGGCGCCTCCACGAAGCGAAAGATTGTGTTGCTGTTTTACGCCCGTCTGCGTCGCCAGCTTCATCCAGTCGGTGCTCTCACCGGCAGCGTGCATCGCCAGCTCGGTAGGAGTCAGGTTGTCCAACCACGGTTCGGGGTTGTCTCCCGTAGGAGGAGTGGTGTTTGTAGCCTTGAACGCCTCTGTTTTATATTTATAGAACTCCTCTCCATTCATCATGCGAGGCAGATTGATGGGATTGTCAATAGTGACATAAGTGTCATACGACACCGTCAGTCTGTCTTTCTTACCACGTTTGGAAGTAACCAGGATGACACCGTTCGAACCACGGGCACCATAGATGGCAGCCGAAGAGGCATCTTTCAGCACTTCGATGCTTTCCACATCGTTCGGATTGATTTCCGACCACGGTCCGTCAAAAGGTATTCCATCCAGAATGACAAGAGGCTTGTTATCGGCGGTAATGGAGTTGTTTCCACGAATGCGCGTGGTGGTGGACGAACCTTCCGCATTGCTGCCCGTCACGCTGATGTTCAATCCCGGTACGGAGCCTTGCAATGATTGAATCAAGTTGGCTTGCGGACGGCTCTCGAGCACTTCGGAGTTGACCGACGCCACCGAACCTGTAAGGTCGCTTTTGCGCTGCACGCCATAACCCACCACCACCACTTCATCCAACGCCTGGCTATCTTCTTTCAGCGTAATCTTCAACGGCGACGCATCCTTTATCTGCAATGTTTTGGTGATATATCCTATGAAACTCACCTCCAGCATCGCCCCTTTCGCCACCGAAGCGAGATGAAAGTTTCCGTCAACATCGGTAATACTTCCCGTACCTGTACCCTGTATCACGACATTGGCACCGATAACCGGTTCTCCCAGTTCGTCCGTCACATTTCCGTTGATGTTCCATGTCTGCGCGTAGAGTGGACTTGAAAGCGACAGCATCCACATAAGGCAGACAAGCAGAACGGCACCTGCATCTCTTGATTTTTGTCTGGTTTTCATAAATTACATTTTTAAAGTTGTTTTTAAGTAAATAGAAATTTGCATGCGAAAATCATGAGGGCAAAATTAGGCGATGCCACAACCGCTTCTATATGCAGGTAGCGGTTTTGGTAAATTCAATAATTCATAATCAATTAGCAATCAATTTATTATAAAAACAAATAAGAAGTTTTCAGTAATCGTTTGGAAGCCTATCGGTAGTCAGGAAACAGGCATATATGCCCGCTGTAGAGGGAGACGGCCACATACATTTACCGGGTACGTGCAATTGCCCAAAACAATACCCATGCTTGGAAGCCACATTACCAAAGCATGGGTATTCCGGCACCGGCACATGAGAGTCCCGGTTCCAACGGCAGGTAACTTCCCCGTGCCTCTATTTCCTGCAGATTTCTTTCAAGGCGCGAAGGAATTCGTCCTTGCTGAGTGAAGACTTGTTTAAGGTTATGGAACGGTTGTTATAGACGGTTTGCAGCGAGCAGTGCAGGAATTCCGCAATCTTCTCACTGTCCGTCACCCCCATCCGTATCAAGGCGTGGATGCGCAGTTCCGTATTAAGGCGCCCGGCTCTCACCTCAGTATGCTCTTCCGGACGAAGCAGAGCATTGAAGTGTTCTACAAAATCGGGATACAAATTCAGCACAATGGAGTCGAACTTCTCATAAAAGTCCTTCATCTCATCACTCGCCGCAGGAGTGGAACTAATCAGCTTCTTCAAATCTTCGAGCTGCCCCGCCTTCAGCTTACGGTTCAGCTTCTTGCGATACTCTTCCATCCGGCAGATGTAGGACGAACAGAGTTTGAAGACCTGACCGATGTATTCCTCTTTGATGTAATTGGTATCGCGTAAGACCGAATTGAGCTTTTGCTGCTCGCTATTCAGCTTTTGCAGTTCGCTATTCAGGTTCTTCAACCGGTCATTGGCAGTATGCAGCTCCACCAGCGCCTTCCTGCGCCTCTGCGTCTGCCGCCACAAGAAGAAAAGGACTATCAGCAATACAGCGGCAAGCAGGCTGATAGATACAAGAAACAACCTCAATTGCTTCTGCTGCACACGGTCACGCTCAATGTAGCTTTGGTGTATTTTCCCTTGCAGCTCCTGTTGATGGAGCAATCGTACACGGCTTTTAAAGACCATGCCTATATCCGTACAATAAGTACTGTAACGGTAAGCGCGGTCCAACTGACCATGTTCGTATAAATAGGAAGCCAGCGCATTCAGCGAGCCGACATCCCGATTCACCGCATAGACATCGGCTATGCCCGAATATATCATATTTTCCAGCCATTTGACATGATTGCCCTCCTTTTCATAAAGCAGTGCCAGATTATAAGTCAAGATGGAATAATTGCGGCTATTGGGCAACAGACGCCCTTTCTCCTTTTCCAATTCGTTTCTAATGGCAACACGCTCTTCCCCCGGAACATCCTGATATTTCCACACCCGACTATAAAGATAACGCGGCTCATCCGGAGTAGCCGTCTGCAAGACGGAATCCGAATACAGCGCATAAAACTCACCATACTGCTTGTGCAAAGCATTATCCCCCAATGAATAGAGTTGCAACCGCGAGCAAAGGGTACGCATCTGTCCGTAATAGCGTGAGCGCAAATGGCGGGACATCTCCGAAGAACGAAGCGAATGCATCACCGACGAAGCCTGAGTGAGCAGGCCGTTAGCCGTATAAATGAAACCGATGCCCAACAGGGATTCAGTCTCACGCTCCTTGTCGTGATGCCGCCGCGCCAGTTCAAGGCTTTGTGTGGTATATTTCATGGCTGAATCCGCATCATACACACGATACTCCAGATAAATGGCTTGACAAAGTTCATATCGCCTTTCAAATTCCGCAGATTGTTTCAGCGATTGCTTCAACGCCTCTATCCGTTCTTCTTTCTGTCGGACAAACTCCCCCGAATTATCTATCAAACTGTCCAACTGAACAAACAACGGTTCATTGGCCTTTATGGCATTATTCGAGACATACCGCTTGCATCCGGTACAAAACAACAATAGGAAAAGCAGATTTAAGCAACAATGTTTTTTCATACTTATACGCGAATTCAGAGTAATGAAAGTCCTTCCGCCGGAAGCGGAAAATAATGTCTGACAAAAGTAATCTTTAAAAGAGAAAAAAACGCAGATTGTTATCGAAAATATGTATAATCTCACTCTATTCACAGGCAAAAGTCATTGAAAACAAGATAAAGCATAAAAGTATATGCAAAGAGGGGCTGACCACCACAATCAGGTAAGTCAGCCCCTCTATTTTCATGCCAATGCCAAAATCAATGGAATCATCTTATCCCAACGGATTTTCCCCTTGGTTGTCGTCACCGCCGGAACCGCCTTGGTTTCCATCCCCTTCTTCATTGCCGCTGCCGTTTTCACCGGAATCATTGTTGATGCGGTCCACGTCTTTCAAGACAAGCCCGTCCGAACGGGTAGCGCCGGAGGCAATGATGCGGATATCGCTGTTGGCACGGAAGCAAATGCGCAATGCCGTGATATCGCTACTGGTGAAGTCTTCCGCCCTATCCGTTCCCTTGCTCTGGGCGGCAAGAAAGAAGTGCCCCAGCCCGTCGATGTTCACGATGCGGCCAGACATCAACGTCTTCTTCAGATATGCGCGGAAATCTTTCAATACGCTGTAACAGTCACCTTCACTGACTCCGGAAACGGAGCTGATTTCCTTTGCCACCTCCTTCAGTTTGGCGGGGTTGCTGTACTTGTAAGTAATCGTAGGATATACCTTCTTCGGAGAATTCTTGTCAGCCAAATTGCTTAAACGATAGTGCTTACGAAATAAAATTGCCATAATCTTTTAGTTTTTTAAATCAGTAATCATAAGTTTGTTTTCTCGTGTTCTTACAGGCTCGTCAGTCAATAAGAATAGTTTTTTTGTGACCACGGTGCAAAGGTAGAATGAAAATGGTAAGGAGACGAATGAATTTGGCAAAAGCGTTACACAAAATGAAGATTCTTCTACCCCCATCCACAACCCCTTCTGAGGCCGGTTTTCTCCGGCACCGGGGAACGGGTCGTCCGGCACCGGGAAAGCACGCCTCCGGCACCGAGTAACACGGCCTTCCCCGGTGCCGGTATCATTCACGCACTTTCAGCTCCCGAAGCAGATGCTCCGCCTTCCCGACTTCGCCAATGCGCCACCCAAAGCCACCCATTATTTACACCTAAACATACAGATTATCATTGTGCGCCACATAATGGTGCAATCAAAGTGATGAAATCAAGAAGAGACTCTTCAAAAATCAAGTGCGACTACTTGAATAAAGACTCACAAAAGCAACAACACATATCGGCCTATTTACGTTAATTTGGAATCATTAACACAAAAGTCTGGATTATATAAAAAGTAAAGCGATATATTTGCGGAGGAAACAAATACTGCTTTTTGCCTCTCTTGCAAACAATCAGTCTGTTTGTTTGCAAGAGAGGCAATTTTTGTATTGCAAAAAAGAATAACCAATCTAATCTATAAGAACAGATGAAAAAACTGTTATCATTCATTCTCATTACGCTTTTCTTCCTTCCCGAAGCGAGTCATGCACAGGTAGCCACCGATTCGGTCTGCATCTACTACAAGCAGGGACACCGCGAGATAGATACCTACTATAAAAATAACCAGGTGCAGCTGGCGCGTTTTCTGCAAGTGGTTCGTGAAGCTCAGCAAAAGAACATCATCGACCAGCTGGTTATCAACTCCTACAGCTCGCCCGACGGAATCAGCCATTACAACAAGCGCCTTTCCGGCTATCGGGCAGAGTGCGTAAGCCAATACCTGATTCAACACACCGGAGTGCCCGAACAACTCATCAAGAAACGGGCAAACGGCATTGCCTGGAAGCAGCTGCGCGACCTGGTAGCCGTTTCCGAAGTGCCCTATCGCAATGAGGTGCTACACATCATCGACCACACCCCGGAATGGATTTACGATGCCAACCACCGCATTGTCGATGGGAAGAAAAAACAACTCATGGACTTGCACTACGGCATACCTTATAGATATATGTATGAGCATCTCTTCCCACAACTGCGCAGCAGCGTGGCGGTATCGCTCTACCTACACACCACCGACGATCGGGAAATTGCTGCCGGAAACACCGACATCCCTACCGGCACACAACCGGCCGATTCCTTAGCCGCCACCGTCGAGGAGAAGGCAACCACACAAAATGTACAATCAAAAGAGGAAGAAACGATACAGCGCCTTGCCATCAAGACCAACCTGCTTTATGACGCCATACTGATGCCCTCACTCGAAGTGGAATACCGCATCAATGACCGCTGGTCGGTAAACCTGGAAGGCGACATGGCCTGGTGGAAAAACGACGGAAAGCACAAATACTACCAGCTTGCCACCATCAGCCCCGAAGGACGCTATTGGTTCAAGACCCGCAAGCCTTGGCATGGCCACTACATAGGGCTGTTCGGCGGTTTCACATGGTATGACCTCGAAAACGGCAAACGGGGCTACAAGGGCGAGGCGGAGATGGCAGGACTGAGCTACGGCTATATGTGGCCCATCGGCAAACGAATCTCGCTCGAAACAGGCGTGGGAGTCGGATTCCTGCACACCCGCTACGAAGAATACCTGCCATTGGAAGGACACTATGTATATCAACAGACCAAACAGACCAACTACTTCGGCCCGCTGAAGCTGAAGCTGGCACTTGTATGGCGTTTATGGAACGAAAAAAAGAAAGGAGGAATACAATGAAACGTTGCAGACCCAACATACTACCACTACTTGCGATTGTGCTGTTGCCGCTGCTGGGCAGTTGCCGCAAAGACCTGTGTTACGACCACGACGAACACTCCGTGGGCTACCGCTCGAACGTAAACGCCGCATGGGAACAAGAATGGGAACGGCCCTACGGATGCCAATGGCAAGCGGAATGGAATAACGACAAATATGGGGTGGGCTACGATGCCTTGCGCCCCGATGCCGGAAAGGGTATCGCCGCACTGATATATGAGACCACGGAAACCAAAGCGGAAGGTGTGCAGGAATTCCACCTACCCGCCAATGGCGGACTGCTCTACACCACAGCCAACACACACTCCATCCTCTTCTACAATGACGACACCGAATACATTGTCTTCAACGACATCGCCTCTTCGACAACGGCAAGCGCCACCACGCGTACCCGTACCCGTGCAAGCCTCTCCCTCTCAGAACCGCACAGCGAAGAGCGCACGGTCAACATGCCCGATATGCTCTACGGCTCTTTCGTGCCCGACTTCGAGCCTATCCCTATGGCGGGAGGACAGCAACTGGCTGTTGTGATGCGCCCCTTGGTGTTCACCTATCTGATCCGCTACGAAATAGAACAGGGGGCGGAATACGTGGCACTGGCACGTGGCGCCATGGCGGGAATGGCAGAAACCGTTTTCTTAAAAGAAGGGCGCACCGGCGAAGAGCTGGCGACACTGCTCTTCGACTGCACCCTTACACCCGGATTAGCCGAAGCCCGGATTCTGTCATTTGGCGTGCCCGGATTCCCTGACAGCTATTACAGCAGAGGTCCCAATCACGAAAGAAACTATGCGCTCAATCTGGAGTTGATGCTGAAGAACGGCAAGAAGCTGGACTTTGAGTTCGACATCACCGACCAGATGAAGAACCAGCCGCGCGGCGGAGTGATTACGGTAAGCGGCATACGCATCTCCGACGAAGAGGGTGCGGAAGGCGGTTCGGGATTCGACGCAAGCGTGGACGGCTGGGGCGAATACGAAGATATTGAGTTGGATTTGTAGTCAGATAAAGCCGACTTTTCGGTTTAACGAGATAAACATCATTATACTATTTATTAAAATTCATTTGAGATGAAGAAACATTTATTTTATTTGGCAGCCGCCGTTGTAGCAATGAGCAGTTGTACGGAAAGTGAAGTGATAGAAATATCACAGAGTAAGGCTATCGGCTTCGACAGCTATGTAGGCAATACCACGCGTGCAGAACAAGAAGGATTGACACAAGACAATCTGAAGGAATTTTATGCATTCGGCTCTTACAAAATGAGTGGTGGAGACGAAGTAGTCGTTTTTGATGGAGAAACTACGGGTTCTTCTCAAATCAAAAAGAATGGCAATTCATGGCAATATGAGCCTGTTAACTATTGGTTGGAAGGAGCTCTTTATAAATTTGCTGCTTATGCCCCCGCTTTGACGAAAACGCCTACGTTCAATTATGACAAGAATTCGATGGAGATTCATTTTGTGGCAGATGGGGAAAAAGACTTATTGGTTGCCGCAACAAGTCAAGATGGTTATACTTATATTGCCCAAGAAAGAGAAGAAGAAAATGACGAAAAAAGGGCAGTCAATTTGAACTTCAAACATGCTTTGTCCAAAGTTCGTTTTACAATCGTAGACGGTTGGCGAAATGCGTTAAACATGACTATATCTGACGTTTCGCTGAAGGGTGCAAAGAATACAGGAACATTAACTACTCCTGGAGATTTGTCATCTGTCACCACTATTGATTCGGATGCATGGAAACTGGACGAAGAAAAAACTGGGACATATACTGATGCCGGTACAACAGAACCTTTAACAGAGAATGGTAAAACGTATGTGTTTGAAAATTTCTTGCTTCCGCAAACTATCGAAACTGATGCTATAACATTAGAATTCATTGTATCTGTAACGAATAATGTTGGTGGAGGTCCTATTATTGATGATGATGATACACCGCATTCCAAGAAATTAACCGTCTCCATACCTACAACAACTTCATGGGCACCGGGAAAAGCTTATAACTATACTTTGAATATTGATGGCGACACATTTGGTTTACATACTATTTACTTTGGAAATATTACAGTAGCTGAGTGGGGGAACTCTACTGATACTGAAGTAGAGGTTGATGCTAATAACTAATTCCTATTTGTACAAGAGTAAATAGAAACTTAGGCCTTTCGGGGTTGAATGTCCCCGTCAGGCCACTACGTCGGCAAAAAGAGGAAACCGACACACGCTGCCGCTGTAACTATGTACAACGGCGCATAAGAACAGAAAATAACTAAATAACAAAGATATGCCAATAAAAAAAAGAGTCCCGGCACTACCGGTATGCATGTTGTTCTTCCTGCTGGCAGGATGCACCGACGGGATGGAGAGCAGTTGGGAGAAGGATGGAAATGCCATCCGTTTTTCCCTGCCATCGCTTACACGCTCCATAAACGACCTGGATGACCTGAAAGCAGCGGGAGAGTATGCGGTATGGGGACACTTCATACCGGAAGCGGGAGGACAAGGAACCCGCTTGTTCGACAAAGAACCCATCCTATACAAGGAGGAAACGGACAAATGGGACTACACCACCGATGAGCGCTACTGGATGCCCGGAAACACCTACCACTTTCATGCGCTCTATCCCAAAGACCCTGCATCCGGCACGGTGAGCTACAGCCAAACCGCTTCGGGCACATTGACTATAGACAACTTCAACGCCTCACAACCTGCCGACGGAACAGAAATGACCGACCTGCTCTATGCCTCCAATACCGGCATCCGCGTCTCCACACAGGCAGACAGCCCGGCATCCGTCGCCCTGAGCTTTCGGCACTTGTTGGCACGCGTGAAATTCCTTGGCTACACCAGCGACCGCTATCTTGGCGCCGACGGAAAACCCGATGGCAGTGTGCGTAAACTCAAAATCAAGTCGTTTGAAGTAATTGGCATCGCCGCCACAGGCCAATGGAACGGCAGTAAGTGGACAACGGGCGAGCCCACCGCCATCTATAAGGCAGCTATCGGAACGGACGGCATATTGCTCGGCAATGAGCCGACAAACATGTTTGGCGACGAAGGGGCGCTGTTGCTCATACCCCAAAGCTTCACCAACCTCAAGGTGACGATAACCTACGAATACACCGAAGGCTCTCTGGGCACCCTCACCGCCACCTCCTCGTTGCAAGGCACTTGGGAATCAGGCAAGAGCTATTCCTACAGATTCTCCATCAATTCGGAGATTTTCTTCGACACGCCGCAAGTGGACGACTGGAACGAAATGCCCATCCACGACAACGACCTAAACATAGATGTTACCCAATAATAACCGCATTGTTATATGAAATGGATTGAAAAGAACAACGCAGCGGCACTCCTGCTTCTGGCACTGACAGCCTGCACACAAGACATTCCCGATATGCCTGCCGAAGGCGACCTTATCTCTTTCGCCATACCGGAAGTGGTAATCCCCAATGACGGGAAACCTGCTTCACGCACCACACTCATCAACTCCAGACTCCCCTTAGACAGTAAATTCGGAGTGATGGGCTATTGTGTAGCTCGCAATATCGGAGACACTTCCTTAGATGCTCCCAATTCGGGTTCCTCGAACTGGGAAGATAAAAAAGAGCTCTCCAGACCCGATGTGCTCGATCAGGCACCGTTGCGAGTAGATGAATACGGCTGTTATTATGAAGACAACACGAAACTCGGCAGATGGTACACCGACCAGTCATTCCCGGGAATCAGCGCGGCAGGCTTCAAATACACCTTCATTGCCTATCATCCTTTTGAGGGAAGATATGCAATCAGTACACCCAACAACAACGGAATAGGCGCACCGACTCTCACCTACACCGTGGTTTACGGCAGTGCGGACGGTAAAGGGGATGGAACATCGGACAACCGCATTGAGCGCGAACCCGAACTGACCACCGACGCCATGTATGCCCAAGTGAAAGACCATGTAAGGGCATCGGGAGCAGTCGATTTGCGGTTCCACCACATCATGAGCGGATTCAGCGTGCAACTAAACAACTACAACGAAACCGCTGTCACCGTCAAGCGCGTAACCCTCGACGGCGGTTTCTACAAAACGGAAACCGTGGACTTCAGCACCCCCGACCCCACACTGACCGTCGGCGATGCAAAATACTGGGGCGCCTTCGAGTTTATAAGAAACGGTGATGTTGGTGTAACGATACCCGGCAAGTCGTCGTTGAAAGCCGGTGCCACGACCGAAAAGCCCGACGGCACCATAGTGCTGCTGCTACCCAACCTTTCTGCTGCCGAAGGAAACTACCTCGGCACAGACAAGAACATCACCGTGGAATATGAAAACGTAAACGGAGACTCCAAAAAAGTAAGAATAGAAAACTTCAATCTGGGACGCATCCCGCAACCCGGGCTCAACTATCGGTTGAACATCAACTTCATAGGCAACCAACTGCTCCTGATGTTTACCGCAGACGAGGTGGAATACTGGGAAGAGGGTTCTGACAATAAAATAATTATCAACTGATTTTACCTGACTTATGAAAAGATATATACTGTTTGCCGCGCTGTCGTTGCTGCTTGCATCCTGCGCAAAGGAGGAGTCCGACTCATTCATCCCCCAACCCACCGAAGGCGTCACCTTGTCTGCGCAGTGCGTGGATATGTTGCCGCAAGTCATCATGAGCCGTGCCGTGGAATCCAAAACCGCCGAAGAAAAGAAAATCAACCGTCTGCACCTCTTCTTCTTCGATAAAGAGGGTAATTTCCTTACTCCTACGTCGGATAACTTCAAGCCTTATCATGTGGCAAATATCGGCGAAAACGGACTTGCCGCGGTAACCATCCCTAAAAATGCCTTCCTGGAGCAGCAGGATTTGACCGACATTCAGATTTATGCGGTGGCAAATCCGATAAGCAATGTGCAAGACGCCGACCATACGAATGAAACATTCCGGGTTGAGACCTATTCTTCCAGTGGCACCATCTGCCACGGCGATGCCACAGACCCTACGGCAGAAATCGAAATAAAGAATCTTGATGACCTTCTCAACTGGTATTATCGGCCGGCCAAACGCGCCGATGTCACGAAGTTGCCCGCCGGCGGCATGCCCATGGTGGCACACTACCAAGCACCTGCCGGCGAGAAGGTGCTTGCCGATAACGGTACCATCGTGTTGCAGATGAAGGCCCTCATGGCACGTGTAGATATCAAAGTGAATCTCGACGCCAACCAGACCAGCCACGACCACCGGCTGCCTACCTTGCAAGTAGAGCAATATGGTATTAAAAACATGCCGCGCTGTGTGCCCTTCACCGCCCCCACCACAACCACCACCGTACCCGCAGCAGACATAGAACCGGAAATGTGGGTAAAACTCGACAATCCCATGACACTGGTTGACGGACAGCAGACAGAAGTCTTTACCTACTACACCTACGAGAACATCAAAGAAAAGAAGGCAGAGCCGAAGTATCCGGCGGGAGTAGATGTGAATGACGAAACCGTCACCCAGCGTTGGAAACCCACTATCGCCCCCGACGATGCAAGTGCATTCATCATGAAAGGGCACTACGTAACCCATCAAGGACTGGAATACGATGCGTCGTTCACCGTCTATCTCGGCAGCGATGTTGTCGATAAATTCGACGTGCGCCGCAACCATTGCTACAAGAACAACATCACCATCTGTGGATTGGACTACGTGCGCAACAGCGACGAAAGCAAATATACCTTCGACGGCCGCGTCAACGTGATAACCGAAAACCCCGTTTACATCTCGATTGTGAACGAGCGCAAAGTCGATGCCCACGCCACTGCCCTCCCCATGGACATCTACTTCTTGCGTATGGAAAATAATACTGCCATTTGCCCCAGCACAGTCACCATAGAACTGCTTCCCGGCAACGATGGCCGGATTCCCGATTGGATACGTATGGAGAAGGTATCGGCAGCCACCATGAAAGCCAACGATTATAAGGCAGGTACCGGTGCAAGAGAATACTTCACCAACGATTTGGTGACCAATACACTCAAGGATAATACAAAGTATGTCATTCACAATAATTATGACAACCAACATCCCGAAGACGGTACACGCACCCGCATCTACTTCTACATCGACGAGAATGTGCCTGCAAGCAACAATCCGGCTCCGGGCACTTATGGCGACCGCACGGCCGTCGTCCGGGTACACTACGAGAACGAGGAGGGAGAAAATCGGGACCGCACCATCGAGATAGACCAAAAGGCATTGCTACACGTAACCGGAGTAAGAAATAGTTTGAATATAGATTATTGGCTTGAATACTACGAGGAATACATGGATCACAAAGACCCGTTGGACCTGCATAGTATGCCGGCAGAACTCTATTCCGGATTGCCATGGTCAAAGCGTACAGATGGAAATGACAGCTATCGCACTAATGCTGCTTTCAAAAGCTATTTGGGAAGCATCGGAATCAGTATTTTCAATAGATTTGATTCATACGAAGTATATGGAGCCAAACAGGGTTTATGGATGACAGAATTCATGCTGCTTTCCCGAACCGGCCGCCGCCCGATTACAGATGTCAAAATCTATAACGATGAGATTCCTCCCACAGCTTTCCACTACTGCTACGGCAAGAACAAACGCCTGGAGGATGGTAATGTGCCTGCACCAACCAATGGACAAGGATATTGGTTCCTGCCGGGCATATCCGATTTGGAAATAGCTTTAGAAACCTACTATACCACTTTCCCCGAATTCCAACAGAACTTATATTGGTCTGCCTCATCGGCAAGTATTGGTTCCGTTAAATCAGAATATACCAGCCATGCTCGCGCAACCGCCATAAAGGCTGATGGTCGTTATGTAGAAAGTGGTGCAGAAACTCCCGACTACAACGCAAATGACCCGATGAAAAGTGGTAAGGCACCGCGCACAACCCCCTTACGCATCCGTGCAGGCTATGTATTTAGATAAGGATAATCGCTACCGCATGCGGAATGACACTGAATTTGATTCCGTGTAATTCCGCATGCCTGAAACCATACCTTTCACCTCCTCCCCGCCCAACAAACCCCGCCCAATATGCACAAAGTTCCTGCAAACGCCACTGCCGTCAGACGCTCGTCCAGCAATAAGGCAGAGCCTATCAAGGTGAAAAGAGGATTCAGATAGATATAATTGGAAGCCTGCACCGTGCCCAGCCGCTTCAGAACCACGTTCCACACCGCAAAGCAGACAAGAGACGCCAACACACCCAAAAAGAGCAGATTCATCAAAACCGCCGGCTGCAACAGCCCGAAGACATCGAACTGCCAGGGACGGAACAGAAACACAGGAAGAATGGTCAGCACCCCATAAAAGAATATCTTGCGGGTGATGAAGACTGTGCCATACCTGCCCGACATCTTTTTCATTATCAGGCTGTAGAACGCCCACGACAGGGCGGCAAGCAGAGAAAGGAAATCGCCCGCAGGAGAAATCTTCAGCACGAAGCTGCCGTTATAAACCACCAGCGCCACCCCCACCAGCGCCAGCAACGAACCGCCTATCAGGCCGCGCGTGGCCCGCTCCTTCTTATAAATCAGCAAAGAAAGAATCGTGGTAAGCAGCGGAGTGGTGCAGACGATGAACGACACATTGGTGGCCAGCGTGATGCCCAAAGCCATGTTCTCCGTCAGAAAATAGAACGAGCCGCCCATGATGCCGCCCGCCAGCAACCAGCACTCGTCCCTCCAACTATCCGCCCACAACTTGCGGGGAGAGAAGAACCAGATGCCCAGATAGGCTATCAGAAAACGGAGCAGGAATATCTCCTGCGGAGAAAGGCCGCGACCTATCAGCACTTTGGTGGAAATGAAAGTCAGCCCCCAAACGCCTACCGTGAGAACGGCGATAATATGACAAGTAGATTTTTTCATTGCGCCCATACCTATTTAATATGTTGCGCAAATTTAGGTATAAATCGAGATTTATGTCTAAATTTGCAGACATTAAATAAATCTTAAACTAGTATCCTTGAAAACAAAGAATCTCAGTTATTACATGAGAATGAGGCGGATGCAGTATGGATAGGATGAATCATTGAAAGGAAAGCATTATGAATTATAGGTATATTTTCCTATTGTGTACATGGCTGTTGTCCTGCATTTCCGCATCGGCCGAGTATTTCAGACAGATTGGCTTGCCCGACGGACTGACACAGCCTTCCGTCATGGCCATCTACCAAGACCGGTT
Organism: Bacteroides sp.; assembly: GCF_029057325.1. Classification (GTDB taxonomy): domain Bacteria; phylum Bacteroidota; class Bacteroidia; order Bacteroidales; family Bacteroidaceae; genus Bacteroides. The sequence continues at coordinate 27,915 of NZ_JAICZW010000096.1, read as the reverse complement.
AGGACGGATGTGGTTCGGCACCCGCGAGGGAATCAATATGTATGACGGAAAACAGGTGACATCGTTCAAGGGATGGGTGCCCGGTGTCAATCCTGAATCTTCCGTATGGCTGGGAAATGAAGTCTCCGCCATTGCGGGCGACAGCTTGGGAAACGTCTTCTTCCTAATCGACAACGATTTGATTGAATACGACATACGCGCCGAGAAATTCATCCGACTCTCTTCCCATAACCGGATCTCCGTGCTGGCCGAGTCGGACGGTGACATCTGGTATATGCGCCACGACTCCATCTTCCGCCGCCACACCGCCGACGCCAAAGAGTCGCTTGTAACCAAGACCCATATCAAAGAAAATGAGGCCGTATGCTGCATGATGCTGCAACCCGACAAGATAGGCATCGGCACGCAAAACGGAGTATATCTTATCGACCGCACCACCCTCTATCAGAAGCAACTGCTGAAAGGCATCGACGTCTATCAGCTGTTCGAAAGTTCGGAAAAAGAATTCTGGATAGGCACCCGGATGGACGGACTCTACCGGATGAAGGAAGGAGAGGAGGCATACAAAGTGCCCTACAGCCCCGGAACACCGGCAGGCATCAGCAGTCGGCAAATACGTATGTTTGTGGAAGACAATGAACACAACATCTGGTTCGGCACCTTCGACGGACTACAGAAATACAATACACGGACACAAGAGTATTCGTTGATTCGGATTCCGCAGCATGCCGGCGGGCTCACCCATCCCTCCATCTTCTCCCTGTATAAAGACAGGCAGGGGACGATATGGGTGGGAAGCTATTTTGGCGGAGTGAATTACTTCACCCCCAGAAGCGAGACTTTCATGCGCTATGACTATGACAAAAGCAACACCCGTACACCCTACTATTCCTACATCGGCGACATCCTGACCGACAAGGAAGGGAATCTATGGCTGAGCACCGATGGCGGAGGCATCACCTGCATAGACAAAGACTGGAACGTCGTGCGCCAACTGACGGCGGACGGAAAAGCAAACTCGCTTCCGCACAACAACATCAAGAGCATCGCATACGACCCAAAGAACCACTGCCTCTACGTCGGCACCCATCTGGGCGGATTGTCGCGTTACGACATCCGGACCGGACAGTTCCACAACTACCTGAACGAACAGAAAGGCGAGAACGCCCCCAACGAGATTGTCTTTTATGTGAAGATGTGGAACGGACAACTCTATCTGTCGGCACGCAACGGAGTATTCCGCTTGGACGTAAACACCCAGCACTTCCAAAAACTGGATGCGCCCGACAGATATTATGAATACTTCGACATCGACCCCGATGGAAACCTCTATTTGGCACAAAACACCTCTTTCCTGATCATCAGCCTGTCTGCCCCGAAAGAGATGCAGGAGATACCCCTACCGTTAGAAAACAACAAAGCGAGGATTACCCGCATACGCTCCACAGACACGGGAGCGTATGTCAGCACATTGGGTGGAGGAATGTTCTTTTATGAACGTGCCACCCGAAAAATCACCCACTATACGGCAGGCGACGGACAGCTGCCCAGCGATTTCTGCTACAACCTCTGCATCTCACACGACAACAGCGTCCTGGTCACCAGCGACCGGGGAGTGACCTGCTTCTACCCGAACGAGAACCGATTTACCTCGTTGAACCTGCGCGACGATTTCGCCTCTTCCTACATCATCAGCGGATGCGGCCTGTTCATATCCGACGAGGGCAAGATATTCATCGGCGACACGCAAGGTGTGACCGTACTTTCCGAAAACGACTTCAACAAAGTGAATTCACTTCATCCCACGCCCGATTTATACTTTTCACAGCTATGGGTGAACAACCAGCCCGTCGCCCCGCAAGACAAGACCGGCATCTTGAAAGTCTCCCTACCCTACACCCGCCAACTGACGCTGAACCATCGGCAGAACAACCTGATTATCGGCTTTTCGCTGCCCGACTACGAGCTGCTGCTGTCGAAGAAGCAATACCGCTATAAGCTGGAAGGATTGGACCAGAACTGGATCACCACCCGGCACCCCGAAGCACACTATACCAACCTGGCCCCGGGAACCTACACATTCAAGGTGGCGGCCGCCATCGACAACGGACAGAGCGCCCGCACGAAGAACCGCGAAATCAGTCTGCGACTGGTCATCACCTCCCCCTGGTACGATACATGGTGGGCATGGATGCTCTACCTCTTGCTCACCTCCGGCTGTCTCTACTATTTCGTCTCCAGCCGTCTGGCAAAGCGCACACTGGCACTCTCTTTGGAGAAGGAACGCTTCGAGAAACAACAGATTGAAAAGATGAACCAGGAGAAACTGGTGTTCTTCACCAACGTAAGCCACGAGTTCAGGACACCGCTCACGCTGATTATCAGCCATATCGACATTCTGCTGCAAAGGTATTCGCTGACTCCCTCCATCTACAACCAGATTCTGAAAATCAAGAAAAACGCCGGAAAGATGCACAACCTGGTATCGGAACTGTTGGAATTCAGAAAGTTGGAACAGAACCATGAAACCCTGCAATTGAGCAGACAAGACATTGCCGCCTTCCTGAAAGAGATTTACCTGTCGTTTGCCGACTACGCCCGCCAGCGGAACATCAATTACGAATTCCGCCTGCCCGACGTTCCGTTCGAATGCTGGTTCAACGCGCAACTGATGGAGAAGGTATTCTTCAACCTGCTTTCCAACGCCTTCAAATACACCCCCGACGGAGGCTCCGTCTCCTTGTCGGGCGAATTCACCCACGGGCAGATGGTCCTGTCCATCACCGACACCGGTATCGGCATCTCCGAACAGGAAACCGACAAGATATTCAACCGTTTCTACCAGAGCGACGACCCTGCAAAGAAAAGCAGTCTCTTCAGCGGAACCGGCATCGGACTGGCACTGACGAAGACCATTGTAGAGAAGCATCACGGCCGGATAAAGGTGCAGAGCACATTGGGCAAAGGAACCACCTTCACCGTAGAGCTGCCGAGGCTGAAAGAGGAGTTCGAAAACGACCGGAACATCCGCCTCATCACCCGCCGGCCCGAAGAGACGATTGTGCAAGGCTCACTGCCCGACCCGCTCCCGCTCGACGCCGATGCACAACAGCCCGAAGAAAAAGCGGATATGGAGGCGGTCACCGACAAGTCGCGCACCCTGCTGCTGGTAGAAGACAACGAAGAGCTGCTACAGGTGCTGGTAGAACTTTTCAGCCCCTTCTACCGCGTGGCTTGTGCCCGCAACGGAAAAGAGGGGCTCAAACAGGTCTATCAATGCAAGCCCGACCTGATAGTCAGCGACGTGATGATGCCCGAAATGACCGGCACCGAAATGTGCCTCCAGATAAAGAACAACCTGGATTTCTGCCACATCCCCGTCATCCTGCTCACCGCGCTCAACTCGCCCGAACAGAACATCGAGGGCTTCAACCGGGGAGCGGACGACTACATCACCAAACCCTTCCATGCCCGCCTGTTGCTGACCCGCGTCAACAACCTGATACGGAACCGCCTGCTCATCCAGCACCAGTTCGACAAGCAACCCCTTTCGGAGATAGACCTGACCAGCATCAACCCGCTGGACAAGGACCTGCTGAAACGCGTGTCGCAGGTGATAGAACAGCACATCGACGATTTGGAATTCGACATACCCGTGCTCTGCCGGGAAGTGGGCATCGGACGCTCGCTGCTCTATATGAAGTTCAAGGCACTGACCGGCATGACGCCCAACAACTACATATTGAACTATCGTCTGAAGCACGCCGCCACACTGCTGCGCCGGTATGCCAACATTCCCATCGCCGAAGTCAGCGACCGTTGCGGCTTCAGCTCGCCGATGTATTTCAGCCGCTGTTTCAAGAACCAGTATGGATGTCCCCCTCAGAACTACAAAAAGGAAAAGAAAGGCGAAGAACAGGCATAATCTATAGGACAGACATACGCCTGAAAGAAATTTCAAAGACTGATTATCAGCAATATAAATACCATCTGACAGACACTTGCTTCTGTCGCGACAGACACAAGTGTTTGTCATGACAGAAGCAAGTGTTCAAGACGACAGAAGCAAGTGTCTGTCAAAGTTACAAGATATAAGCTACGAGTTACGAGTGAATGAGTTACGAGTTACAAAGCTCTTATCTGCCTGTTTTATGAATAAAATATCGGTAAAAATCCAGTCCGTTTCTCCTTGTAGCTCATTCACTTGTAGCTTGTAACTTACCCACTACTTTCTCAAAGATTGATGCCCGTCAATGGGGAACTGCTGTCCGCTCCAGGCTTTCTGCGAAGTCCACGGCTGAGCGGGATCCGTCCAGAAAGGATGGTCGGCGGGCAAGCCCAACGGCATGAATACCAATGAGGTCATATACAAACTGCCGTTATTGGTATAGTAATTGGACAAATCGGGCTGATGGCCTACAAAACCCAACTGGAGAAATCCGCCTTCGTTGAAGTTTCCCTCTATCTTGAACATATTGTGCATGATGGCTGTCAACGCGCTACGCACCTGTCCGTTGGTCAGCCCTTCGGGCAATCCGTACTTCCAGGCTGCCATGGCCAGTGTCTGGAAAGCTCCCATGCGATAGACCACCGAACGGCCAAAGGCAGGATAAGTTCCTTCCGGAGAGATGAGCCGCTCCATAAAGACATTGAAACGCTGCATACGCTTGATGGCCAAAGCGGGGCTGACGGGAGTCCAGAACTTATTCTTGTTCAGCGTTTCCAGCATCTCTATATACATGGGGTGGATGACGTAGGCATTGTAATAATCCAACGCGAACTCAGGACCGTCGGAGTACCAGCCGTCGCTCAGGTACCACTCGTTGATTTTGTTGACGGCCACGGTCAGCGCATACTGGTCGGCATCCTCGCCTACCGACAGCAGGAAAGCCTCTATCAGGCCGCGGAACAGCAACCAGTTGTTGTAGGCGGGACGTACAATCTTCAGCCGTTGGAAGCGCTCCACATAGCGTTTGCGGGTCGTCTCGTCCAGCAGGTTCCACGTGGCCTCCGGAGCACGGAGGAAACTCTCCGCCAGATAGGCGGCATCCACCAGCCGCTGCGAGGAATTGGTCTCCCACAACAGGAGGTCCGGACTTTCGGGGTCAACGGCGTTCTTGTAAGACGCCACCGCCCATTCACGGAGCTGCTTGCGCATCCGGCCTTCTTCCGTATCGTCATCGGGAAGAGCCAGCCAGGGAGAGATGCCGGCCATGAGGCGACCGAATGTCTCCATATAGGCCACGCGCTTGTCGCGTCCGTCCCAAGTGGGGCTGAATTCCAGTTGCATGTTCTTCTGCAGTTCTCCCTTACTCATATTCTCCAATACCGGAGCGGCAATGCGGTAACAAAGTTCGGCCCATTGCTGCCGGTCGCCAACCGGCGCCGTGTTTTTTTTCTTAGCGGACATGTCCGTCAGGAAAAGCACCGATAACAGTGCGATAGTCAGTAATCGTAATTTCATGATATTTGTTTATTTAAAAAGTTGTTTCATCGGACGTCCTGTCCATACTTGCGGTTGTTCCAGTCCCAATATATAGGCCATGGTTGCGGCCACATCATATTGCACCATACTTTCCCGGAACTCTCCGCCCTGTCTCACATTCTTTCCGCAGATGATGAACGGTGTCTCCATCTCGTTCATGGTCTTTCCGCCGTGACCCTTGTTGATGCCGCCGTGGTCGGAAGTGACGATAAAGATGGTCTCCTCCATCATGCCTGCCTCTTCCACCGCCTTCACGATACGGGCGATATATCCGTCCAGCTCTTCCAGCTTGCTGTAGTAGGCCGGAGTGTCATGGCCGTCCGCGTGTCCCACATGGTCGGGATTGTCGAAGCAGATGGCAACCAACGCCGGTTTCTTCTCTACAATGTATTTTTCCGACATCTCGCACAGGGCAGCAGGATATTCATTGTAGTCGGGAGCTTTGGCAAAATGATTGACCGACAGCGTATCCACCAGATACTTGATGCCTTCCCATTCGTAGAGGGCGCCGATTTCGGCCTCCGGACGGGCGTCGCGGTAGATCTGGAAGATGGTGGGGAAGATGTTGTTCTTCAAGACGACGCGCGAAGGCAGTTCGGGTGTGCGTGAACCCCACTCCGTATAGCCGTGGAGTTCGGGACCGGCTCCCATGAACATGGATGCCCAGTTGACCGCACTTGATGAGGGGAGCACCGTTCTCTTCTGCATCGTATAGCATCCTTGCTCCATCAGCTTCTTCACGGTCGGCATATTGGCCTTGGGCATGCTGTATGAGCCCCATCCGTCCAGACCGATATAGACAATGTGTTTGGCTTTCGCTGTCGCTTCAGCCTTTGTTTCAGACTGCGTCGCACAGCTTGTCATGGAAAGACAGCCCAGCAACGCGATTGTAAAAATGAAAAGTTTCTTCATGACAGGTATCTTTTATTGCCCTTATTTCTCCAAATCCGCCTTGCGCTTCAAAGCCTCCAGATAGTAGTAGTCGGCATAGTTCAACGGCACGTCAATCTCGCTGTTGTGGGGGATGCTACCAACGCTGTGCATCAAGATGAAGCGTCCGTTCTCGCCCAAAGGAGCGGTGTACTCCGGCGTAGCGAGCGATTCCAGCATCTTGTCGGCATATTCCTTATACGATTGCGGGTTTTCTACCGGATAGGTACTGATTTCATACAAGGCCGATGCGATGACCGATGCCGACGACGCGTCGCGCGGTTCGTTGGGGATGTTGGGCGCGTCCATGTCCCAGTAAGGAATCAGGTCGGCGGGCATCCGCTTGTGGTCTTTCATGAAATGGAAAGTCTTGAGCGCCTGGTCCAGGTATTTGCGGTCCTTTGTCTCGCGATAGCATACCGTATATCCATATACCGCCCATGCCTGTCCTCTGGACCAGGCCGATTCGTCCGCATATCCCTGTGCGGTCTGGCGATGGCGTACGGTTCCGTCTTCGATGCTATAGTCTATCACGTGATAGCAGCTGCCGTCGGGACGGAAGTGTTCCTGAAGGGTGCGGTCGGCATGTGCCACGGCCACGTTGTAGTAAGCAGAGTCACCGGAAAGCTTGGTTGCCTCGAACAGCAGTTCCAGGTTCATCATGTTGTCGATAATCACCGGACATTCCCATCCGCGTTTGGACTGCCAGCTGTCTCCCACCACATCCCAGCTCTGGATGACCTGCGGCTTTTCGTGGAAACGGGTGCAGAGCGACTTGGCTGCCTGTATCATGACATCCTTGTATTCGGGCTTGCCCGAAAGGCGCAGACCGTTTCCGAAACTGCAATTGATGATGAAACCGATGTCGTGGTGCCAGGTCAGGTTCTGCGCTTCACGGATGGCTTCGGTATATTTCTGCGCCAGCGGAAGCAGCGTTGCGTCGCCGGTCAGTTCGTACAGGTACCATACACTTCCGGGGAAGAATCCGCTGCGCCAGTCGGCATATCCGCAATAATAGACTCCTCCCTTGCTGTTGAGAGTAACCGGATTCAGGCACTTTCCACTGGCTTCAATCGTATCGATTTCCAGACCGATTTGCGCACGGGCGTTCTCGACGGCTTGTTCCTGCCACGATTTTTGGGTCGGCGTAGTGACGCACGAAGTTGCAGTGAACAATGCTGCACATCCCAAAAGAATAGATGTTTTCAGTTTCATAATTATAACTTCTTTATGGTAAATGAATAATTTCCTTTCTTAGTCTGTTGTTTTGCTTTGAATGACAGCCGGCAGATGGTATTTCCCCATACGTTGGACAGCCTGGAATCGGTCAGTTCCAAAGGTTCCACGGTCAGGTCGAACAGGGCGGCATCGTAAAGCAACACCGCGTTTACACGACCGACGCGGATGCTGACTCTCCCCTTTTCCGACGGTTCCACCTCTCCCCACGTCATGAAGTTGACCACATTGGGAGCTACCGTCTCTTCCAGTTCAAAAGAGTCGCTGATACGGGCCTGCCTGCCTTTCACTTGATACGAACGTATCCATCTTTTCACTTTGGCTTCTTCGGGATAGGCAGTGGCGATGTTGGCTTCAAAACTGCTTTTGCCGGCCTTCACTTCGGTGGCTTTGTATTTCTTGCCATATTTCTCGGACACTCCGTTTATCATCGGAAGATTGTGGTAATCGCTTTGCATGGTCCAGATGGAATAGCGCTCGCTGCTGAAAGTCTGACGGGTGTAAGTACCCACGCCGGCATCTATCAATACCGGTGTCCGGTCCATCCATACCGAACAGGTTCCGGCATCGTTATGGTTGTGGCTTTCGTCATTATAGCCTCCTTTGGCTGCAAGAAACAGTCCCTCTTTGGTGGAGAGATAGCAGAATTCCGTCTCAGGATACCAGGTGAAGGGGCGGTTTTCGTGCATGGGAGCCGTCTGTTGCAGCTCCTTGTCGATGGCGATGGAAGTCAGGGTGCGGAAAATGTCACGGCCGTTGTGGGGCAAGGCGGACGGTTTACGCATCAGGGCGGCAAATCCTTTCAGCTCATCGCTGTTCACCGCCTTACCGAAACGGTAAATCAGAGAGGCGTCTCCCCCTCCGTGCGCCGACGCGTCGGCAAAGTTCACCACCCAACCGTCGCCTACGTAGGAGCGTGAGATATATTCGCCCATACTCCGGACCATGGAGTCTGCGAAGATATCCACCTTCCCTCCGGTGATGGCCGAAAGCAGCTCCAGATAGTCCAACGTCTTTCCGGCGGCGTGCCCCCAATAGGAGGGTCCCTCCTCGCAGGCTCCGTCAGCCTTGATGTAGTTGAGGAACTTGTCCACCGACTCCATGGTCAGATAGACTCCCCGGGCCAGTTTGTCGCGGTCGTCTTCCAGCAACATGAAACACATCAGGACGTTGCTGTTGCACCAGGGGTTCCAGTTGTTGAGCATGCGTCCGTTGTAATTGCGTGCCATCCACCAGAAAGAATCGTTGTTCACGTATGGGTCAAGGATGCGGGTCTGAAGTTCGTGACGCAGCCGGCGTGAAATCTCAGGGTCCATCTTGTCGAACGACCGGTGCATGAAGTAGTAGGTCCACGAAAGCAGTCCGCCCAAGTCACCCGAAGTAAGGTCGATGACAGGATAGTCGTATGCAGGCAATGCCCGCTGAGTGGGTTGCACGATGATGTGGGCGGAAAGTGCCCATGAGGTCATCTCGCAAGTATGGAAGACTCCGTTCACCAACTGGTCGATGAAACGGCCTTTTCCTTCTGCCAGTTCGGCCATGAGCAGGTCGGCAATGGCATTGTTGTTGGCACCAAAGGGATCTTCCATAATCTTGCGGTCACCGGTGCGTTCGAAAGCGAGGTAATCGGTGGCTCTGACAACTTGCCACCGGTAGTCCAACATTTTCTCTCCCCGTCGGATATATTCTTCTTTGAATGCACCCAGAAAGGCGTCCCAACCGGCACGGTCGTCATAGTCGGGATAAGTGACCCACTTCCGGTCCAACACCAATACTTCTTTCAACCGGTTCATGTCGGCTTGCTTCTGAAGCAGGTTCCGTTCCGTATAAGCGGAGACAGCGGACACATAAATTAATACAAATAGTAAAGCTACTAATTTTTTCATGATATTGATAGAATAAAATAATGAGGCAAAGATGAGAAAAAAAGAAGCAAAAAGGTATTCTTTTTGTGCTTAATATATACACATATTATCCAAACAAGACAAAAACACAGGAAAACACTCTTTCAATATCATTTCTTTTTCATCTTCATTTAGCCAGTCATACAACTTTATGTCTTTTTACTGCATAAAAAAAGAAACTGCCTTGATCTTGTATGAATTCCACACAAAGGTCAAAGCAGTTTCGCTATCGGTTATCTCCCTAACGGAGGAAAGCTCCTTTTTTAGCTCATATTACATATATCTACAGATTGAGCCATTAGTCTCTCCAACCATCAGCTAAAGTCAGGTTTTCGTTTAACTGACGTTCGCTCCACGGAGCCGGCCATGTATATACCTGATCTCCACTCCATGCATACAGATACTGAGGCTCACCCCAGATTTGTTTCAGACCTGAGCCTTCGAAGAACTTGCTTTCTTTCCAAGTGCCCCAACGCATTTCATCAAAGAAGTTCACACCTTCACCATTGAATTCCCAACGGCGTTCGTTGCGGATGCGTTCGCGCAGGTTATCTTTTCCGGTCACGGTAGTAGGCTCGTTGGAGTTCAACAAAGCGGCTCCAGCACGTCCACGCACCTGATTCACACATTCCACAGCTTGGTCCATCTGGTCCATCTCGTTGTAGCATTCTGCCAGATTCAACAGGATGTCGGCATAGCGGATCAACGGAATGTCGATGGGCGAATAAGAACGGTTCGGTATTTCAGAAGCACCTTCAGCCACAAATTTGCGGAACAGATAATAGAAACGGTTGTTGGTATCCGTCTTCAGGTCGAACGGAGCCGCCGTATCAAAACCACGATAGGGCCAACGCAGGGTGTAGGTAAACTCGTTGGAGTTGTTCGCACCGTTATATTCGGCATACGGAGTGATAATAGTGGCAGTCAGACGCGGATCGCGGTGAGCGTATGCGGCCTTGATGCGTTCTTCATTTCCCGTGGGCAGGTACTTGCTCATATCGGCACCAGTCTTTTCAAGACTCTTTATTTCATCTTCGGTCAAGCCATCGCGGAAGAAATAAACCGAACGGGCGGCAGGTTCCATTTCATTATATCCGGGCAGATAGTCATCCCAATCAAACTCACTTCCGTCAGCGTTTTCGTATGTCTCTACAAAGTCTGTGCTGGCAAGGTAGGTGTTCCAGCAAGAGCCGAAGGAACTACGTGTTCCGTAACGGAAACTGATATCATTTCCCAGTCCGTCGAGCCCGATGCATTGTACAGAGAAAATCATTTCGGAAGACTGTTCGTTAGCTTCTTTGAACAATTGCTTGTATTCGCCCTGGAACAGAGAGAAACCGCACTTGCCCACTGCTTCGAAATCGCTGGCAGCCTTGGCATATTCTTTCTGATACAAATAAGCTTTTCCACGCAGAGCGTATGCCAAACCTTTGGTGACACGTCCATAGTCGCTAGAACCTTCAGCATAGATGTTCGGCAAATTCGGTTCGTTAATAGCATCTGTCAAGTCATCTATAATAACTTTCCATACTTCGGCTTCCGAACTCTGCCCCTTAGTGCATTCCGATGCTTCCACCGGTTCCAGATATACAGGCACTCCCTTATACATGATGTTCAGCTTGTAATAGAAGTAAGCGCGCATCACCTTGGCTTCGGCCATGTAACGTGCCTTTTTGTCTTCGGACATTTTCACATCGGGAAGATGGACAATGGCATCATTGGCACGCGAAATGCCGGAATAGTGCTGCGACCAGTAACTGCTGAACATACTATTTGCTGTCGTTACTTTGTTCACCATAATGGGATAATCCTGGTCACGACAGTCGGCAGACACACCGAAGCAGTCCATCTGATACACCTGCAAACCTACATAAGATTGACGCAAGGTGGAGTAAATAGCAGTAACACCTTTGTCTGCCAGATTTTCGGAAGTCCACATGTTGCCTGCTGCAACACTTCCGTAGGGTGCTGTCTCCAGCAAATCACCTTGACATCCGCTCATGACCAAAGCGGCGGCGGATATGGCTATTATATTTCTTAATGCTTTCATTTTTTTCTTTCTATTTTTTAGAATGTGATATTAGCTCCAAACGCAAACGAACGAACAGAAGTGTACTGAGGTGTAGAACCTATTTCCGGGTCCTGTCCGGGGAAGTCGTCTATGCTGAGCAAGTTCTCGCCCGAAACATATACACGAATGTTTTGAGTAAACAGCTTGTTTGTAATGTGTTTCGGCAACGTATAACCAATGGTAAGGTTCTTCAGTTTCAGATAATCGCCGCTATACAGGAAACGGGTACTGGTCTGCTGGTCTTGATGGCCGCTTTCGCCATTTGTCAGACGGCAGTATTTACCGTTGATGTTGGTACGCGGATCATTGGGATTTTCAGGATCGTAGAAATAGTGATTATCTGCAATCATCTTAGGAAGACCCACACCTACACGTGTTCCGGAACTATTGTAACCGGTGGTATAACCCCAATACAGCTTACGTCCGGCGGCACCTGCCCAGTTCATGGAGAAGTCGAACCCGTTCCATGCGGCTGAAGCCTGGAAACCAAACGTATATTTAGGATCGGAAGATACATTCTGGAACACCTTGTCGTAAGAGTTACCATAAATGCCATCACCGTTGGCATCGGCATAAATCACATCTCCATACCAGATGCTGTTCTTTCCGATAGTCTTGTTCGGCCAGAATTCATAACCAGCAGCTATCATGGCTTTCAGCCATTCCATATCTTTCTCCGTACGAATCATACCGTCCTTCGGACCACCTCCGGGCATCACATTGCCTTGTGCGTCAAAGTATTTTCCATTACCCTTGTAAGCATCCATCAAGTACCATTCACCTTTCATGTGGTCTTCCACAATCGGGCTGCTTGAACCACCGTTATTGAATACATCGCCGGCGTTGTTACCCCAGACCTTCTTTGAATCATCGGTCACTGAATTTCCATTCTTATCCACATAGTTGAAGTTTCCGTTCTTATCGCGGGTATATCCGTAGATAGGCGCTCCGGTCGAATCCTTTCCTTTTTCATATTTCCATCCTTCATAGTAACGTCCGTTGTAGCTCTTCACCTTATTGGCATTGTACGAGAAGTTACCTCTTACCGAGTATTCCACTTTACCGATACGGTCTCTCCATCCCAGGTCTATTTCAAAACCTTTGGCATCCATCTTGGCGATGTTCACACGGGGAGCCGACAGACCTCCCAGCGTGATGGGGATGCTGCGGGTGGTAAGGATACCTGTAGTACGCTTGTTATAGACATCAAACGTAGCGGTGAAGCGGTTGCCAAATGCGGCAAAGTCGATACCGAAGTTCGTGTTGTTGCTGGTTTCCCAACCCAGTGCCGCATTGGCCAATCCGGTCATGGCCAGACCTGACACCTGCTTGCCACCGAATGAGTAATCGGTGATACCGTAAACGGACTGATATTCGTAGTTGCCTACATCGTCACCACCGTCATTACCCAGTTTACCCCAAGAAGCACGGATCTTCAAGTTGTCCAACCAAGAACGTGATCCTGCCATGAAATCCTCTTCCGAGATTCTCCATCCGGCAGAGAATGAGGGGAAGGTGCCCCAACGATGGTCTTTTCCGTAACGGCTGTTACCATCGTAACGCAAGTTGGCTTCGAACAGGTAGATTCCTTTATAATCATAGTTCACACGGCCGAAGAAAGAGCGGGTGGCGCGGTCATTGGCGGTTCCGCCGATGCTTTGCATCTCTGTGGCTGAGCTGGGCACGTTGATGGATTCGTCTATCAATCCCTTCAAGCTACCATTGGAAGTGTTCCAGTATTTGTACCATTCCTGATAACCGGCCATCACATTGATGTTATGGTTCTTGGCAATCGTGGTATTGTAGTTCAGGATGTTCTCCAATGTATATGACCAGTTTCCTTCATTGTTGAACGAGGTGTTCATCAGGTCGGGAGTTGTTCCGGGCTTAATCACTTCGCCCGTGCTGAATTTCACCTGGTCGCTGGCGTGTGACCATGTACGTGCCTCATACCAGTAGCGCTTGTAGTTGAAGTTGAACGTCCATGTGAGTCCTTTCATGAATGTGACTTTGCTGAAAGCAGTGGCGTTCACATTCGTTTTCTTGCGCGTACCGTTCTGGTTGTTCAAGAACTGCAAGATGCCATTGGCCGTCGGGCTTTCTTCGGGCGCTTCGGGATAACCGTAGTTGCCTTTCCATTCGGGATAGATACCCGGAGTGGTCTGCCTCAGGTAGTTGTTGGCATTCGAGAAGTTTCCGGCCTCCTGATCCTGCATGTCACCGTAAATACGTGTACCTACGGTCAGCCATTTGGCTACGTCGGCTTCCAGGTTGACGCGTATCTTATACTTCTTGATACCTGTGTTATCTACCAGACCGGGGTTGTCGAGGTAGCCCAATGATGTAAGGAAACGCACGCTTTCCGTACCACCGCTCAACGAGATGTTGTGGTCATTGATGATACCGTTTTTAAAGATTTCATCCTGCCAGTTGGTATTCGGGTAAGCCACATAATTGGGTACTCCCAACTCGTTCACCTCGTTGGGTCTCAGTGACTTCTCGCGCCATGTGTCAATGGTGCTTTGGTTAAAGTGAGCAGGCTGTCCGATGTTGGTGAATGATTCGTTAATCAATTCCATGTAATCGGCGTAATTGTTCACAAAGTCAATCAGATTGGTAGGCTGCGCATACGACAGACGTCCGCTATAGTTCACACTGACGCGTCCTTTACCTTTCTTGGTAGTAATCAAAATCACACCATTGGCGGCACGCGAACCGTAGATGGCACAAGATGCGGCATCTTTCAGAATAGAGATGGACTCGATATCCTGCGCATTCACATTGTCCATAGAACCTTCCATACCATCGATCAAAACCAACGGATTGGCATCATTCAAGGTTCCCACACCACGCACACGAATGGTGGCACCATCGCTACCGGGCTGACCGGAGTTCTGCATCACTTGCACACCGGCACTCAAACCGGCCAATGCGGCCGATACCGTAGTGACAGGACGTGATTTGGCTTGTTCTTCAAAATCTACGGCAGAAACGGCACCGGTCAAGTTAGCCTTCTTCTGCACGCCGTAACCTACCACTACCACCTCGTCCAATGTCTTCGAATCTTCTTCCAGCTTAATGGAGAGATTGGAAGTCGCAGCGGTCACCTTCACTTCTTTAGTCGTATAACCGATAAACGAAATCTGCAAAGTGCAGTTTACAGGCACATTCAACGTGAAATTACCGTCAATATCGGTAATGACACCGTTTGTAGTTCCTTTTACAATCACATTCGCACCAATAACAGGTTCGCCCGCAGCATCAACGACCACACCTTTGATAGTCTTCTGTTGCATGACATTCTCTATCACGTCAACATAAGGTGATGTGGAATTTCCGCCTGCCGCCCATACAGATCCGCCGGCAATCAAAGCCAACGATGCTCCCAAAACCATCTTTCTGGAAAAGAAGCAGCAATTATTAATATTCCTTTTCATAGAACATGAATTTAAAATTAATTATAAAATTTTCCGCAAATATCATTCTACATTGCAAAGAAGGGCTAGTCAAATCATCCAAATCAACTATACAAATCATCCACGGATAATTTGCATAGCATTAATGGATAATATTTATTAAACTGATAACCTGTTGACTAAACGGATTTTACCTGAAAGAGACTCTCAAAAGAATACGGAACAAAAACAGACAAACTTTAACTTAAAAAAGCCGACAGAATCCCTCGAAAACCACCCTCCATATACCCCGTTTGACAGACACTTGTGTCTAGCGCGACAGACACAAGTGTTCAAGATGACAAACACAAGTGTCTGAGACGACAGACGCAAGTGTCTGTCAAACGAGGCATATATTCAGTAACCTGATGCCTACAAACGACTTTTTTAGCCCGTATCGCTACATATCTGAAAATAAACACGTAAATTTGCACCGATATTAACCGAATACTAACCGGTTTTAACCAGGCGAACATCGGTTTTCAACCATTGAATAAACACTGTTTTCAACAATATACTAACAAATAGCAGTATGGAATACAATTTCAGGGAGATTGAAAAGAAATGGCAGAAACGGTGGGTGGAGAACAAAACCTACCAAGTGACGGAAGACGAGACGAAGCAGAAATTCTATGTGCTGAACATGTTCCCCTACCCCTCAGGCGCGGGATTGCACGTAGGACACCCGTTGGGATACATCGCTTCGGACATTTACGCCCGCTACAAACGACTGCAAGGTTTCAACGTACTGAACCCCATGGGATATGACGCTTACGGACTGCCCGCCGAACAATACGCCATCCAGACGGGACAGCACCCTGCGATTACCACCGTCAACAACATCAACCGCTACCGCGAACAGCTCGACAAGATAGGTTTTTCCTTCGACTGGAACCGCGAAATCCGCACCTGCGACCCCGAATACTACCACTGGACGCAATGGGCCTTCCAGCAGATGTTCAACAGCTACTACTGCAACGACACCCAAAAGGCACGCCCCATCCGGGAACTGATAGAAGCCTTCCCCAAACAGGGCAGCGAAGGACTGAACGCCGCGTGCGGCGAAGAGCTGCACTTCAGCGCCGAAGAGTGGAACGCCATGAACGAACAGCAACAACAGGAAGTACTGATGAACTACCGCATCGCCTATCTGGGCGAAACGATGGTGAACTGGTGCCCGCAGTTGGGTACCGTGCTGGCCAACGACGAAGTGGTGGACGGCGTCAGCGAGCGCGGCGGTTTCCCCGTAGTGCAGAAGAAGATGCGCCAATGGTGCCTCCGCGTATCGGCCTACGCACAGCGCCTGCTGGACGGACTGGAGACCATCGACTGGACCGAATCGCTGAAAGAGACACAGAAGAACTGGATAGGGCGCAGCGAAGGTGCCGAAGTGCAGTTCAAGGTGAAAGACAGTGACCTGGAGTTCACCATCTTCACCACCCGCGCCGACACCATGTTCGGCGTCACCTTCATGGTGCTGGCCCCCGAAAGCGAACTGGTGGCAAAAGTCACCACCGAAGCGCAGAAAGCCGAAGTGGATGCCTACCTGGAACGCACCAAAAAGCGCACCGAGCGCGAGCGCATCGCCGACCGCAGCGTGACGGGCGTATTCTCAGGAAGCTATGCCATCAACCCCTTCACCGGCGAAGCAGTGCCCATCTGGATCAGCGACTATGTGCTGGCCGGCTACGGAACAGGTGCCATCATGGCCGTACCTGCGCACGACAGCCGCGACTACGCCTTCGCCAAGCACTTCAACCTGCCCATCATCCCGCTGGTGGAAGGTTGCGACGTCAGCGAAGAGAGCTTCGACGCCAAAGAAGGCATCGTCTGCAACTCTCCGAAGGCAGGCGTGGAGCCTTACTGCGACTTGAACCTGAACGGACTGACCATCAAGGAGGCCATCGCCACTACGAAGAAATATGTAAAAGAGCACAACCTGGGCCGCGTGAAGGTGAACTTCCGCCTGCGCGACGCCATCTTCTCGCGCCAGCGCTATTGGGGCGAACCGTTCCCGGTTTACTACAAGGACAACATGCCCTACATGATTCCCGAAAGCTGCCTGCCGCTGGAGCTGCCCGAAGTGGCCAAATTCCTGCCTACCGAAACAGGCGAGCCGCCGTTGGGACACGCCACCCGTTGGGCATGGGACACAGCGAACAACTGCGTCGTAGAGAACGAAAAGATAGACAACGTCACCATCTTCCCCCTGGAACTCAACACCATGCCGGGATTCGCCGGTTCCAGCGCCTACTACCTGCGCTACATGGATCCGCGCAACCACACGGCACTGATTGACAAGAAAGTGGACGAATACTGGCGCAACGTGGACCTCTACGTGGGCGGTACCGAACATGCCACCGGCCACCTGATTTACTCCCGCTTCTGGAACAAGTTCCTGCACGACATCAACATCTCCGCCGTGGAAGAGCCGTTCCAGAAACTGGTGAACCAAGGCATGATTCAGGGCCGAAGCAACTTCGTCTATCGCATCAAAGACACCAATACTTTCGTATCGCTGAACCTGAAAGACCAGTACGACACCACCCCACTCCATGTGGACGTGAACATCGTATCGAACGACGTGCTGGACGTGGAAGCCTTCAAGGCATGGCGTCCCGAATACAACACGGCAGAGTTCATCCTCGAAGACGGCAAGTACATCTGCGGATGGGCGGTAGAGAAGATGAGCAAGTCCATGTTCAACGTGGTGAACCCCGACATGATTGTCGAGAAATACGGTGCAGACACACTGCGCATGTACGAGATGTTCCTCGGTCCCGTGGAACAGTCCAAACCGTGGGACACGAACGGCATCGACGGCGTACACCGCTTCATCAAGAAGTTCTGGTCGCTGTTCTACGACCGCAGCGGCAGCTACCTGGTGACGGACGAAGCGGCCACCCGCGAAGAGCTGAAATCCCTGCACAAGCTGATTAAGAAGGTGACAGGCGACATCGAGCAGTTCTCCTACAACACCTCCATCAGTGCCTTCATGATTTGCGTCAACGAGCTGTCCGGCATGAAGTGCAGCAAGAAGGAAATCCTGAACCAGTTCATCATCGTGCTCGCCCCCTTCGCCCCGCACGTATGCGAAGAGTTGTGGGAGACGCTGGGCAACGCGGGTTCGGTATGCGACGCCCAATGGCCGGCATTCAACGAAGAGTATCTGGTGGAAAACACCGTAAACTATACCATCTCCTTCAACGGCAAGGCACGCTTCAACATGGAGTTCCCTACCGACGCCTCCTCCGAAGCCATCCAGGCCGAAGTATTGGCAGACGAGCGCTCGGCGAAGTGGATGGAAGGAAAATCCATCGTCAAGGTCATCGTAGTGCCGAAGAAGATTGTAAACATCGTAATTAAATAAGTCAATGAACTACGGGATACGAGTTACGAACCACGAGCGACAAGAAGAGGTAGCTTGTAACTCGTAACTCGTAGCTTGCCACTTGTCACTTGTCACTAAAAAAAACAAAACCATGCGAATCACCAAACCCACCAAAGCCGAAGTGCAGAGAGAGTTGAAAGACTACTTCTTCATCACCTTAGGACTTGTCAGCTATGCCTTGGGATGGGCGATCTTCCTGTTGCCTTACCAGATTACTACAGGAGGTACTACGGGTATCAGCGCCATCCTCTATTACGCCACAGGATTCCCCATCCAATGGTCGTACTTCATCATCAATGCCGTCCTGATGACGTTTGCCATCAAGATATTAGGACCGAAATTCAGTATAAAGACCACATACGCCATCGTCGCACTGACGTTTCTTCTGTGGTTCTTCCAGTTGTTGGTAAACGATGCGAACGGGGTTCCTCCGCTGATTTTGGGAGAGGGACAAGACTTCATGGCTTGCCTGATAGGCGCCTCGATGTGTGGCGCCGGGTTGGGTATCGTATTCAACTGCAACGGAAGCACGGGAGGCACGGATATCATTGCCGCCATCATCCACAAGTACAAGGATGTTACGCTGGGACGCATGGTGATGGCTTGCGACTTCATCATCATCAGTTCCTGCTATTTCGTATTCCACGACTGGAGGCGGGTGATATTCGGTTTCGTAACCCTGTTCATCATCGGATTTGTACTGGATTATGTGGTGAACAGCGCACGCCAGTCCGTTCAGTTCTTCATCTTCTCCAAAGAGTATGACAAGATTGCCGACCGCATCATCAAAGAGACCCACCGGGGTGTGACGGTATTGGACGGAACAGGATGGTACAGCAAGCAAAACGTAAAGGTATTGGTGGTACTTGCCTACAAACGTCAGTCGGTAGAGATATTCCGGTTGGTGAAAGACATCGACCCGAACGCCTTCATCTCGCAAAGCTCCGTCATCGGTGTATATGGAGAAGGGTTCGACAAGCTGAAAGGCAAATAAGTTCTCAGTAAATAGAAGTAGCCTTCAAAAACAACACGCATAAAAAGGTATGAGAAAAAGATTTGTATTCGCCACAAACAATGCGCATAAACTGGAAGAAGTAGCCGCCATCTTGAAAGATAAGGTGGAACTTCTCAGCCTGAAAGAGATCGGTTGCCATGCCGACATCCCCGAAACGGCAGATACGCTCGAAGGGAATGCCTTGCTGAAAGCCCGATATATTTTTGAAAACTACCACACAGACTGCTTTGCCGACGACACCGGTCTGGAAGTGGAAGCGCTTGGCGGCGCTCCCGGCATCTATTCGGCACGCTATGCCGGCGACGGACACGACTCGGAAGCGAACATGCAGAAACTGCTGCACGACCTGGAAGGCGTGGAGAACCGCAAAGCACAATTCCGCACCGTATTCGCCCTGATTATCGACGGAAAGGAACACTTGTTCGAAGGAATCATCAGAGGAGAGATCATCAGCAACCGGAAAGGTACTTCGGGATTCGGCTACGACCCTATCTTCGTCCCCGAGGGATATACGCAGACCTTTGCCGAAATGGGCAATGAACTGAAGAATCAAATCAGCCACCGGGCCGTGGCGACGAACAAGCTTTGCAAGTTCCTGATGAGATAAAACCAGCTTCTATAATACATCGAAGCATTCGATGGAGATGTGTCAAAACGAAAAGGGACAATGAGATAATTCAGGCACGGATTATGCGGATTTCATGGCATTTTCCTTTTGTAAATCCGTGAAATCTGCGTAATCCGTGCCTGAAAGAAATTCAGCCTGCCAATAATCACAACCCTAATTTTGCCGAAATCTCCAGCATCCTCTTTATCGGCTTCACGGCCTTCGCGGCTATTTCCGCATCCACCTTTATTTCGGGAGACTCGTTCTTGAGGCAGTCATAAAGTTTCTCCAGCGTGTTCAGGCGCATGAAGCTGCACTCGTTACAGGCACAGGTGCTGTCGGCGGGAGGAGCGGGAATGAACGTGGTCTGCAGACACTGCTTCTTCATCTCGTGCAGGATGCCCGACTCGGTGGCGACGATGTAGCTCTTCTCCGGATGGGCCACGGCGTACTTCAGCAGGGCAGCCGTGGAACCCACCACATCGGCAAGCTTCAGAATCGTGCTCTTGCATTCGGGATGGGCCAGCACCACCGCATCGGGGTGGGCACGCTTTATCTCAACCATCTTTTCAACCGAGAACTGCTCGTGCACATGGCACGCTCCGTCCCATATCAACATATCTCTTCCGGTAACGCTGTTGATATAACCGCCCAGATTCCTGTCGGGTCCAAAGATTATTTTCTCATCTTTGGGAAAACTTTCCACTATCTGACGGGCGTTGGTGGAGGTGACCACCACATCGGTCAACGCTTTTACGGCGGCCGTCGTGTTCACGTAGGAGATGACCGTATATCCGGGGTGCTCTTCGACAAACCGGGCAAACTCATCCGCCGGACAGCTGTCGGCCAGCGAACAGCCGGCTGCCATGTCGGGCACCAGGACTTTCTTGTCGGGGCAGAGCACTTTGGCCGTTTCGCCCATAAAATGGACGCCGCACATCACGATGATGTCCGCATCCGTCCGTGCCGCCTGCTGCGCCAGTGCCAGGCTGTCGCCCACATAGTCGGCTATCTCTTGTATTTCACCCCGCTGGTAGTAATGCCCCATGATGACGGCATTTTTCTCTTTCTTCAGTTGCTTGATGGCTTCTATCAGATTATCCATAATTATAAAATTTAATTTCTCTTCTTTTAAAAAAAATCCATTGATGCTGATGATAGGCGGTTAATAGTGTGGAGAAATAATCGGGCTTTTTTTTGCTCCTGAAGTTATTAGATGCAGGAGGAAACTTTATTCCCCGTTTATTAACATCGGAAATGAAGGTCTATCTCTTGAAAATAAACTTCCTACCGGCTCATCTTCCCGCTTCATTAACATCATGTTGATAATCGGCAAAGTTAATAACTTTGATGGGATTTAGGAGTGAAACAATGCTGAAAAATGTGTTTAAACACTTCTGGAAGTTTTCTCCTAACTTTTTTGGTTTGTTGATTCAGCAGCCGGCATAGGTAAGATTTTGAATAATGCAAGTATTATTTTTGAAATTCTTTGCAGGGTGTATCGACACGTTTTCAACGGTTATTAACCGCGATGTGAACGGAAAAAAGTATCTTTGCAGACAGGCATATCGGGGCGTTTGACAGACACTTGCTTCTGTCGTGACAGACACAAGTGTTCAAGACGACAGACACAAGTGTCTGACGCGACAGAAGCAAGTGTCTGTCACGACCGGAAAACGCTCTCTCGTGACGACTTGTTAAACGAATGATAATCAATAAAATATAAATTTTATTATGCGTAAACTGAAGATAACAGAACTGAACCGTATCAGTGTGGAAGAGTTTAAGGAAGCCCGGAAATTGCCTTTGGTGGTGGTGCTGGATAATATCCGCAGCCTTCATAATATAGGTTCCGTGTTCCGCACTTCGGATGCCTTCCGCATCGAGTGCATCTACCTTTGCGGCATCACCGCCACCCCACCCCACCCTGAGATGCACAAGACGGCGTTGGGAGCCGAATTCACTGTCGATTGGAAGTATGTTGATAACGCGGTTGAAGCGGTTGATAACCTCAAGCAGGAGGGATATACGGTCTATTCCGTAGAGCAGGCCGAAGGCAGTATCATGCTGAACGACTTGCAGTTGGATCGGACGAAGAAGTATGCCGTGGTGATGGGCAACGAGGTGAAGGGTGTTCAACAGGAGGTGATAGACCATTCGGACGGCTGCATCGAGATACCGCAATATGGCACGAAGCATTCGCTCAACGTGTCGGTCACGGCGGGCATCGTTATTTGGGACTTGTTCAAGAAGCTGCAAGGCTGACCAATGAACCGCTGTTCATTAGTTATTAACAATTGATATGGATTGATAGTCAATTGGTTGTACGGATGGACGCGATGGGTCTTAACAAGGTTTTCAACAATGGGTGGTAAACCGGACAAGATGGGTCGGCTGAAAATTTATGTGGAGTGTATGTCCTATGTTTCCATCTATTATTGTATATTTGCCGTATAAATATCAACTATACTAAATATGAAAAAGACAATATCATCGTGGGTAGGCATCTTTGTGGGCTGCATCATCATGGCTTCGGCTTTTGTTTACTTCATCAATCCTTATAACCTGGTTCCGGGCGGGGTGTATGGAGCCAGCATCGTGCTTCACAATCTGTTCCCCTCCGTCCAGGTGGGAACGTTCGGCTATATGTTCGACATTCCTTTGCTCATCATCTCCGTATTGCTGTTGGGCTCGAAGTTGGGTTCGCGCACCATTGTGGCGGCGCTTTTCACTCCGCTTGTCATGAACGTGCTCTCCTACCTCTCCTATCCCACCGAAGAGGCGCTCCATCAGTTGGACCCCACGCAGTTGTTGGGCGGCTGTCTGGATATGTCCGACCACTTGATGCTGACTTCGGTCATCGGTGCGGTCATCATCGGTCTTGGCGGCGGCATCGTGGTGCGCAGCCGCGCCACTACGGGCGGTACGGACATTGTGGCGATGATACTTCAGAAGTATTGCCACATCCGCTTTTCGAAAGCCATCCTGCTGGTGGACGGCATCGTGGTGCTGTTCGGCCTGCTGGTCATCGGTTTCGGCATAGGCAATCCTGATGACGCTGTTCAGCCTTCGTTGTATCTCTCCTTCTATTCGCTTATCACCATCTACATCTCTTCGCGCGTAATAGCCTATGTCATCAACGGCGAGAAGAACGACAAAATCGTGTTTGTCATCAGCGATATGCGGCTGACGGCCCTGCACGACTACATTATAGGCGACCTTGACCGCACGGCCACCTGCATCAAGAGCAGCGGTCTCTACACCAAGGCCGACAAGGAGATGTTGTTTCTGGTAGTGAGCTACAAAGAGGTGATGAAAATCAAGCAGAAGATACGCGAGGTTGACCCGAAAGCCTTTGTGGTGGTGACCGATGCCTACGATGCCTTCGGCGAGGGCTGGAAGGAGCTGCCTAAGGAAGGGGAGTTGCAGCCGGAATAAGGGGGAAGAGGTTCAGGTTACCGAATGACTTTCTGGAAATTGCACTATGAAAGTGTAGAAAACATGCTTTTTCTGCACTTCTATAGTGCAATTTAACTATGATTTAATGCAGAAATAGCACTATTACGATGCTTTTTTGCTATATTTGTTGCATAAAAGCACCGTCTATGGACAGATTATACGAAAACTTCAACAAACTATTGAAGGGGACAAAGACCAATTTCATCCGCTACATGTACGATGAAATCAAGTGGGAGAACCGCATGTTAGGTTTGGTGGGACCGCGTGGAGTGGGGAAGACTACCCTGTTCCTGCAATACATCAAGAAGAACCTGACGTTGAAGGATACATTGTATGTATCGGCCGATAATATCTATTTTGCCGACAATACGCTGATTGATTTGGCAGACAAGTTCAGCAAGCAAGGAGGCAAACATCTGTTCATTGACGAGATACACAAATATCCGAACTGGTCCAGGGAATTGAAGCAGATGTATGATTCTTATCCCAATGTCCGATTCTTCTTTACGGGTTCATCCATTCTGGACATCTACAAGGGAATGGCGGATTTAAGCCGCAGGGCACCCGTCTATGAGATGCAAGGTCTCTCTTTCCGCGAATACCTGGCTTTGTTTCATGGCATAGACGCGACGACCTATACCTTTGAAGAACTTTTGGAACATAAAGTTGATATTCCCGAATTGATACATCCCTTGCCGGTGTTTGCTGATTATCTGAAAAGAGGATATTATCCTTTCGGCAAAGACTTGGATTTCAATATGGAACTGGAGCAGGTCATCAATCAGACAATGGAGATAGATATTCCGCAATATGCCAATATGAACGTGGCTACCGGACGTAAACTGAAGCAGTTGCTGATGATTATCTCGCAGAGTGTCCCCTTCAAACCCGTTATGCAGAAGTTGGCGGATTTGACCAGAGTCAGCCGCAATTACATCGCCGATTATCTGCTTTATATTGAGCGGGCGGGAATGATTGCGCAGCTTCGGGATGAGACGGGGGGCATCCGGAGTTTGGGCAAGGTGGAGAAAATCTATTTGGACAATCCTAATCTGATAGCTATCTTAGGTAAGAACGAACTCAACGTCGGAAATCTCAGGGAGACTTTCTTTTATAACCAAATGCGTGTGAAACAGGATGTCATATCTTCGCATATCGCTGACTTTCAGATAGGCGGGCGCACCTTTGAAGTAGGTGGAAAGAACAAGGGGCAGAAACAGATAGCAGAAGCCGCGGAGGGATATGTGGTGAAGGACGATATAGAGACGGGGTATGGCAATGTAATTCCTCTCTGGTATTTCGGGTTGAATTATTGATTTACAGCTGTCCGCTCTCCACCATCAGAATCACCCGTTCGGTCAGCGCATCCTCTCCCGTGGGATCGTACTCCTTCTTCAGGCTGGCGCCGAACAGGGCGGCGAATGTCTGGTAGAATCCTGCCTTGAAGGGTCCCATGAAGGCTTTCACCAGTTCGTAGCCGGTGGAGTGGGTCTGCCGGTCTATCAGCTTGATGAGTAGCTTGCCTTGGGCGAAGGTGAGTTTCTTCATGCGGGGGGTGTATTGCTCCTTTACGCTTTTTTCCACGGCTTTGATGTGCTTCTGGCGTGCCTTTTCGTTGGGCAGGGTCATCATGTATTCGTAAGTTTCCATCATGGCAAGTTTGATTTCTTTGGAGATGGGGAGTACCTTCTTCACGTCGCGAACCAGCTTGTTGTATTTCGCCATTTCCCGCTTGTTCTTGAACTTGAGCGGCTTGAAGATATAGACGGTGGGCAGCTTGACGTAAGGGATGGTGTCGCCGTTGTAAACGCACATCGGGGTGAGGTATGCGCTCTTCTGTTCGCCGGCTTGTGAGGGCTGCTGCTGAGCAAGGCATTTCAGGCTTCCGAAGAGAAGAAACAGGAAGAGTACTATGTGAAGCCTTATGTTCATGTTGCAAAAGTACATCATTCTGTGGAATGTAAGTTCTTTTTCTCTACTTGTTAACTTATTTATTGTTTTTTCTTCGGAAAAGTTTCCTGTTCTCATTATATTCACGTACTTTCGTCCACAGAACAACAAAACGGCTATATCCCATGAAAATCTTCAAGATAGGAGTCTTTCTAAGTATGTTGCTGACGACTCCTGTACTTGAAGCTCAAAACACCACCGTATCTCTTCTGAAGGAAAATCTGGAACAACTCTCCATGAACGGGGAAGAAGACCCCGACTGGGAAGACGAACTGGAAGAGCTCTCCCGACGGCTGCAAGAACCCCTCAACCTCAACACCGCCACCCGGCGGCAACTGGAACAATTTCCTTTTCTGACGGACATTCAAGTGGAGAACATGTTGGCGTATATCGGCATCCACGGACAGATGCAGACCCTCTACGAACTGCAACTGGTGGAGGGGATGGACCGCCGTACCATCGAACTGCTGCTGCCCTTTGTCTGCGTGCAGGCAGTGGAGGAGGGTAGGGGCTATCCTTCCTTGCGGCACATCTTGAAGTACGGGAAGCACGAGATGCTGGCTCGTCTGGATGTCCCTTTCTATACCCGCAAAGGGTATGAGAAGGAGTACTTGGGACCTTCGCCCTATCACTCCTTGCGATACGCTTTCCGTTGCAGCGATTACCTCCAGTTGGGCGTCACCGCCGAGAAGGATGCGGGCGAACCGATGTTTGCCTTGCACAACCGCAAAGGATATGACTATTACTCCCCTTATCTTCTTATCAAGAACTTAGGCAGACTGAAAGCGCTTGTCTTGGGCAATTACCGCCTGAGTTTCGGACAAGGATTGGTGTTGAGCACCGATTATCGCATGGGGAAGACCTTCTCTGTCTTCACCACCGAGCGTCGGGCGGGCGGCATCCGCAAACACAGTTCCACGGATGAGTACAACTACTTCCGGGGTGCGGCGGCAACGGTCGGTCTGCTTCCTTCTTTGGATTTTTCCGCGTTCTATTCGCATCGTTCCATGGACGGGGTGGTGAAGGACGGAGAGATTACTTCCATCTACAAGACAGGCTTGCACCGCACGCAGAAGGAGGCGGACAAGGCGAATCTATTTGCCCTGCAACTGGCGGGCGGCAACCTGACTTATGAAAAGAACACGCTGAAAGTGGGCGTGACGGGCATCTGTTACTTCTTTGAACATCCTTACGAACCGAAGTTGCAGAAATACGCAAAATACAACCTGCACGGCAAGCATTTCTACAACGTGGGTTTGGATTACAAGTATCGTTTCCGGCGGCTCTCATTGACGGGAGAGGCGGCAACGGGTACAAAAGGCTATGCGCTGCTGAACCGGTTGCGGTATGCCCTATCTTCAAACTACAGTTTGCTGCTGTTGCATCGCTACTATTCGCACGACTATTGGGCGATGTTCGGCCGTTCCTTCGGCGAAAGCTCCACTCCACAGAACGAGAACGGATGGTATCTGGCAGCAGAGGCGGTTCCGTGGGCATGCTGGAAGTTTTTCGCCTCGCTGGACCTCTTCTCTTTTCCCTGGTGGAGGTATCGCATCAGCAAGCCGTCGCAAGGCATGGACGGCATGTTTCAGGCAGCTTATTCTCCGAAGCGTTCCCTTTCCATGTACCTCAACTACCGCTATAAGCGGAAGGAGCGCGATGTGACGGGGACAAGCGGTGCATTCACTTCGCCTACCCATCACCATCGGCTTCGCTATCGGCTGACTTATACGCCGGGGGATTTCACCTTACGCACTACGCTCGATTATAACCATTTCCGTCAGCAGGATATCGGTGAGTATCGTTTTGAGCGGCGGCAAGGGTGGGGGATTAGCCAGTCTTGCGCATACGCTCCTTCACGGTTTCCCTTGTCGCTCTTCGTGCAGGGCACCTATTTCCATACCGATGACTACGACTCGCGCGTCTATGCCTCCGAACAGGGTATGCTCTATACCTTTTACACTCCTTCGTTCTCGGGCAGGGGGGTCCGCTGTTCCGCCGTGGCGCGTTACGATTGGAACAAGAGGCTGCTGCTGCTCGTCAAGTTCGGGCAGACCGTCTATCAGGATAGGGAAAGCATCGGTTCGGGCAACGATTTGATACCAGGAAACCGGAAAGCGGACTTGCAGATGCAGGTGATGGTGAAGTTTTAGGCAGTTTTTTGTGTGGTTTCTCTGTTATTTTTCTACTTTTGTTCATAAAACGTTTAAGATATGACTGTCATCTACCCCTCTCCCATCTTCGGTCCCGTCCATTCCCGCCGTTTGGGAGTATCTTTGGGAATCAACCTGCTGCCTGCCGACGGCAAAGTGTGTACTTTCGACTGCATCTATTGCGAATGCGGTTTCAATGCCGCCCATCGTCCCAAACAGCCCCTACCCACACGCGAGGAGGATCGTGCGGCGCTTGAGG
>NZ_JAICZW010000095.1 GCF_029057325.1 Bacteroides sp. | reverse complement strand
GTGTCAGACACACCTCCCTTTTTCTTTGTTTTGTGGAAGAACAGGGCTATCGGCTGCGGTTTCCGATAAACGCCCGGATAAGCTTCCTCAGAATCCTTGTTATATTCCTATTTCTTTAAGTCGAACAGATAAGCGAGCTTTACGGTGATGCCTCCGTGGGCGGAACGGGCGAAGAAGTCTTTTTTGCTGTTGCCGTAGAAGTCGGACAGGGCGTAGTAGTATCTTCCTTCCAGCAAGAAATTGCCGGCTTTGGTGCGAAGCTCTACGCCGGCTCCGGCGGCAATGCCATAGTCGAATTTGTTGTCGATGGCTTTGTCGTGCTGTTCTGTCGTGAGGTTTTGTTCAGGAGAGTCCCAATCGCCTTCCGATTTCTCGCTGTCGCTGAGGAAGAAGCCTATTTGCGGGCCGGCATGGATGAAGAACTGCATACCGCGCTCTTTGCCGAATGCCAGATGTGCCAGGAAGGGAATCTCCACATAGTTCATCGTACGGGTATAGCCCAATTCCGGATAATCTTCGTAATACTCGTCCCAACCGCGTTGGGTGTAGTTCACTTCTATCTGCGCACCGCAAATCATCTTGAAATATCTTTCAGAGATGTATCGGGCTGTCAGTCCGCCTGTCATTCCCATCAGGCTCTTCTGCTTGATGGTGGGGGAGAAGCTGACACTGTTCATGTTGATGCCGCCGTTGATGCCGATGGCAAAGTTGTGGCGCTGTTCGCCCACTTGTGCGTGTATAGGCAAAGCACCTGCGCTTGCCAGTAGTATAGTACCTATGATTGTTTTTATTTTCATTCGGAATACAATGCAATTACAAATTATCACCTGTCACTTATCGCCATTTCATTAATCAAAATCCAGCTTTATCAGTTCAAAGTCCTTCGTGAAGCGGACGAAGAATACCTTCTTGTTGACGAATCCACCCCAATTGTTCACCCGTTGGAACTTGAAGCCGGTCTGGATAGGCACTAAGTTCATGTCCTGCATGCTCTTTTCGAAGGCGGAGCCGTAGCGGGAGAGTCCTTTCAGGAAGAAGTAGCCCGTGTCGAATCCCAACATGCCATATTTGGGGTAGCGTTCGTCCATCTCCTTGCCATACCATTTGCGGTAGCTCTTTGTGAAGTTGATGGCTGCGGGCAGCAGGTTGTTGGTATAGAAAGAGGAGTAGAAATAGGTATCCAGCTCAAAGAATGCCTCGATGTGGTCTTTGGTGTAGGTCTGCCATTCGGGATAGCCGAACAGGTGGACACGGCTTTCCGGATGCTCGCGCACCAGCATGGTGAGTTGGGGGAGTATCTTGATAAGTGTCAGGTTGCTGCCCGATGTGGGGACGAAGATGTTTTCCCGGTCGGCACGCAGCGTTGCTTGCAGCGATTCCACCGTGGCATCTTCTTTGAGGCTTGTCATCGGGATGGAGCGGCTCTTCAGTGTCTCCTTCAGGCCTTTGATGAATTCCGCCTTCTCTTTGGTTCCTTGAGTGGCCTCGATGAAGATGATGTTGGCGTTGGGGAATTGGCGTACAAAATGTTCGTAAACTTCCGAATACAGGTAAGACTGAGGCGTATTCACCTGATAGACGGACGGATTCTGGAACACGGTGTTGTCTTTCGAGGTGAATGGTATCACCAAGCGTGTGTTGTGTTTTTGGGCAAATGCGGCCAGTGGCTTGATGTGCTGCTGGTGCAGAGGACCGAAGATGATGTCCATCTCTTTCATTTCGCTTTTGTCGAGGATGGAGTTCAGGGAGGCGCTTTCAGGTCCCGAATTGTAGGTATAGAGGTCAATGGAAGTGCCGGTGCGCTTCAGGCTGTCCACCGCCATCAGCAGCCCTTCATAATACTCCACCATGCGTGCCGACTCGCCTTTGGAGACACCGTCGAGGAAAGGGAGGACAACGGCTGCCTTGATGACGGCAAACCGTTCTGTCGCTTTCTTGTTCTCGCTGAACAGTTCGGCGTCGGTAGGTATGTTTTGAACCTTTGGAGCTTGTTCCGCCTGCTTCGGGTAGGGGATGCAGAGGAAGCTTCCTTTCTTTATTTTGGGCTCGCCTTTCAGTTCCGGATTGGCGGCTATCAGTTCGGCGTCGCTGATACCATATTCACGGCTGATGCTGAAGATGGTCTCTTTCCGTTTCACCTTGTGCATGTCGCGGCAACGCGATTCTACGGGACCGGGGATGTTGCTCTCCGCAACCGTGGTGTCGCTTCCTGTGGCGGGAGCCGAAACCCCTGTCGTGGTGACGGAAGGAATGCGGATGACCTGTCCGACACGGAAGTTCGCGGCGCTCAGTCCCGGGTTGGCGTCGCAAATCTCTTTGGCTGATACGTTGTATTTCACGGTCAGCCGATAGAGCGTTTCGCCTGCCGCGATGGTGTGGTAGGTCTCCTTTTGCTCGTTGGCGTTGGTGTTGCGCGGAATGCGCAGGGTATGTCCGGTGTATATCTTATCGTCGCTTCCGGGATTCAGTTTTATGATATCCGCCGTACTGATGCCATACATGCTGGCGATGGAATAGAGGCTTTGCCCCTTTTCGATGGTATGCAGAAAATAAGATTGGTTCTCTTGTGCGGTTGCGCCGAAACTGCATGCGCCGGCAAGCAGCAGGGAGTAGAAAATGCGGTTAATCGTTTTCATTCAATAATTGTTGGTTTATGTTTACAATTTCCCAAAGTAGTCGCAAAGGTACGAATATTGTAGAATTCTATCTAATGGATTGCGTTAAGAAATAATATCGCGGGCTTCAAAATCGAAAAATGAAGCTTTTAGGCTGAGATTCGGGGGAAACCGTTATTTTTGCAACAAAAAACAGAGCGTAACACAATATGCAAGAAGAGACAGAATACATCCATGTGTATGGTGCACGTGTGCACAATCTTAAAAATATAGATGCCGAGATCCCCCGCAACAGTCTTACGGTGATTACCGGGTTGAGCGGAAGCGGCAAGTCTTCGTTGGCTTTCGACACCATTTTTGCCGAAGGACAGCGGCGCTACATCGAAACGTTTTCGGCATACGCCCGTAATTTTTTGGGAAACCTGGAACGTCCGGATGTGGACAAGATTACGGGACTGAGTCCGGTCATCTCCATCGAGCAGAAGACCACGAACAAGAACCCTCGCTCCACGGTGGGCACCACAACGGAGGTTTACGACTACCTCCGTCTGCTCTTTGCCCGTGCCGGAGAGGCCTATTCCTATCTGTCGGGCGAGAAGATGGTGAAATACACCGAAGAACAGATTCTCGACCTCATCCTGAAGGATTACAAAGGGAAGCGCATCTACATCCTCGCCCCGCTGGTGCGCAGCCGTAAAGGGCATTACAAGGAGCTTTTCGAACAGGTGCGGAAGAAGGGCTACCTCTATGTCCGTGTGGATGGCGAGGTGCGGGAGGCTTTGCCTGGCATGAAGTTGGACCGCTACAAGAACCACGATGTGGAGGTGGTGATAGACAAGCTGGTGGTTGCCGACAAGGATGACACCCGCCTGAAGAACAGCGTGGCCACCGCCATGCGTCAGGGCGACGGGCTGATGATGATACTCGATGGGCAGGACAATGAGGTGCGTCACTACAGCAAGCAACTGATGTGTCCCCGAACAGGGCTTTCCTACCGGGAACCGGCACCGCACAATTTTTCCTTCAACTCTCCGCAAGGCGCGTGTCCTAAGTGCAAGGGGTTGGGAGTGGTCAGCCAGATAGACATCGACAAGGTGATTCCCGATCGTGAACTCTCCATAACCGAAGGAGCCATCGCCCCGTTGGGCAAGTATAAGAACAGCATGATTTTCTGGCAGATAGCCGCCTTGCTCGAAAAGTATGAGGCCACCTTGAAGACACCCGTCAAGGAGCTGCCCGACGAAGCGATTGAGGAAGTGCTTTATGGGTCGGACGAACGCATCAAGATAAAGAATTCCCTGATAGGCACCTCGTCCGACTATTTCGTCACCTTCGAGGGGGTGGTGAAGTACATCCGGATGCTTCAAGATAAAGACGCTTCCGCCACGGCTCAGAAGTGGGCGGACCAGTTTGCCAAGACCGCCCTCTGTCCCGAGTGCCGCGGTGCCAGACTGAACAAGGAGGCACTCTCGTTCCGCATCCACGACAAGAACATCTACGAGCTCTCCACGATGGACATCAGCGAGCTGTACGAGTGGCTCTCGAACGTGGACCCTTACCTCAGCAGCAAGCAGCGGCAGATAGCCGGCGAGATTCTGAAGGAGATACGCACGCGCCTGAAGTTCTTGCTCGATGTCGGGTTGGATTACCTCTCCTTGAACCGCACGGCTGTCAGCCTCTCCGGCGGTGAGAGCCAGCGCATCCGCCTGGCCACGCAAATCGGCTCCCAACTGGTGAACGTGCTCTACATCCTCGACGAACCGAGCATCGGGCTGCACCAGCGCGACAACCAGCGCCTTATCAACTCCCTGAAGGAGCTGCGCGACATAGGCAATTCGGTCATCGTGGTGGAGCACGACAAGGATATGATGCTTGCCGCCGACTACGTGATAGACATGGGACCGAAGGCGGGACGTTTGGGAGGCGAGGTGGTCTTTGCCGGCACACCCCGTGAGATGTTGCAGACGCACACGCTCACCTCCCAATACCTGAACGGGGAATGCGCCATCGAGGTACCGGCCGTCCGTCGTCCGGGAAACGGACACAGCCTGTGGCTGCGTGGCGCCAAAGGCAACAACCTGAAGAGCGTGGATGTAGAGTTCCCGTTGGGCAAGCTGATTTGTGTCACCGGTGTCTCCGGCAGCGGCAAGTCCACGCTCATCAACGAGACGTTGCAACCCATCCTGTCGCAGAAGTTCTACCGCTCCTTGCAAGACCCTCTGGAGTACGACAGCATCGAAGGACTGGAGTACATCGACAAGGTGGTCAACGTGGACCAGTCGCCTTTGGGACGTACCCCCCGTTCCAATCCCGCCACCTATACGGGTGTCTTCGCCGACATCCGCAACCTCTTTGTCGGCCTGCCCGAAGCGAAGATACGCGGCTACAAGCCCGGACGTTTCTCCTTCAACGTCAGCGGAGGCCGCTGCGAGGCTTGTCAGGGAAACGGCTACAAGACCATCGAGATGAATTTCCTGCCCGATGTATATGTGCCTTGCGAGGTGTGCCACGGCAAGCGATACAACCGCGAGACCCTGGAAGTGCGTTTCAAGGGAAAATCCATCGCCGATGTGCTGGACATGACCATTAACCAGGCCGTGGAGTTCTTTGAGAACGTGCCTCAGATACTGAACAAGATAAAGGTGATTCAAGAAGTGGGATTGGGATACATCAAGTTGGGACAATCCTCCACCACGCTTTCCGGAGGCGAGAGCCAGCGCGTGAAGCTTGCCACGGAACTCTCCAAACGCGATACGGGCAAGACCCTCTACATCCTCGACGAACCCACCACCGGACTCCATTTTGAGGACATCCGTGTCCTGATGAACGTGCTGAACCGCCTGGTGGATAAGGGAAACACCGTCATCGTTATCGAACACAACCTCGATGTCATCAAGATGGCGGACTATATCATCGACATGGGTCCCGAAGGCGGAAAGGGCGGGGGAGAACTCCTCTCCTGCGGAACGCCCGAAGAGGTGGCAAAGAGCGAGAAAGGCTATACGCCGAAGTTCTTGAGAGAGGAGATTTAGATTTATAGTCAAACGGAATTGAATGGCGAATTTTAAGGAGTTATCGGGAGTTAACAGGAGTTATCGGCCGATACTCCGCTTTCCATAAGTTAAACTATCGGCCTTTAACTCCCGATAACTCCTTCTAACTCCCGATAACTCCTTCTAACTCCCGATAACTCCTTATAAAAAAACTTATTACTTATGAAGATAAACAAGACGAATGCGGCGCGGCTGCTTGACAAGGCTAAAATAGCCTACGAACTGATTCCCTACGAAGTGGATGAGAGTGATTTGAGTGCCGTCCATGTAGCGGCCAGTTTGGGCGAAGACATCGATTGTGTCTTCAAGACGCTGGTGCTCCATGGCGACAAGTCCGGACACTTTGTCTGCGTCATACCCGGCGAGCACGAAGTCGATTTGAAGCTGGCGGCAAAGGTGTCGGGCAACAAGAAGTGCGACCTGATTCCGATGAAGGAGCTGCTGCCCCTCACAGGCTACATCCGTGGCGGCTGTTCGCCCATCGGCATGAAGAAACCTTTCCCCGTCTATATCCACGAGTCGTGCCTTCGGTTCCCCTACATCTACATCAGTGCCGGACAGCGCGGCTTACAGCTGAAACTGAATCCGGAGGATTTGATAAAGGAGGTACGGGCGGTGGTTTGCACTTTGTTTGTATAGTCAGACAACATTGAATTGCGAAAACTCCCGATAACTCATAAGTCCGGAAATTTGCGGAAGTGATAATAGTAAGTTCCATACATGGCGAAATGCCAATTGATGGAACTTATTTTTTGTAAAATAGTCGAAACTTCCTATATTTGCAACTATTATTTAAGAAACAAATCTAATTTACTAACTTTTAAAGCTTAATTTTTATGTTTAAAAATCATCCCAAAGGGTTGCTTACGGCGGCTTTGAGTAACATGGGAGAACGCTTCGGTTACTACATTATGAATGCCGTGCTGGTGTTGTTCCTCTGTTCTAAATTCGGTCTGAGCGAAGGTGCCAGCGGTACCATCTATTCTTTCTTTTATGCCGGTATCTACATCTTGAGTCTGGTGGGCGGTCTGATAGCGGACCGTACGCAGAACTACAAAGGCACCATCAAATCAGGTCTGATAGTGATGGCGGCGGGCTACATCATCCTCTCCATTCCTATCCTGGCCACGGCAGGCAACACCACCTGGCTGTTGTCGCTCACATGCTTCGCCCTGTTTCTGATTGCCTTCGGCAACGGTCTGTTCAAGGGC
>NZ_JAICZW010000094.1 GCF_029057325.1 Bacteroides sp. | reverse complement strand
CTATAAGAATTATTATTCAGGTGGATGGGCCAATGAACCTACTTTGATTAACACCGTCACTTGCGGTGGACAGGAGGTGGCTTACGTCTGCAGCGAGTACATTCCGCTTATCGATAAGTCCAATCGCGTGACGGTCATCTATCCGATTGTCAACAACCGCGTCTTTTTCAACAAGGGTGTCTTTATCGGCGATGACAAACATAAACCCGCAACGGTGGAATGGGACGGGACAAATGTCAACATTGTGGAAATAGAATCAACGTATATGGGTGGTTATGAAGATGTTTATATACGTGGCACCTCCATCATGCTTTCCGACCCTGAAAATGAGAGCGTGGAGAAAGCGTGGGGATCAATCAATCATACGTTGATGACCGATTATGACGGCAACCAATATGGCCTTGTCAAGATACTCAACCACATCTGGTTGCGGCAAGACTATCAAGGAAAGACTTCCCGAAACGCCGGAAGCGACACCTTTGAGTATAAAAAAGATGACGACGGCAATTTGTACTATGCCAATGTCGCAGTGAATAAGCCTTATTTTACACCTGTGGGATGGCGTGTGCCTGAGAAGAAGGATTATCAGGATATTGAGAAGAAGCTGAAGGACTGGAATGTCGATAGATTGGGCGCACAGTTCTGGGAAGGCGGACCGTTAGGATACGATGCCCATGTAGAGGGATGGTGGGATATAGAGCATATTACACATAGTCCGTTATGGTTGGAGGCAAGAGATAAATTAGTGATTACCAAAAATCAGGTGGACCATCTGACAAAAGATAAAGGACACGTCCGTATTCAGAAAGGCGGTAGCTTTGTCGTAGAAGGATGGCCTGAAAATCAAGCCCTGCATGTTCGCTTAATCAAAGAATAATCCATGGTTTCTTTGTTACGCAATATTCTATTATTCATCATCGCCGGACAGCTTCTTGCCTGTTCCGGCGATGATGCTACCTCTTCCATCCTTCCCGAAGAGGAGCCGAAGACCCTCTGCCTGCTCTTTTCGTCCAACGGTTTGGGCGACGCCTCTTACAACGACCCGATACTGGCGGCTGCCGCCAACTATGCCTTCACTCACGACGGCATCGACCTCGACTACCTCTCGCCCAAAAGCTTGGAAGAGGGCGAAGCCTATTTCCTCCGGTGGCTTGAAACCGCCACCGACAAGGACCGCTCCCTGATGGTGCTGACAGACAACGTCTATGAAAGCCTGCCGGAAAAGTACAAGGACCGCATCGACCCCGCGCGCCACTGCATCCTGCAACTCGACTCCCGGCGCGACGACCTGCCCGCCCACACCGCCTATATACGCTACTACGGTGTCTGCTACTGGGCGGCACGGATGCAGAGCACCTTTACGGGCGCTCAAGCCGAATCGGTCATCCTGAAAGCCAACAACCGGAATCCCGTGCTGGGCGAGATGGAGGCGGGACTCACCCGTGGCGTGGAGGATGCCGGAAGCAAAATCTGGTTGACCTGGGTGCTCGACCCCGACGGCAACGGCGGCTTCGACCTTCCGCAAACCGCCTACTGGCTGGTGGGCGAGGTGTCTGCCACCGTCAGCACCGTTTATGCCATTGCCGGAGGCAGCAACATGGGGGTATATCGCTTCACACGCGAGTTTCCCGGCATCCTTCTGGTGCCCGGCATCGACACCGACCAGTCGGGACTTAGTTCCGATGTGCCTTTCTCCCTGCTGAAACACACCGACTGCCTGCTGACGGAGTACATCACTCGCTGGGACAACGGCGAGCCGCAACCCGCTTCGCCTTGCGTGGTGGGGCTGGCGGAGGGCTACACCGACCTGCTCATCTCCAAAGACTACCGCCAACGGTATGCCGACTACCTGAAATTCAAAGAAACAGCCATCGAAAAAGAATCTGCCTATGACACGCTCGAATAAACCCGGAACACGGATAGCGGCTTTCTGCCTCTCCGTGTTCGCCCTGTTTTCCGTAGTCGCCTGTTCGGACGACGAACCGGCATCCCTTCCGTCCGAAGCGGAAGGCACTCCTTGCCGCATAGCCGTGGTGCTGCCGCTGGACGAAACCCACAAGTCTGTATGGGAAAACACCGTGGAGCTTGCCGTGGAAAACATCCTCCGCGCCCAGTCCGGACTGGAGAAGCGCGTGCGCCCCGAAGTGGAGTGGTACGACGAGAACACCGAAAACATCTCGCAACTGATGGAAACGCTTGCCAAGCGCACCGACCTGAATGCCATTGTCGGCCCTTACCACTCGGTACACTCGCAAGAGGCAGCCTACCAATGCGCCAAGACGGACAAGACCCTGTTCACGCTCTCCACTTCGGCAGAACTCATCCGGGTATTCTCGCAGAAGCACAACTTCCTGTGGGCACTGTCCGAAACCGACATCTCGCAGTGCGAAGTGCTGTTGAGCAAAGCCCTCTACTACCACGGCAAGAGCGTGTCGCTCCTTGCCAACGATGACATTTACGGACAGACCTTCATAGACTGGTTCGCCTTTCAGGCAAAGGAGTTGGGATTGGAGGCACGCGGCGTACACTTGCTGGGCGACAATCCACAGAAGGCCTGTCGCGAGGCGTTTGCCGACGGCTCCGACTTCATCCTTGTGGCTGCTTCGGCGTTCAGCGAGGTGGAAGCCGTGCTGGAGGCATCCAAAGGAGAATCCATGGGCACCACGCGCCTGCTCTTTTCCGACACCGCCTTCTCCACGAAGCTCCAGTCCGACGGCTTCGCCTTCCGTCCGAGCATGATCGAGGGGGTGGCTGTCAGTCCCGACCCCAACACCGGTTTCGTCACACTCTACGAAAGCCGTTTCGGCAAGTCGCCGAGCAACGGTGTGCCGCAACTCTACGATGCCCTGATGATGACCGCCTACGCCGCCTTCCTGCTGGAGCAGGGCACCTGTACCGACATGAACGAGGCGCTGAAGCTGCTGGTGGACGGACGCGAGTCCTGTCAGGCCAACTGGCGTGCCGAGGGCATGGCGCGAGTCTTTTCTGCCTTGGCGCAAGGAGGAAGCCCCGACATCAAAGGCTGCACGGGAAACCTGGAGTTCGATACCATGGTCTATACCAACGTGCTACACTCCACCTACGCCAACTGGCTTGCCTACGACGGCACCGTGACCGTCCTGGGACATACGGGCAGCAATGGTGGCAACCGCGTGGACCCCACCTTGGCGGGATGGAACTGGGAGAACACCGTGATGCAGGACTTCCGCGACCAGAGCGTGGGAATCACCTATCCGGCACTGAACGACTGCTATGCCGTGCTTGTGGCTGCCTCGACCGGATGGGCCAACTACCGCCACCAGGCCGACATCCTTGCCATCTATCGGCAGTTGAAGCTGGCGGGATATGACGATGACCACATCCTCTTGATTATGGAAGACGACCTGGCGAACCATCCCAACAATCCCCATCCCGGACAAATCTTCCTCACGGACGGCGGCGAGGACGTGCGCCAAGGCGTGCAGATAGACTACAAACTGAGCCAACTCACCCCGAACGACCTGATAGACATCCTGACTGGACAGGCAAGCAACCGCCTGCCCGAAGTGCTGAAGGCTGGAGAGCAGGACAACGTCTTCCTCTTCTGGAGTGGGCACGGCACGCCCGGCGCCCTCTGCTGGAACGAACAGGCAAAAGGAGTGACCACCGACATGGCACGCACCCTCTTCCGGACCATGCATGAGCAGAAATGCTACCGCAAGCTGATAGGCTTCATCGAAACCTGCTATTCGGGCAGCGTGCTCAAGGCATCGGAAGGCATCCCGGGCATGCTCTTCTTCACGGCGGCAAACGAGCAGGAGACCTCGAAAGCGGATATGTTCAGCTACGACCTGCTGACCTATCTCTCCAACCGCTTCACGCGCATCTTCATCGAGCGCATCACCGCCAACAAGAACATCGCCCTGCGCGACCTGTACCTGGATATGTTCCGCAATACGCTCGGTTCGCATGTGACGATTTACAATGCTTCCTGTTTCGACAATATCTATACCTGTACGATGCAGGAATTCATGAAAAGGAAATGATTGATTTACTATTAATTTTTAAAACAACAAAACCAATGAAAAAAGTAATCAGAACAATGTCGGCAACGCTTGCCATAGTGTGTATCACGCTGGTCGCCTTCACCGCTTGTGGCGATGATGACGATCAAGTCACGGAAGTAATCTATTCCATGGGATTCTCCCAGATGTCAAGCTCCGGCCTCGATTTCATTCAGGAGATGAGCGCCATTGAGTTTGCCTTCAAGACGGCACTCGGCGTTACGGATGCTCATTTCTCCAAGACCGGAACCAAGGAAACGTGCGACAAGGCTGTCCGCGAAGCCTGCGAAAAGGCATACGCCACCTTGAAAGACAAGACGTGGGGAGGCAGCTACACCTTCCAGGTAACGAATGTCCTGACCGGAGAAGTGGTTTTTGAGACTACCTTCCAAGCAAACGACGAAAATATTATCTAATATAAAAAAGAGAACGATGAAAAAGAAAACAACATTTCTGGCAATGGCTGCAACAGCCATCGCCTTCGCTCTGTCAGGATGCCACAGCAACAAAGAAGAGTCTGAAATCCTAAGACCCATTTCTGAAAACTTTGTCGGAAGGTGGAAGCTGACCGACAACTACTTGCTGGACGAAAACGGGAACAGGGTAGAAGATGAAAGCGATGACAACGTGAGTGAAATGATAGTGACTTTCCGACCGGACGGAAAAGCCTTTCAAATCGCTACCTCCACCGACGGTTGGCAGCAGATACAGGATGCCGTTTGGAGGGTGGACGAAGAGAAGTCGGGCTACTACCTGAAGAGAAGCAAAGAGCATTTCTTCTCCGTCCATAAACTGACCACCGACCGGTTGCTTATCGGTGTAGATGCCGCCCAAAACATGGCAACCGGCGAAGTGGCCGAAGGCCGTTTCCGTTTCGAGTACCAAAGGGTGTCCGACGAGCAGAGCCTTTCCGAGCGTCTGATTGGCAAATGGGTCTCCCTCAAGGCCTACAGGAAGGTGGACGGCGAGTGGCAGGAAGCCCCCAACTGCCGCCCACACGAAGGCTGGTATCATTATCACAGCACCGGACTGGTGAACGGTTATCAAAGATTCGGCGACAAGGAGCAGACGATAGAAATGCAATGGTCTGCCAATGTCGAGACCAACCGGATGCG
This sequence comes from Bacteroides sp., assembly GCF_029057325.1. Classification (GTDB taxonomy): domain Bacteria; phylum Bacteroidota; class Bacteroidia; order Bacteroidales; family Bacteroidaceae; genus Bacteroides. The sequence goes on along the minus strand of NZ_JAICZW010000094.1, from coordinate 2,545 downwards.
CGTTGTCAAGGGTGAGTGGTCGGACGAGTGGACCTTCTCCTTCACGGATGCCGACACGATGGAAGTCTATGATGACGAGGGCATAGACTTCACCACCGGCGAGAGAATTTCGGGTGAGTTCAAGGATGTGATGGTGAGAGAGAAGTAATTACCATTTTAGCAACACCACTCCGCCTTCCACAATCGCTCCTTTGTCGTAAGTCACCCCTTTGTTATAATAGCGGCTACCACCATAGCCTCCCGTAAGGAACACGCCCAAGCGTTCCGTCAAGTGGTACTCCAGATTGACGCGGGCCTGAAGGGCGTAGAGACGGGCAGGGATGCCGTAGTCCTTGTTCTTGAAGGTCTCTATGTGCTGGTAGCCCAAATCGCCGCTGACGAACAGCTGCTTGCAGAGCGGCAGTTCAAGGCCGGCACGGTAGAAGAGGGAAGCGGAAAACTTATCATCGAAATCCAAATAGTGGGTGCCGCCGCCAAGAATGGTATAGAAAAGCCGGTTCTTGAAGCGGGCACCTGCGTTCAGCTTGGTGGCATTGCCGCCGAAAAGCATCAGCTGGACTTTTGTCTGCGGGTTGGCATTGACCAAACCCAATTGAAAGCCGTCTAAACTCTCTTTATAGTAATTGAACAGCCCAATCTGAACCCCCTTGGCACGTGTTGCCATATTGGCAGTTCCGATTTGCAAGCCGCGGAGTGTGCCGCCTACCACATTGCCCAATCCGGATATCTGCACGCCGGTCACCTCTTCGGCTGTGATGTTGGCAAGGGCAGACAGCTGCATGCCGGCTAAATTTTTACCGACCACATTCAGTAAACCTGCTCCGGAAAGACCCTTGAAACTGCCGCCGGCTACGTTGGCCAGTCCGGAAAAAAGCATGCCGGAAGCTCCTTCGCCGCTGACATTCAGCAGTCCGCTGATGAATATACCACGGGTATGGTCTCCGCTGATGTTTGCCAGGCCTGAGGCGATGACCCCCCGGGCGTGGTTTCCGGTGATGCTGACCAGTCCTGCAACAGAAAGTCCGGTAAGGTTGTTTCCGTTGATGTTGGTGATTCCCGCCACCTGTACGCCCCGCATGCTGCCGCCCACCATATTTGATAAGCCTGCCACTTGCACACCGTTTGCATCCTTGCCCGTCATGCTGCTAAGGATGTTCAATCCGAGGCCGTTCAGGCGATTCATGGAGGAGAATACACCTATATTGAAGAGGGTGCTTCCTACAGAGTCTGTCCGTTGGGTTGCTATGTTCTTCCATAGAGAGAGATTGATGCAGTTGTTTTTCGGATGGGTATTGTCGGTCATGTTTTCTTGAGCAAAGCTTGTGCCTATGCAGAGCAGGAAACAGAAGAAGAGTGAAAGGATTCTGTTCATTTTTTTTCTGGAGTTGATTTAGAATTATGAAAAGAGAGGGGGGTGTCGAAATGAAAAGAGACTCATAATAAGCAGGTAAACAGCATTGGATTGCGACTATAATTCAGGCACGGATTTCACGGATGATACGGAATTTTTAATCCGTGTATTCCGTGTAATCCGTGCCTAAAAGAAAACAGAAAGTTTGTTTTGACACAACTCCTGTTCAGTATTTTGATACCTCCTTACTGAAAGGTATCTTATCAGCCTTTGGCTTCCTGATACAAGAAGCGTTTGATGGATTTCTTAGGTGTTTTTTCAAACTCCTCAGGATATATTTTCATCTTGGAAATCTGGCTGTATGCAGGCAGTTCGGCATTGAGTGCCACGCGGTTCTCTTCCATCACGCGTTCGATGTCGCTGTTGGTCAATCCGTGCGCAAAGGCGTCATCGAAGTCGGGATAGACCAGACCGACCAGCTTTTCATTCTGCTGCACGATGATGCTTTCAGAAACATACGGCATATTGTTCAGCTTGTCTTCGATTTCTTCAGGGTAGATGTTCTGCCCGCTTGCACCCAGCAACATGTTCTTGCTGCGTCCCTTGATGGTGACGTTTCCTTCCGCATCCATCAGGGCAAGGTCGCCGGTATGCAGCCAGCCGTCCTTATCCAATATCTGTTGGGTAGCTTCCTCATTCTTATAATAACCTAACATTACATTGGGACCGCGGCAGACAATTTCTCCCGGAATGTTTTCGGGGTCAGGCGAAAGTATCTTCACCTCCATGCGTGGTGCGGCTTTTCCGCAAGAACCTAACTTGAGGCGGCTCCAATCTTCGTAGCAGATGATGGGACCGCATTCCGTCATTCCATAACCCACGGTATAGGGGAAGTCTGTCGATTTGAGGAACTGTTCCACCTCTTGGTTGAAAGCGGCTCCACCCACAATGATTTCTGCAAAGTTACCACCGAAAGCCTGTATCATTTGCTCGCGGATAGTCGCCTTGATCTTGTCGTTGATGATGGGCACTTTCAGCAATAGTTTCATGGTCGTGGTTTCCAATTTGGGCAGCACGCTTTTCTTTATAATTTTTTCGATAATCAGCGGAACCGCTACAATCAGGTTGGGTTTTATGTCCGTAAAGGCTTGGAAGATGATTTTCGGACTGGGCATGCGGGTCAGGAAGTAGATG
>NZ_JAICZW010000093.1 GCF_029057325.1 Bacteroides sp. | reverse complement strand
GCCGAACATGGGGTGGGTGGAGACGTAGCGGAAGCCGCTCTCTTCGTAGAATTTCTTCAGTCCGGTCTTCACCGAGGCGATATCGCTGATGATGCAGTCTTTGGGCAGCGCGGGCAGCACCTGGCGGAAGGCTTCTAAGGTATATTTCACCGTAGCGGCGTTGATGACCAGTTCCGGTTCAAATTCCTTGATTTCGTCCAGTGTGGTGAAGCGGTAGGTGTTGTAAACGAACCGCAGCTGGTGTGGGTTGACGTCGAACACGGCTGTTTCGTGCTGGAAACTCAGCACATCTGTAAAAAAGGAGCCCATCTTTCCGGCTCCGAGGATTAATATTCGCATGATTCTTAAATTGAGAATTGAGAATTGAGAATTGAGAAATAGCAGTGCCGCACAAAGCATGAAGAGGGAACTGTTATTTCTCAATTCTCAATTCTCAATTTTTTAATTCTTATTAATAATCTCCATCTGTTGTCTCACGCTCTCTTCGTGTATGGCTTCGAACACTTTCTTGATGAATTCAGCATCCATGCCGCAGAGGGCGCCTTGCGAGCCACGCTTTTCCAGAATTTCGTTGTAGCGTCCGGTTTGCAGGATGGTCATGCTGTGCTCCTTCTTGTAGGTGCCTATTTCGCGTGCCACGCGCATCCGTCTGGCCAGTTCCTGAATGAGGTTGTTGTCGCACTCGTCAATCTGTTTGCGCAGTTCGTTGAGGTTTTCGGTGGTCTGTGTCTCTTTGCGGATGACGAGCAGGTTGAGGATGTAGTCCAATACGTCCGGAGTGACTTGCTGTGCGGCGTCGCTCCAGGCACGTTCCGGATTGCAGTGGCTTTCTACAATCAGTCCGTCGAAGTTCAGGTCCATGGCTTGCTGGCAGAGCGGGGCAACCAGTTCGCGTTTTCCGCCGATGTGGCTGGGGTCGCAGAGGATGGGCAGGTTGGGGATGCGACGGCGCAGCTCGATGGGGATGTGCCACTGGGGCAGGTTGCGGTAGAGCTTCTTGTCGTAGCTGCTGAAGCCCCGGTGAATGGCACCCAGACGTTTCAGTCCGGCATTGTTGATGCGCTCCAGTGCGCCAATCCACAGTTCCAGGTCGGGGTTTACGGGGTTTTTCACCAGTACCGGGATGTCAACACCCTTCAGGGCATCGGCAATCTCCTGCATGGCAAAGGGGTTGGCGGTGGTGCGTGCGCCAATCCATAGCAGGTCTATGCCTGCTTTCAGGCATTCATAGACGTGTTTGGCGGTGGCCACTTCGGTGGTGACATACATGCCGGTCTCCTTTTTCACGTTTTTCAGCCAGGCAAGGCCTTCCACGCCGATGCCTTCGAAGCCTCCCGGCTTGGTGCGCGGTTTCCAGATGCCGGCACGGAACAACTTGATTCCTTTATCTGCCAGTTGCTTGGCGGTGTTCATTACCTGTTCTTCGGTCTCGGCGCTGCAAGGGCCGGCAATCACCAGTGGGCGTTTGTCTTCGATGCCTTGCAGTTTGATGGGTTCTAATTCAAGTTCCATATATTTAGTTTATAATGTTTATTTTTTTTAGGGAGTTATCGGGAGTTATTCGGGAGTTAGAAGGAGTTAAAGGCCAATACTCCGACTTGTGTAAGCAGAACTATTGGCTTCTAACTCCCTCTAACTCCTTCTAAATTCCCTCTACCTCCTTTATTCTTCTCAGCGCCTCTGCGAGTTTGTCGTCCTTGCAGCAGAGGGAGATGCGGATGTAGCGCTTTCCGTTGCTTCCGAAGATGAAGCCGGGGGTGATGAAGACACGGGCTTCGTGCAGCACCCGTTCGGTCAGCTCTTCTACGTCGGCACAGCTGTCGGGGATCCGGCCCCAGAGGAACATGCCTACCTGCTTCTCGTCGTAGGTGCATCCTAAGGTGTGCATGATTTCACCGGCAAGGCGGCGGCGATTGCAGTAGTTGTGGTTGTTGCCGTCGTACCAATCCTGCCCGGCTTCGAGGGCGGTGGCGGCTGCAAGCTGCATGGCGCGGAACATGCCGCTGTCGATGTTGCTCTTCACTTTCAGAATCCATTGCACGAAGTCGGCGTTGGAGGCGAGCATGCCGATGCGCCAGCCCGGCATGTTGTGGCTCTTGCTCATGGAGTTGAACTCGATGCAGCACTCTTTGGCTCCCGGTACGCTGAGGATGCTGAGGGGATGTTCGTTCAGGATGAAGCTGTAGGGGTTGTCGTTGACGATGACGATGCCTTTGCGGCGGGCGAAGTCCACCAGCTTCCGGTAGAGCTCCGGGGTGGCGTTGGCTCCGGTGGGCATGTTGGGATAGTTGGTCCACATCAGCTTCACGCGGCTCAGATCCATCTGCTCCAGTTCGTCGAAGTCGGGCATCCAGCCGTTCTCCTCTTTCAGGTTGTAGTTCACCACCTCTGCGCCCAGTATCTTGCTCAGCGAGGTGTAGGTGGGGTAGCCGGGATTGGGCACCAGCACCTGTTCGCCGGGATTGACGAAGGCCAGCGTGACGTGCAGGATGCCTTCTTTGGAACCGATGAGCGGCTGTATCTCTGTGTTGGGGTCCAGGTCCACGTCGTACCACTTCTTGTACCAGGCGGCAAAGCCGCGGCGCAGCTCGGGAATGCCGACGTAGGGCATGTAGCCGTGTCCGTCAGGGTTTTGGGCAGCTTCGCAAAGGGTGCGTACGGTCTCTTCGGAAGGCGGCATGTCGGGGCTTCCGATGCCCAGGCTGATGACGTCCATTCCTTCGGCGTTCATTTTCGCCACCTCTTTCAGTTTCTTCGAGAAATAGTATTCGCTCACGCTTGCCAGACGGTCGGCGGGAGCTATTCCTTTAAAGATTTGTTCTGTATTCTTCATATTCTCCTAATATTTTCAGTTGTTTGGTCAGCGGGGTGATGGCCGTGATGGATTGTTTATATCTCAGTACGTTGTCGAAGACGACATCCACGTAGAATTGGTATTCCCATTCCCGTCCGATGATGGGCAGCGACTGAATCTTTGTCAGGTTGATGCGGTAGAAGGAGAGGATGGAGAGCACTTGCGAGAGGCTTCCTTCGGTGTGAGGCAGTGTGAAGACCATGCTTGCCTTGTTCACCTCCTTGTTCCGATGACGGTTCAGCTCGTCCGCCTGCCAGGGGTCGGCCACTACCAGGAAGCGGGTGAAGTTGTGCTTGTTGGTCTCGATGCCCTCTTGCAACACCTTCATGCCGTAGCGTTCGGCGGCGGCTTTGGAGCAGATGGCGGCATGTCCTTTCAGATTCTCCTTCTTGATGATTTCGGCGCTCAGGGCGGTGTCCTCGCCCTCCACGACTTTGATTTGGGGATGTCGGCCGAGGAATTCGCGGCACTGCATCAGGGCGATGGGGTGGGAGTTGACTTCGGTGATGTCGGCCCAATCCTCGTCGGGCAGACAAACAAAACTGTGTGAGATGCGTAGCTTGTATTCGCCTACAATCTGTGTGCCGCTCTGCCGCAGCAACTCGTTGTTGTGCAGCAGGCTGCCTGCGATGGTGTTTTCTATGGCCAACATGCCGATGGTCTGGCTCTCTTTCTTGACGGCTTCGAACACCTCTTCGAAGCTTGCGCAGCAGATTAGCTCTATCCCTTCTTCTTCAAAATACTTGTGCGCCGCAATGTCATGATACGAGCCTAATGTTCCTTGAATAGCTACCTTTTTCATTCTTCTTCGTCTTGGTTATGTTCCATAAAAAAATCCCGCCTCCATACATAGGAGCGGGATTTTAGTATATTGCTTGTTTTCTTACTCAGTTCTTAAGCATCACTGTCACTTGACACATACAAACTCCCGCTCTACTTTCCGGCTAAAGTAAAAGTAAAAAAAGAAGTAATATGCGTAAGTAAACTGGTTCATACTTATATTCTCTGTTTCTTTTGAATTATGTGGCAAAAGTAATGCTTTTCTTTTAAATACAAATAAAAAAGCTTGTTTTTTTTACAAAGCTTTTTTGGGGGAGGTTGTCAGAAAAAAACTGGTTGCTGTTTACATGTTGTTCTGATTTTAGGCACGGAATTACACGGATTTCACGGTTCAAGCAAAGAAAAAATCCGTGAGATTCGTGTAATCCGTGCCTAAAAGAAAGCATAATGGAAGTTCGCGGACAGCCTGGGGGAGTTATGGCTTCCAACTCCCAATAACTCCTTCTCTTAAATAGCTCCCTCTACTTCTTTTTTTTGCTCTGTACCTTTACCAGAACCGGGCGATGGTCGGAAGCTGCCGTTTCGGCTATTACCTTCTGTTTCTTTACTTTAAATTGATGGTTGTTGCGGGAGTAGGCATAGATGTAGTCGATGCACTGCTCCGGTTTGTCAGCCGGGAAGGTGAAGGCGGCGGTGTCACTCAGTGTTGTGAAGTGCCCGGCAAGCATCTGCTGGGGCTTGTCTGTAGGGAGTGAGTTCATGTCTCCGGCCATGAATATAGGTTTGCGGATGTCTTTCAATGCTTCCACTATCAGAGGAACGGACAATTCCTGGTCCTCGGGTGTGAGGGACTGGTGCGTGGCGCAGAACACATACTCTTCGAATTCGGCGACAATCAAGGCACGCTTTTCTTCTCTGCCGGGCATCGGGATGATTTTATATTGCATCGGTTTCTCTTTAGAGAGGATCCCTATGCCGTAGCTCCCACCCTGGTAGGGGATGGCGGCTCCAAATATACCGTGCATTTGAGTATGCTTTGCCAATTCGCCCAGGGCATAAACGCCTCCGTTGCGGGTGGTGGCGCTATCTACTTCTTGGATGGCGACCACGTCGGGGTTGGCTTGCAGGATGACCGTGGCTATACGTTGGTAATCCCGTTGTCCGTCCAGTCCGATGCAGTTGTGTACATTGTAGGAAAGTATGTTCACCTTCTGTGCGAAGGTGGCAACGGATGCCATAAAGAGCAGTAGTGAAAAAAGAATTTGTTTCATGGATGTTGGTGATAGGTGTTTTTTTGATTACAATCCTAAGATGTCTGTTTGGTTTCCGCCCGGCCGGTTGTCGTATTGCCCGTCGAAACGCTGAATTTCTTTGGGATTCAGTTCCAGCCCTTTCTTCATGTCTTCCATGGAGCCTTCCTTGTCGCCGTTCAGCAGTTTGGCGCGTCCGCGTTCGTGGTAGGCCTGCGCGAAGCCGGGATTCAGTTCGATGGCTTCGGTAAAGAGTTCGATGGCTTCGTCCAGTTGCTTCCGTGAGATGTAGAGCAGGCCTAAGCAGAGGAACGCCTGTTCGTTGAAGGGATTCAGCTCCGTCACATTCCGATAGTCGGCTTCGGCTTTTTCCGTTTCGCCGGCGGCTTCCGCTATCTTTCCGCGAAGCAGGAGGGCGCTCTCTTCTTCCGGGTTTTGCGCCAGGATGGCGTCGATGTCTTCCGTGGCATCCTTGTATTGCCGCATTTGTACCAGTGCTTCGGCGCGAAGCAGGCGGGCTTCGAGGAAGTCGTCTTTCAGCACGATGGCCTTGGTGAGGTGGGCGATGCACATCAGGCCGTCTCCCTGTCCGTTGTCGGCCTTGGCAAGCAGATAGTGGGCTATGGCGTTTCCTTCTTCTATTCCGATGGCTTTCTTGGCGCTTTCCGCCATGGCAGGATAATCTTCCTGCATGTAGCATACGTTGGCGAGCTGGAGGTAAGTGGCGGTGTGTGTCGGCTCTATTTCGGTCATGCGCTCCAGTAGCTTGCGCGCTTCCTCCGGTTGGTTGGTTTGGATATATACTTGTGCCAGGTAGCTCATGGTCTCAAAGTCTTCTTGAATGGCAAGGGCTTCCGTGAAGCATTTGATGGCATAATCCGCACGGCCCATACGCTGGGCACGCATGCCGTCGTACTTGAATATCTCAAAATTCTTCTGTTCGTTTTTTTGTTTCTCGTCTGCCGGGTTTGCCGGTTTTCCGGAGAAGAAAGATTTAAAGAATCCCATAGGTTAATTGAAAATTAAGAATTGAAAATTGAAAATTAAAGGGGGAAAAGGCGGACAAGGGCTGATAGGCATTTCTTTTTCAGTGACAAGTCATTCTTTTCCAACGGCAAAAATAGTGATTTATTTTTTGATTTGCAGTATTCCGTCAGTGGTAATTATGTTGCCTTCGTCCAGCAGCCGGCGCAAGGTGCGAGCGAGGGCTTCTTTATCGGCAGGTATCGCTTCTGCCAATGCGGAAGGGAGCATGGAAGATTCGCTCAAGGTTTGTAGAATCTTTTGCGACAGCTCTTTTTCACTCGGGGCACCGGTGCCTTGGGCGCTCTTTCGCAGACTGATGCAGGTGTCGCACTGTCCGCAATTGTGTTCGTTCTTTTCTCCGAAGTAGTGAAGCAACAGGCGGCTGCGGCATACGGTGTCGTTGCCGACGTAGTCCAGCATGGCGTTGAGGCGTTTCTCATATCGCTCTTTGCGCTCTTCGTAAATGGTGGAAGGTATTTGCAGGTGTTGTGTCTCCACCCTCGCGCGCGTGTATATTATGTAAGGTGTCTTTTTGTGTGGAATATAGCTGACGATGCGCATTTTTGCCAGTTGGATGAGTTGCTCATAGACTTGCCGGCGGGTAAGTCCGCTGCGCACCGCCAATGCATCTTCGCTGATGAAGGCGTAGTCCGTGAATACCCCGGTGTAGGTGCGCAGCACCACTTGGATGAGTTTGTCCATCTCTTCGCCCATCTCCCTCAGTTTGTAGAGCTCGTCTCTTCGGCAGGTGAACAGCAGCCGGGAAGCGTTGTCCTGTTCGTCGGTATATTCCAGATATCCTGCTTGCGTCAGAATCTTCAGGGCACTGTCCACCGGAACGGGGAAATGCTCGAATTTCCAGCAGAAGTCCTTGATGTTGAACTCGCGCACACAGCCCAGGCCGTCTCCCATCGCCATCTGGTAGTAGTATTGCAGATGCTCGTACACTTTTTTTATATACTCTTTTTCCGGAAAAGTGTCGGGAATGCGCTTGTGCAGGGTTGCCCGGTCCGATTTGGCATACAGGATGACGGCATACGCCTTTTGTCCGTCCCGTCCGGCACGTCCGGCTTCTTGGAAGTAGGCTTCGATGGAGTCGGGGAGGTCCAGGTGGAGTACAATCCGCACATCCGGCTTGTCTATCCCCATGCCGAAGGCGTTGGTGGCCACCATCACGCGGCTTTCACCCGTCTGCCAGCGTTGTTGGCGGATGTCTTTGGTGGCGTTGTCCAGTCCGGCATGGTAGAAGTCGGCGGTGATGCCCTCGTTCTGCAGCAGTTCGGTGATTTCTTTTGTTCGCCGGCGGTTGCGCACGTAGATGATGGCGCTGCCGGGCATACGGCGCAGTATGTGCAGCAGTTCGCCTGTCTTGTTATCCGTCTTACGGACGATGTAGGCAAGGTTCTTGCGTTCGAAGCTCATGCGGAACACATTCTGCTGGCGGAAGAGCAGGCGGGTCTGGATGTCCTCTACCACCTCCGGCGTGGCGGTGGCGGTCAGTGCCAGCATGGGTACGCCGGGCAGCAGTTCGCGTATCTCCGCTATCTTCAGGTAGGCGGGTCGGAAGTCGTATCCCCATTGCGAGATGCAGTGACTCTCGTCCACCGTAATCATGCTGATTTTCATCTTCTGCAATTTGATGCGGAAGATGTCGGTATCAAGCCGTTCGGGCGATATGTAGAGGAACTTGTAGTTGCCGAAGATGCAGTTCTCCAATGTGACGACGATGTCTTGCCGGCTCATGCCCGAATAGATGGCAAGTGCCTTGATGCCCCGTTTCTTCAGGTTCTGCACCTGGTCTTTCATGAGGGCAATCAGGGGAGTGATGACCAGGCACAATCCTTCTTGAGCCAATGCGGGCACTTGGAAGGTGATGGATTTGCCGCCTCCCGTGGGCATAAGTCCCAACGTGTCCTTGCCCGCACTGATGCTCTCGATAATCTCTTGCTGGATGCCCCGGAAGGAGGAGTAGCCCCAATAGTGTGAAAGAAGCCCCTGCAGTAGCCCTTGCAACCCCTGCCGCCTCGGCCCCGGCCCCGCCGGGCTCTTTTACACCTCGGGCGCTGGCGACGACGAGTGGTGTGTAGGTGTCGGTGGGGGGCGGATGAGTAAAAAAAACAGGGGGGGGGGGGGGGG
>NZ_JAICZW010000092.1 GCF_029057325.1 Bacteroides sp. | reverse complement strand
GTGAATAACGATATAACTATCATTATAATGATATATAAATGCGGTGATATGGCAGACTTGCGCATTTTTTTTAATCTAATTGTAAATTAGTTGTTTATATAATTTTCTGAGAAAACAGCTCCAGCGGGGTTGTTTTCTTTGTTTATGTGCATATCTATCCGCACCTTTGCAGTGTTGATCAACGAAACGAATAAAATTAATGTTGAACCAAAAATGTAAAAGGAGAAAGAGAGTATGCCTTTATTTTATTATGCAAGACAGTCGTCTTTGGCGACGAAGAAAGGGGAGAAACTTTGGCACCTGAGCCTGAAAAAGGTGGGAAGAGCAGTGGATGTACAACAGTTGGGCGAGATGATTGCCGAAAAGTCTTCGCTGACACCGGGTGATGTGCACAACGTGATTCGCAACTTGATGACGGTGATGCGCAGCCAGTTGTTGAACAGCCGGTCGGTGAGACTGGACGGGTTGGGGACATTCACCATGAAGGCCCGTACGCGAGGCAAAGGGGTGGCGACTCCTGAAGAGGTGAATCCCAATCAAGTGACGGCCTTGCGCTGTCAGTTTACGCCTGAATATACGCGCCCGGCCGCTATCGGCACCACGCGTGCCCTGACTCAGGGAGCGGAGTTCGAAAAGTGGACGGGAATAGTAACGGAAGAGGCGGATGATGCCGATAACGATGGAAACACGGGCGACGGCGACAATGGGGATGCCGGAGATAATCCTTTGGGATAAAACTGCACTTTATTTAATGGAAAAGAGAAAATCTATGAAAAAAAACGTTTTGGATAAAATTTTGAAAGTAGTGATAGCCGTCGCTTCTGCCATATTGGGAGCGTTGGGGGCGAATGCAATGAATGTATTAAAGTAAATTCAGGCAGGAATAGTTGGAAAAGGGAAAAGAATCCATCAAATCAAAGATTTCTTGGATCTTTTCCCTTTTCTACTAGAAAATCTTATTAACTTTGCGGGTCACTTTTGAAAACAATAAAAAAATAACGATATGAATATCTCTTATAATTGGTTGAAAGAGTATGTTGATTTCGACCTGACACCGGATGAAGTCGCTGCGGCATTGACCTCCATCGGATTGGAAACAGGCAGTGTGGAGGAAGTGCAGAGCATCAAAGGCGGACTGGAAGGACTGGTCATCGGCGAGGTGCTGACTTGCGAACCTCATCCGAATTCTGACCACATGCACGTGACGACCGTTAATCTGGGACAGGGCGACCCCGTGCAGATAGTATGCGGCGCTCCGAACGTGGCTGCCGGACAGAAAGTGGTGGTTGCTACGTTGGGTACGAAATTGTATGACGGTGACGAATGTTTTACCATCAAGAAATCGAAACTTCGCGGTGTGGAATCTGTCGGTATGATTTGTGCCGAAGACGAGATTGGTATCGGTACAGACCATGCGGGTATCATTGTGTTGCCTGACACTGCTGTTCCGGGTACGCTTGCCAAAGATTATTATAACATCAAGAGCGACTATGTGCTGGAGGTGGATATCACCCCCAACCGTGCCGATGCTTGCTCGCACTATGGGGTGGCACGTGATTTGTATGCCTACTTGGTACAAAACGGCAAGCAGACCGCTTTGAAGAAACCGTCAGTGGATGCTTTTGCGGTAGAAAACCATGAGTTGGATATCAATGTGACCGTGGAGAACGGCGAGGCGTGTCCCCGGTATGCCGGTGTCACGGTGAGAGGTGTGACGGTGAAGGAGAGTCCGGAGTGGCTGCAGAACAAGTTGCGTCTTATCGGCCTGCGTCCTATTAATAATGTAGTGGATATTACCAACTACATCGTACATGCTTTTGGTCAACCGCTGCACTGCTTCGATGCCGATAAAATTAAAGGTGGTGAAGTGGTGGTGAAGACCCTGCCGGAAGGAACACCGTTCGTGACCCTTGACGGTGTGGAACGCAAGTTGAACGAACGTGACCTGATGATTTGCAACAAAGAAGAGGCTATGTGCATTGCCGGTGTGTTCGGCGGATTGGATTCCGGCTCAACGGAAAACACGAAGGATGTGTTCCTGGAGAGTGCCTATTTCCATCCGACGTGGGTGCGTAAGACCGCCCGTCGCCACGGACTGAACACCGATGCTTCTTTCCGTTTTGAAAGAGGAATTGATCCGAATGGCGCAATCTATTGCCTAAAGCTTGCCGCTTTGATGGTGAAGGAACTTGCCGGAGGTACTATTTCTTCCGAAATAAAAGATGTGTGCGCAGCACCTGCTAAAGACTTCAGGGTGGAACTTTCATACGAGAAGGTGCATGCGCTGATTGGTAAAGTGATTCCTGTGGATGCCATCAAGCGTATCGTGACCAGTCTGGAAATGAAGATTGTGAACGAAACAGCCGAAGGACTGACATTGGATGTTCCTCCTTATCGGGTGGACGTGCAGCGCGATTGCGACGTGATAGAAGATATCTTGCGCATCTATGGATATAATAATGTGGAGATTCCCACTGCACTGAAGTCTTGTCTGACCACAAAGGGCGAATACGATAAATCGAACAAGTTGCAGAATTTGGTTGCCGAACAATTGGTGGGTTGCGGTTTCAATGAGATTTTGAACAATTCGTTGACACGTGCCGCCTATTACGACAACTTGGAATCCTATCCTTCAAAGAATCTGGTGATGTTGATGAATCCGTTGAGTGCGGACTTGAACGCGATGCGTCAGTCGTTGCTGTTCGGTGGATTGGAAAGCATTTCGCACAATGCCAACCGCAAGAATGCCGACTTGAAGTTCTTTGAATATGGCAACTGCTACCGATATGACGAGGAGAGGAAGAATCCCGAAAAACCGCTGGCTGCCTATTCCGAAGAACTCCATCTAGGCTTGTGGGTGACCGGTAAAAAAGTAGCGAATTCGTGGGCACATCCTGATGAAAACAGCACGGTATATGAGTTGAAGGCATACGTGGAGAATATCTTTACCCGTCTGGGCTTGAAGATGCACGATTTGGTTGTCGGCAATCTGACCGATGATATTTATGCTGCCGGACTTTCCGTGCAGACAAGGGGCGGAAAGCGCTTGGCCACTTTCGGTGTAATAACGAAGAAATTGTTGAAGGCTTTTGATATCGACAACGAAGTGTATTATGCCGATTTGAGTTGGAAAGAACTGCTGAAGGCTATCAAGAATGTGAAGATCAGCTATAAGGAAATCTCTAAATTCCCTGCCGTAAAACGTGATTTGGCATTGTTGCTCGACAAGAAAGTGCAGTTTGCCGAGATAGAGAAAATAGCCTACGAAACAGAAAAGAAACTGCTGAAGAACGTAGAGCTGTTTGACGTTTACGAAGGGAAGAACCTGGAAGCTGGAAAGAAGAGCTATGCAGTCAGCTTCCTGTTGCAGGATGAGACTGCGACACTGAATGATAAGCAAATTGACAAAATCATGTCGAAGTTGGTCGCTAACCTGGAGAACAAGCTGGGTGCGAAACTGAGATGAGAAGATTTTTAGATTTCAGATTTATGATTTGCTGTGCGGTGTGAAGGCATACTTCAAATAGTTGAAATCATAAATCTGAAATTTGAAATCATAAATCTAAAATCATAAATCATAAATATTTTAGTTCCAATGGGAAGAGCGTTTGAATATAGAAAAGCTGCCAAATTGAAAAGATGGGGTCACATGGCTAAGACCTTTACGAGACTGGGTAAACAGATTGCTATCGCAGTAAAGGCTGGTGGTCCGGAACCGGAGAACAATCCGACGTTGCGTTCGGTTATCGCTACTTGTAAGCGTGAAAACATGCCGAAGGATAATATTGAACGTGCCATCAAGAATGCGATGGGTAAGGATCAGAGCGACTATAAGAGCATGACATACGAGGGTTACGGTCCTCACGGTGTGGCTGTGTTTGTAGATACGTTGACTGACAACTCTACCCGTACGGTAGCGGATGTGCGTTCTGTTTTCAATAAGTTCGGTGGAAATCTGGGAACCATGGGTTCGTTGGCATTCCTGTTCGACCACAAATGTGTGTTCACTTTCAAGAAGAAAGAAGACACCGATATGGAAGAACTCATTCTTGACTTGATTGATTATGACGTAGAGGAAGACTTTGAAGAGGATGAAGAAGAGGGCACCATCACTATCTATGGTGACCCGAAGAGCTATGCCGCCATTCAGAAACATTTGGAAGAGTGTGGTTTTGAAGATGTCGGCGGTGAGTTCACTTACATCCCTAACGATTTGAAGGACGTAACCCCCGAACAACGCGAAACGATCGACAAGATGGTAGAACGTCTGGAAGAGTTTGATGATGTGCAGACGGTTTATACCAACATGAAACCGGAAGAAAGCGCAGAATAATGACATATACATATAAGACTCAAGGGACATGCAGCACTAACATCGAACTTGATGTGGAAGATGGAATTGTGAAGAAAGTGGCGTTTTGGGGAGGATGTAATGGAAACCTGCAGGGAATCTCTCACCTGGTGAAGGACATGCCGGTGGAAACGGTGCTTGCCCGTCTGGAGGGAATCCGTTGCGGCGGGCGTCCCACTTCCTGTCCCGACCAATTGTGCAAGGCTTTGCACGAGATGGGGTATTAAGGACCTCTTGCAGGGTTTTCTTTTAGAGGCACGGATTGCATGGAATACACGGATTCAAGAAAAGAAAAATCGGTGTAGTCCTGCTATCCGTGCCTGATTTATATCTTTATGTCTTATCTTGAACATAAGGCCGGTTTGATTTGTTGTCAGTGCAAGCAGAAAACAAAGAATCATCATGAAAAATCTTCTGAAAGACTTGAGGCGGCGAGACCACAAGCGTTATTTGGACGGGCTGGATGTTTTCAGGTACATTGGCCCCGGTCTGTTGGTGACGGTGGGTTTTATCGATCCGGGGAACTGGGCTTCCAATTTTGCTGCGGGCTCTGAATTTGGCTATTCGTTGCTGTGGGTGGTGACGCTATCCACTATGATGCTGATTGTGTTGCAGCATAATGTGGCGCATTTGGGCATTGTGACCGGTTTATGTTTGTCTGAAGCGGCTACTAAATATACGCCCTCTTGGGTGTCGAGGCCTATATTGGGTACGGCGGTGCTTGCTTCCATCTCTACGTCGTTAGCGGAGATATTGGGTGGTGCCATTGCTTTGCAGATGCTGTTCGGACTGTCTGTTGCATGGGGTTCCGTGCTGACTACGGTGTTTGTTCTTATCCTGCTGTTCACCAATTCTTATAAGAAGATTGAGCGTGCCATCATTGCGTTTGTGTCGGTCATCGGTCTTTCGTTTATCTATGAGCTGTTTCTGGTGAAGATAGATTGGCCGTTGGCGGCACGGGGATGGGTGACACCTTCGTTCCAGCAGGGAAGCATGCTGATAATAATGAGTGTGCTTGGGGCAGTTGTGATGCCGCACAACCTTTTTCTCCATTCGGAAGTGATACAGAGTCATGAGTATAATAAAAAAGACGATGCCTCCATCCGTAAGGTGCTGAAGTATGAGCTGTTTGATACGCTGTTTTCCATGGTTGTGGGATGGGCTATTAACAGTGCCATGATATTGTTGGCTGCGGCCACCTTCTTTAAGGAGGGGATTCCGGTGGAGGAATTGCAACAGGCGAAATCCTTGCTGGAACCTTTGCTTGGAGGGGGAGCGGCGGCTGTCTTTGCATTGGCGTTGCTGATGGCGGGCATCTCTTCCACCATTACCAGCGGTATGGCGGCAGGTTCTATTTTTGCCGGTATTTTCGGGGAGTCCTATCATATCAAGGATAGTCATTCGCAGGCGGGGGTGATACTTTCGTTGGGAATTGCGCTGCTACTGATATTCTTTATTGGCGACCCCTTCAAGGGACTGCTCATTTCGCAGACGATGCTGAGCATCCAGTTGCCCTTTACGGTGTTCCTGCAAGTGGGGCTTACCTCCTCGCGCAAGGTGATGGGGCAGTATGTGAACAGCAAATGGAGCACATTTGTGCTTTATGCCATCGCAATTGTTGTCACGGTGCTGAATGTGATGTTGCTGGTGTCGGCAGTTTAGTGGTGGGCTGATAATTCCTGAATAATTTCTTACCTGTTGGCAGA
This sequence comes from Bacteroides sp., assembly GCF_029057325.1. GTDB lineage: Bacteria > Bacteroidota > Bacteroidia > Bacteroidales > Bacteroidaceae > Bacteroides. The sequence continues at coordinate 51,407 of NZ_JAICZW010000092.1, read as the reverse complement.
ATTAAATCAACAAGGAAATAACTTCTGCAATTCCTCTTATTCCCCTGCTTGACAGACACCTGCATCTGTCGTCTCAAACACTTGTGTCTGTCAGCTTGAACACAAGTGTTTGTCATGTTGAACACAAGTGTTTGTCAACTCATTTTTCAATATCTGATAATCAGTGTGTTAAGAAAAGTCGGGGAAGTTGTTTGGCAAATTAATTCCGCCAACGGGTCTTCTTTAAATAAAGTGCCGTGCTCCGTATATGTCTTTTATATGTTTGGTCATGTAAGTATTAATATGTAAATTCGCCGATGAACGTTATTGTAAATCATACAGGATGTCGAAGAAGCATGAGATAAGAAATGTATGTCCGTCCATTGGTTTACTGACAGTATGTCAAAGATATATGAAACTTGAACCGATAAGAAAAACAGAGTATGGAATTGGAAGATAGAGTAGAGAAGGCGGTAGCGCTTTTCAAGAGCGGTTATAATTGTTCCCAATCGGTTGTGGGGGCTTTTGCCGATATGTATGGATTTACGGAAGAACAAGCGTTCCGTATATCGGCGTCTTTTGGCGGAGGCATCGGACGGATGCGCCAGACGTGTGGTGCCGCATGCGGCATGTTTTTGCTGGCGGGATTGGAAAAATGTGCCGTGGAGGGAAGCGACCGTGCAGGAAAGGCTGCAAACTATGCGTTGGTACAGGAGTTGGCGGCTGAGTTTGAGAAAAGAAACGGCTCGATGGTGTGTGCTGAATTATTGGGATTGAAAAAAGCGGAAGGCTCTTCCGTTCCCGAAGCACGGACGGAGCAGTATTATGCCAAACGTCCGTGTGTCCGAATGGTAGAGGAGGCTGCGCGAATATGGGCCGATTATTTGAAAAAGGCACGGCAAGAGTAAGAAAATAGAACTTATTCGGTCTCTTGGATAGAAAAAGATATTTAATAATATGTTGTATAACATAAAATTGCTTATCTTTGCAACGAAATAAAAACGCTGACACCTCCTTTGCTTGGCGGTGGCGGTGACGTTGAACTAAAAGCAAATAGAAATGTTAAAAGAAAAGGCTGGAAAAGTTGCAGGACAGATTTGGAATGCACTGAATGGCACAGATGGCTTGACTCACAAGCAAATTAAGAAAGCGACTAAATTGATTGACAAGGATTTTTTCCTTGGAATGGGCTGGTTGCTGAGAGAGGACAAAATTTCCACTTCTGAGGTAGAAGGCGAATTGTTCGTAAAGCTGAATTAAGCGAGAGATAACTTAGTATGTCATAAAAAGATGCGTTGGTACATGAATATGTTATCAACGCATCTTTTTTATTTGTCCTATTTTCACTATCTTTGCGAACCTAAATAAAAGATTCTGATTAACAATGAATAAGATACGTAATTTTTGCATCATAGCCCATATCGACCATGGTAAATCGACTTTGGCAGACCGCTTATTGGAATTTACCCATACCATACAAGTGACAGAAGGACAGATGTTGGACGATATGGAGCTTGAGAAGGAGAGGGGCATTACCATCAAAAGCCACGCCATACAAATGGAATACACCTATAAAGGTGAGAAATATATCCTGAACCTGATTGATACACCGGGACACGTGGACTTCTCGTACGAAGTGTCGCGTTCCATTGCGGCTTGTGAAGGAGCCTTGCTCATTGTGGATGCGTCGCAGGGTGTGCAGGCACAGACCATTTCCAATCTTTATATGGCTATCGAGCATGACTTGGAGATTATTCCGGTTATCAACAAGTGTGACATGGCGAGTGCCAACCCTGATGAAGTGGAGGATGAGATTGTGGAACTGCTAGGATGCAAGCGTGAGGAAATTATCCGTGCTTCCGGTAAGACGGGTATGGGAGTGGAAGAAATATTGGCGGCGGTCATCGAACGTATTCCCCATCCGGTGGGAGATGAAGAAGCGCCGCTACAAGCATTGATTTTTGACTCTGTATTCAACTCCTTTCGGGGGATTATCGCTTATTTCAAGATTGTGAACGGAGTCATCCGCAAGGGGGATAAGGTGAAATTTTTCAATACGGGTAAGGAGTATGATGCGGACGAGATAGGTGTACTTAAGATGGATATGATACCTCGTCAGGAGTTGCGGACCGGTGATGTAGGGTATATTATTTCAGGCATCAAGACTTCCAGGGAAGTGAAGGTGGGCGACACGATTACGCACATCGCACGTCCTTGTAAGGAGGCTATCGCGGGCTTTGAAGAGGTGAAGCCGATGGTGTTTGCCGGCGTTTACCCCATTGAGGCGGAGGACTTTGAAGATTTGCGTGCTTCGTTGGAGAAACTTCAGTTGAACGATGCTTCACTGACCTTCCAACCAGAATCATCGTTGGCTCTGGGCTTCGGTTTCCGTTGCGGATTCTTGGGATTGCTTCACATGGAGATTGTGCAAGAGCGTCTGGACCGTGAGTTCGATATGAATGTAATTACAACGGTACCCAATGTTTCTTATAATATTTATGATAAACAGGGGAAAATGATAGAGGTGCATAATCCGGGAAGCATGCCTGATCCTACGTTGATAGATCGCATTGAAGAGCCTTATATCCGTGCTTCGGTGATTACCGCCACCGATTACATCGGTCCTATCATGACCCTCTGCTTAGGCAAGCGCGGTGAGTTGGTGAAACAGGAGTATATCTCCGGTAACCGTGTGGAGATATATTATGATATGCCGTTGGGAGAAATCGTTATCGACTTCTATGACAAATTGAAGAGTATCTCCAAAGGATACGCTTCTTTCGACTATCATCCCAATGGTTTCCGTCCTTCCAAACTGGTGAAGCTGGATATTCTGTTGAACGGTGAGCCGGTAGATGCCCTCTCTACATTGACGCATTTCGACAACGCTTATGACTTGGGACGCCGGATGTGTGAGAAGTTGAAGGACCTGATTCCCCGTCAGCAGTTTGAAATCGCTATTCAGGCGGCCATCGGTGCGAAGATTATTGCTCGCGAGACGATTAAGGCGGTCCGTAAGGATGTGACGGCGAAGTGTTATGGTGGTGACGTGAGCCGTAAGCGCAAGTTGCTCGAGAAGCAGAAGCGAGGCAAGAAGCGGATGAAGCAGATTGGTAATGTGGAAGTGCCGCAGAAGGCTTTCTTGGCGGTGCTGAAACTGGATTGACAGTAGTATAAGTATATCTTTAAAAAAATATGATTATGGTTAGATTGCGTTCCGTGAAAAGTTTTGCGTCAGTGAATATCATGGCAAGTGTCCTGTTGTTTCTGACGGCTATTGTGGCTGCCGTGTTGGCCAACTCTCCGTTAGCTCCTATGTATCAGGATTTTCTTGCTCAAGAATTGTATCTGCGCATCGGAGATTTCAATTTGCTCTCTCATGGCGGGCATCCGCTGACGGTGATTGAATTCATTAACGACTGCCTGATGACCATTTTCTTCTTGACGGTGGGATTGGAAATAAAGCGTGAATTGCTGGTGGGTGAGCTTTCTTCGTTCCGCAAGGCGGCTTTGCCTTTCATCGCAGCGTGTGGTGGTATGGTGCTGCCGGTTGTCATTTATTCATTGATTGTGCCTTTCGATTCTCCGGAAGCGAGGGGTATGGCCATTCCGATGGCAACGGATATCGCTTTCTCGTTGGGAGTACTCAGTCTGTTGGGTAAGCGGGTGCCGTTGAGTCTAAAGGTTTTCTTGACAGCATTCGCGGTGGTCGATGACATCGGTGGCATCTTGGTGATTGCCATTTGCTACAGTTCGGAAGTGGCTTACGGTTATCTGATTGCGGCTGCGGCTCTTTATGTTTTCCTCTATTATGCAGGCAAGTGCGGTATGACGCAAAAGATATTCTTCCTTTTCTTCGGATTGATAATTTGGTATTTGTTCCTTCAGTCGGGCATTCATAGCACTATTTCAGGAGTGATACTGGCGTTTGTCATACCGGCTCGTCCGCGTTTGGATGCGGGTAAATATATCAATCGCATCCGTGAGATTATCGGTACTTTCCCAGTCAGCGATTCAGACAAAATCGTATTGTCCAACGATCAGATTGCGACCTTGAAGAAGGTGGAACGCGCGTCCGATTATGTGATCAGTCCCTTGCAGTCATTGGAAGATAATCTGCATGGTACGGTAAACTTCGTCATTCTTCCCTTGTTTGCGTTTGCCAATGCGGGAGTTGTCTTCAGCGGTGGTGGAAACATCATTGGCGATGTCAGCATTGCGGTGGCTGGTGGTTTGCTCGTGGGTAAGTTCTTGGGCATTTATTCTTTTACGTGGCTTTCCATCAAGAGCGGTTTTATCCCGATGCCTATGGGAATGACATGGAAAAACCTTACGGGTATTTCCCTTTTGGGCGGCATCGGGTTTACGGTTTCCTTGTTCATCACCAATCTTTCGTTTGCGGGAGTATATCCGGAGTTGCTGAATCAGGCTAAATTCGGTGTGTTGGTAGGCACTATTGTTGCGGGAGTGTTAGGTTACATCGTGCTGAATGCCGTTTTGCCGAAGGCGAAAGAATAATATGATTTTAGTTTATATAGAAAATTCATGGATGAAGGAGAGGCAGATGTCTCTCCTTTTCTTGTTTAATATGGTTTGGGGTAAATGCAATTGGCTTTCAATCAGGTAAAGCAACTGAATTGTTGCGAAAGGTAGAACTACTAATAAAAATAGTTAAGCTACTTATATTTTTAGTTGAATAACTATTTGTGTTAGTTGTTTGTCTGGAATTAGTTACTATATTTGCGATGTTTTACAAATGAAATGCAATATATTTATGAAAAGATTGACTGCGAAAGAGGAAGAAATCATGCGGGTGTTTTGGCAATACGGGCCCATGTTTGTCCGTGAATTGTTGACCTTTTACAAAGAGCCTAAACCTCACTACAACACTGTCTCTACATTGGTTCGTGGGTTGGAGGAGAAAGGCTTTGTAGGCTATAAAGCATACGGGAATACCTATCAGTATTATGCTTTGGTAACAGAGAAAGCCTACAAACGGTCTGCCCTGAACGATGTGGTGGCACAATACTACGATAATTCGTTTGTAAATGTCGTGTCTTCATTTATTGAGGAAGAAGGTATGCCTTTGGATGAATTGAAGGCATTGATTGCAAAAATAGAGAGTAAGAAAACTGATAAATAGAGGTGGTTATGGGACCTTTGTTGTTTTATTTGCTTAAATCGGCATGCTGTCTGACGATTTTCCATTTTTTGTTCCGGATATTCTTCAGAAGAGACACTTTGTTTCGTGCCAACCGGGTCTTATTGTTGGTGGGGACATGGGTTTGCGTGGTGTTGCCTTTCATAGAGTTGGATGGAGTGGGGAGCGGGTTGTGGCAGCAGCCTGTTTCTGCAGTGAGACATCTATTGGTAGAGGAGGAGCGTGATGATGCTTTGGTTGGCAAGAGCAGTCGCGAAAGGGGAGAAACGGCTTTCTGTATGGAGGTTTCCGACTCACGGCAGATGGCTGAAAAGGAGGCTTATCCTGTTCGGATGACAGGACGTTTCCCTTGGATTGCAGTGCTTGGAATTCTCTATATGGTGGGGGTGGCTTGCCTGCTTCTTTTCTTCTTATTCTCTACTTGGCGGATGTTCGAACTGATTTGGCGCTATCCCCGGCATGATTGTGGCAAATATCAGCTGATTATTTGCCCGGAGAAGATCTCTTCTTTCAGTTGGGGAAAATTCATCGTATTGTCTCAGGAAGATTACGATAACTATGCCGATGAAATCTTGCTGCACGAGCAGATGCACTTATGTTATCGGCATACACTGGATTTGCTGTGGATGGAAGTGCTGCTGGTGGTGCAGTGGTTTAATCCGGCTGTCTGGCTGCTGATGCGCGATTTGCGCGAACTGCACGAATTTGAGGCGGACAACGGCGTACTTACATACGGCATCGATGCAACTCAATATCAACTTTTACTTGTGAAGAAATCTGTTGGCACAAGGCTCTACTCTATGGCGAACGGATTCAATCACAGTAAACTTAAAAATCGTATCAATATGATGTTAAAAAGAAGAACAAACAGTTGGGCACGGTTGAAGGTAATGTTGTTCGTGCCTGTGGCTGCCGGGACGCTGATGGCGTTTGCGCAGCCGGAAGTGAGGGAAACGGTAGCACAGATGGTGAAATCGGAGTGTACAACAATCGGGATGGGAGTGCAAGACTCTATCGGCTATGACGAATGGGAACTGCTGGAACAGTATTTCCAACGGAAGACGGAGGAGGCTTATCCAGGCAAGACGGCCGATTCGTGGGAGTGGGAATCTTTGTGGCAGTTTTTCATTAATTATAAAGACCAACTGATGTTGGGGAATGATAGAGTGCAGGACACGAGGCAGTTACGCTTGCGCTGGGCGGATATTTTGAGAAAGAGATATCGGGAGGCGTTGGAGAAGAATGACAGGTCAAAGTTACCTAAGCTGTGTGTCCGTTATGACAATGGTTCCACAGTGTTTGCGGTTCGTTCGTCTCTTCGGGTAATCAAGGAGGCATACGAGCAGGTGCATGCTGAAATCCGTGCGCAGTATGGTGATGCGGCTCCAGATAGTTTGTTGCCGATAGCGGTTTATAAAAAAGTACCTCGTATTTATAAGAATCAGGCAAAATACCGTACTCCATCGGATGTGCCTTTGCCCATAGAAGTCACTTTTCTCCGTTCCGATGGCAAGCAGCTTTCTGAAACGTTGAAGAATCTGACGCTGGATGAATTGACTCAGGCGGTCATACGCTATAAAGGCAAGTCGCAGAATATGACTATTTCTATAAAGGCAGATGACAATGTCAAGATGGCGGTGATGAATGGTGCGAAGGAAATCATTCGGGAGATTTATTCAGAGTAGTCAAAATGACAAAGAGGGTGCTTCAAAATTCTCTTGAAGCACCCTCTCTTTGATTTTATGGAACTATCCGATTACTTCTTGAAGTAGCGGTTGTACAAACCTTCAAAACCTTTTCCGTGACGGGCCTCGTCCTTAGCCATTTCGTGAACTGTATCGTGGATGGCATCCAGATTCAGTGCTTTGGCACGTGTAGCGATGCGTTTCTTGTCTTCGCATGCGCCTGATTCGGCGTTCATTCTCTTTTCGAGGTTGGTCTTGGTGTCCCATACGCAGTCGCCCAGCAGTTCGGCGAACTTGGAAGCGTGTTCTGCCTCTTCCCACGCATAGCGCTTGAAGGCTTCGGCTACTTCAGGATAGCCTTCACGGTCAGCCTGACGACTCATTGCCAAATACATGCCGACTTCGGTACATTCGCCCATGAAGTGGTTGTTCAGGTCTTTAATCATTTCATCGTCGCAACCTTTGGCTACGCCGATAACGTGCTCATCAGCGAATACCAGCGGACCGCCTTCGGCAGTTTCTTCCACTTCAACGAATTTGCTTGCCGGAGCTTTACACAACGGACACTTTTCAGGAGCTGCGTCTCCTTCATGTACATAACCGCAGACTGTGCATCTAAACTTTTTCATTTTTTTCAGATTTTAATTAATAGAATTAGTTGTTTTTTATCTCATTTAAACGTTCTTCTTCTGTACAATGTTTGCAGATACCTTTGTAATAGTAGTGAACTTCTTGGATATTGTGACCGTTTATTTCCATATCTATTTTTTTCCTGATGTTGCAGTCTTCCTCCACATCGAATATTTTTCCGCAACGTTTGCACAGGAAATGGCTATGCGGTAGGGTATCTGCATCGTAACACGTATTGTGCTCGTCTATTGTCAGCGTTTTGGCGGCTCCTTGTTCACTTAGTAATTTCAAGGTATTATATACCGTCGTTTTTGACAAGGTAGGCATGGCCGGAGACAACGCTGTATAGATTTCATCCACAGTGGGATGCGTGCGATGCTCCATCAGATAATTCATGATGGCTATTCGCTGCACGGAAGGCTTGATGTGGTAGTCTTGCAATCGTTTTACTGCATCCATATTATCCCTGTTTCCAAACTTGTAATTATTACATATTTAATTCTCTTGCAAAGATAAAAACTTCCTGTTATTTTCCAAAGGATTTTAAGGATATTTTTATAGTCAAACAGAAATATCCTGCGAATACTCCTGTTAACTCCCGAATAATTCCTTTTTTCACAATTCAATTCTGTTTGACTATCGAAAAATACACGACTTTCATTTGAAGAAGTGGGAGGGGGGGGAAAGGAGTTGTCAGCCGATACTTTACCTTGTCTGAACAAAACTGTCGATCTTGGATTTCCGACGGAGCGATGACTTCTTTTAATTCCCTATAAAGCCTTTTGCTTGGAATGTAGCAGTTTAATTGCTTTACTTGTTTGAAATTCAATAGCTTGTATGGATGTACCTTGGAGAAGTTGCTCAATTGCATGTCAACGGCCGATGTAGGGCTGCACCGGAGTGCAGCCCTACATCGGCGAGGAATGTTATAAATGTCACGATAGGTGAATCGTCGCCTTTTGATATAAATCAATAAGTCAGTCGTATGCCTGCCTGCAACGTGAAGCTGCAGGGATTCTCTTTGCGTATTGTTTGTACAGACGAGCCGTCATCGAAGAAACGAGATACGCCGGGTTCTATATACAATCCGGTTCTGTCGCTTATGTTGTATTGGGCACCGACAGCTCCCATTACAGAGAGTTGCACCGGCTTCACCGTTTCTTTCTCGGTACCTATCTTGCCATAGACGCATTTTTCGATAGCACCTCCTGTCGAAACATACACCGTGAAGTTCTTTGTATCTACAAAGTTCCAGTTTCCACGTATCGGTATGCCGATATAATGTAGCTTTTGGCTTGTCTTTACGGCGCTTCCCTCATATCTTATGTCTGAAGCAAGGTATGTATATGTCAGTCCGCTTTCTACCGAAAAACCTTTCGGTAAGTTTTTGCGGACAGAGATACCAAAGCTAAGCGGTTGTTTATGGTCGATGTCGGCAATTCGGCTCTCACGGTTTTGTATATATGGCAAGCCGTTTTTGAAGACCAATTCTTGTCCTTCGGGGATCACGACAATGCCATTGGCGTTGGATGGGAGATTTATGTTGTTGCTAATTGAGCTGTTGAACGGGGCATCCTGAAAATCTCCTCCGTTGGTCAACGAAAGTCCTCCCATATTCCCTATAAACAATCCTACCCCTACTCCTTGGGAACCGGATTTGGAAGCAGGCTTGCTTTTGGCGGGAAGATGCAGCTTTTCACGTCCCGACGGGCGATAACGTTCCTTTCGATCGCTGTTTTCCGTTGTCGGTCTTTCCGTTTGCCACTGTTCTTCGGTTGCGTGTCGGCTTTCGTTCCTCTCCTTGTTTTTGGTCTCATCTCTTGTTTCAATTGGCAACGTCTCTGTTTCCGATTTGTTCCCTTCGCCTTCTGTCAGGATGTTGATATGTTGCGACACCAGGGAGTGCCTTGGTGCATGGGGTGTTGCCGGCACTTTTCCGTTCGTTCGGATGACCGGTTCCGCCGGGTTGGTCTGCATGGCGGGCATCACTTGTTCCGGTAGCCTGTCAGGAAGCACCGCCAAAGCCGATGCAGACGTATTCCGCACTTCATCGCCTATATGACTTTGCAGCAACCACAGGCTGACAGATGACACGGCCACCAGCAATACAGCTGAGGCAGCTACTATCCAATGACGGAAAGGTATCATCCGATGCTGTACTGGCATCGGTTTTCCGGTTGCAGACATTTTCTTTTCCAACTGCTCCCATCCGGCAGCGGGTACCGGTTCGGAATAGTCTTCTAACCGGTTCTTTATTTTTTTCAACCACAATTCATCTTCCATACATTCCTTCTTTCAAGCATTTTCTTTTATCCACTCACGTACTTTCGTCGCCAAAGAAGCCTTGGCGCGCGTCAATTGCGAAGCAGAGGATTTTTCATTGATTCCCAATAATCCGGCAATTTCTTTATGGGATTTTTCTTCAAATACATATAAGTTGAATACGGTGCGGTAGCCGGCAGGAAGCTCGCTGATGAACCGCATCAGTACCTTCTCCGGAATAACGTCGATGGAGGAAGCATCCGGTTCTTCGTATGCTTCAGGGACATTCTCCAAAACCGAGGCCTGACTCATCACATCATTTTTCCTTAAATATTGTAGCGCCGTATTCACCATTATGCGTTCCATCCATGCACGCAGGGAGCCTTCTCCCCGCCACGTGAACTTGTCGAAAGAATCGAATAGTTTCAGGAAACCATCGTGCGTCAGGTCTTGAGCCGTTTCCCTGTCGCCTACATAACGAAGGCATACGCAGAGCATACGACCCGCATAGCGTTCGTATAGCTCTTTGCGAGCAAGATTATCTCCTGTTCCACAACGTTCTGCCAGTTCCTGTTCTTCCATTCGTTCTTTTGACACGTGCTTATCTATCAAATGCAACGGTCACAAAAATACTGCATCGGACAGAGACGAAAATCATACTTTTATTTCTTTAACAATATATTTCGCATCATTCGGCTTCAAGAACGTTTTTTTCATAAAATGGAGTTAGAGGAGTTACAAGGAGCTATCAACCGATAAATCGGCTTAGGAGTTAAAGCCGATACTTCAACAACGGTATCATACGCAAGAACATCGGGGCTAACTCCTTTAACTTCTATAAATAAAAAAGAGAGTGAGAAAAGGCTGGCTTTTCGCATTTGTTTCACCGGTTTTGTAGCGGTGTTTTCCACTTCAATGACAGATTGTATGGATTATATATGCAATATATATGCATTAAAGGGCTTCTTTTTTATTTTTCAAGGGTGTATGTTGCATATAGGAAAACTTTAGCGGTATTTTTATGCGATATTTGTTATATCTTTGCGTTACTATTTGGCCTTCGCTTTATACATTATATATACGAAGCGGGTGTACTTTGGAAATATTAAAAGACAATCTGAAATAAAAAAACAGAATAGCATGAAGCCGGAAAAGAAAATACCTTCGCCTTTTGTTTCTCTTCTTCCCATATTCTTTTTGGTGGGAATGTTGTTTGCCACGATTCATACGTTTGGAAGCGATGCCCTCAGCGGTGGCAGCCAGGTATCGCTGCTCACCACCACTTCCCTCTGTATCTTTATCGGCATGGCCTTTTATCATATTCCGTGGAAGGATTACGAGCAGGCCATTACCAACAATATCGCAGGTGTTGCCACAGCCATCATTGTCTTGCTGATTATAGGTGCGCTGAGTGGCGCGTGGATGATAAGCGGAGTGGTTCCCACGCTCATCTACTATGGCATACAGATTATCCATCCCGATTTCTTCCTGACATCCACTTGTGTTATCTGCGCATTGGTATCGGTCATGACCGGCAGTTCCTGGACCACCATAGCCACCATTGGCATCGCCTTGTTGGGTATAGGCAAAGCGCAAGGGTTTGAGGAGGGGTGGATAGCGGGTGCCATCATCTCGGGCGCTTATTTCGGAGACAAGATTTCCCCCTTATCGGACACCACCATATTGGCATCGTCCGTTACCGACACCCCTCTTTTCAGTCACATCCGGTATATGATGATAACCACCGTTCCTTCGTTGCTCATTACCCTTGTCATCTTCACTGTGATGGGGCTCACTTGCGAGACAAGCAGCACGGAACAGATTGCGGAATTTACCACCGCTTTGAGCGCGAAGTTCAATATCACTCTCTGGCTGCTGGCAGTACCCGTTGCCACAGGCATACTCATAGCGCGTAAGGTGCCGGCCATCATCACCCTGTTTCTTTCCACCTTGCTGGCGGGTGTATTCGCGCTTGTTTTTCAGCCCGATTTGTTGCTGGAGATTTCCGGCGAAGAAAAGATATTCAAAGGCATCATGACCACTTTCTATGCCAATACGAACTTGCAGACCGATAACGGCATGCTGACAGAATTGATTGCCACACGAGGCATGACGGGCATGATGAATACCATCTGGCTTATACTCTGCGCCATGTGTTTCGGAGGAGCGATGACCGCCGGCGGCATGTTGGGCAGCATCACTTCATTCTTTGTGCGTTTTATGAAAAGCACCGCCAGTATGGTGGCTTCGACGGTGGGGTCGGGGCTGTTTCTGAATCTGGCAACGGCCGACCAGTATATCAGTATCATCCTTACCGGGAAAATGTTCAGCGAAACATATCGGGCGAAAGGCTACGAAAGCCGTTTGTTGAGCCGTACCACCGAAGATGCTGTCACCGTGACGTCTCCGTTGATTCCGTGGAACACCTGTGGCATGACACAGGCCACCATTCTCGGTGTACCCACGATGACCTACCTTCCCTATTGTTTTTTCAATCTGATTAGTCCGTTGATGAGTATCTTCATTGCCGCCATCGGATATAAAATAGTGCGGAAACGGTGAGATGCGGTGAGGAATTTTATATCATAATTTGTAGCAGATAAACAAGCTATTTCCTATCTTTGCCCCCATGAAAGCAAGAAACATACTAATACTCATTGTGGGGGCGTTGATACTTCCCGCCTGTTTCACTTCCTGTGGAGAGGACCGTTGGAAGGCGTATTCAGAACAGACCAAAACCGACCGTTGGATTGACGATACGATGCGCGTGTGGTATCTTTGGGCTGATGAGATACCTCATACCGATAGATTGAACTATTTTCAGCCTCCGTTCACGTTCTTTGCCTCGCTGAAATCTAAAGAGGACAGGTTTTCTGTCATCGACAGCCTCACCGGAACAGCCGCCGTCCGCAGCATTCCGCAAACAGAGTATAGTTACGGTTTTCAGTTTTCCGTCAACCGGGTGGAAGTGGAAGAGGCGGAGAGTGCTGTCTTCGCGCAAATTCTTTATGTGGCCGATGGAAGTCCCGCTTCGGAAATCGGACTGGAACGTGGAGACTGGCTTTTGCAGATGGACGGGGAGTTCATTACCGAACAGAACTACCAGAGACTGTATGGCGGCGGTGCCATGGAGCTGACAATCGGCCGTTACGATGCGGGCAGCAACTCCATCATCGCTTCTGACAAGCGGCGAATCGCATCGGCATGCCCCATAAACGACAATCCGGTGCACTACAAGCAGGTATATACATTCAATGACAAGCGGATAGGTTATTTAGTTTACAACCATTTCAGTTCCGGTCTCACGGATGATGGTCATGAATATGACGATGACTTACGCAGTGCATTCCGGGATTTCGCTTCACAACAGGTCAACGAGTTTGTTCTCGACCTGCGTTACAACAACGGCGGGCTGGTGAGTTGTGCCGAGTTGATGTGTACGATGCTTGCGCCTTCCGCCGCTCTGGGCCAGGAGCTGGGCTATCTGGAATTCAACAGCCGCTTCCATCCGCAGACAAGAACACTTACCTTGAACTCCGACCTCATCGGGAACGGTGCGAACCTGAACCTGAAGACCCTCTATGTGCTTACAAGCAACCGGACCGCATCCGCTTCCGAAATGGTCATCAACTGCCTCAAACCCTATATGAATGTGGTCGTTATCGGTTCCACCACCGTAGGCAAGAACGTGGGTTCCATCACTTTCTCCAATCCCGAACTGATGATTACCATGAGCCCCATTGTCTGCAAGATATACAATTCGGAAGGGGAATCGGACTACGAAGCGGGATTTGCGCCCACATGTCCGGAATATAACATCAGCGAAACGGGCGACATGGCACGCTTCCTGCCTTTCGGGGATCCGAACGAAGCTTTGCTTTCCACCGCCCTCGGCATCATTAGCGGAAGTATGCAACCGGCCGGAACTGAAAGCAGCCGTCTGCTGAAGGCTACTTCCATTGCCAGCTCCATCGATGCGCGTGCCGGCCGTGCCGTGCGCATCCGTTGAAATCATTTCTTGAAGAATTTGTCGAAGAAGAGGATGTGATAATCTATCGAATTGTTCCAATACGTTCCGGTATGTGCGCCGGGACGGGTCGTAAAGTCGTGGTCTATCTTCCGTTCCAGCAGGCGTTTGTGTAACTCCTTGTTCACTTCCAGGAAGAAGTCGCCCTCGCCGCAGTCGATGGTCAGTGCCAGGTCACCGTTTTCAATCTTGTCCAACTGGTTGATGACCGTATGTTCGTCCCACACCTTCTTGTTGGAGGCGAACTCGCCCAACTGCTCCTTCATGTGCCAATTTTGCGGGAACGGGCGGATGTCCACACCTCCGCTCATGCTGCCTGCCGCGCCGAATAGCTCTTTATGGCGGATGGCAAGCCACAACGCACCGTGTCCGCCCATGCTCAGGCCGCTGATGGCACGCCCTTTTTTTTCGGGAATCGTGGCGTAATGTTCATCCGTATATTTCACCAGCTCCGAAGCGACAAACGTCTCGTAACGGTAGGCGGGATTCTTCGGGCTGTCCCAATACCAACTGTTCTTGCCGTCCGGACAGACAAAGATAATTCCCTTCTCGTCCGCTATTTGCGGCAGTTCCGGTTTCAGCAATATCCAGCTGCGGGCATTGCCGCCATGACCATGCAACAGATAGACCACCGGGCACGCTTTCTTGTCCAGTGCCTTGTCAGGCAACACATAGACTACTTTCACATCCTTGTTCATGGACGGACTTTTTACCCATACCGTATCCACACGTGCTGCCTGCATCGTCGTGGCGAGCAGGCACAGCAACATTACCGATAAGAATTTCTTTCTTTTCATATTTGTGTATCATTTAAGTTTTTAATTGCGGACAATATTACCAATAAATATCGGAAGAGTTTCTTTTTGGGGGGCAATAATTTGATTTTAAGTTCTCATCTTTTCTGTTTGAAGAGACCCGTTGGTGGAATTCAATTCGCAGATTCACTTTTGGATATGTACTAATGCGCTGATAGTCAGGTGTGGAAAGACTGCTTGACAGATACTTGTGTCCAACGCGACAAACACTTGTGTTTGAGACGACAGACACAAGTGTTTGAGAGGACAGACGCAAGTGTCTGTCAAACCGGGGGATATCTTTTCATTCCTTTCTCCAAATCTGCATTATTTTCTTGCGTATTGCCTGCATATTCAGTAGCGATGCGGCAATAAACAGCAGGCAGCCGGTCAGTATGCAAGGCAAGAATGAACCGCCTCCTGAGGACGGAAACAAATTTTGGAGGAGTGCCGTGTAGTAGCTGCGTGCAATGCCTACACCGCCGATGGCAAGAAGCAGGACGAGCAGGTTCAATCCTGTAGTCAAGAGGTAGTAGGGGAGGGCCACCCGGGTGGGGCTGTAGCCTATCAATAGCAGGTTTTCCAGTTTCGTGGTGTTCTTTTGCAGCAGCAGGAATACGCTTAGCATCAGGATGTAGAACGAAAGTAGGCTGATGAACATTCCTACGCCGATGACGATGCCGGTGATGAGGCGCAGGAAGTAGGTCGTTTTTCCGGCATCCAGGTCATCGCCTTCCGTTTCATAATTATTCTGCCGGAAGTAGTCGGCAATGGCGGTGTCTGTCGGGTTCTTCACTTCGACAATGAGACGCGAAGGTTGTGCTTCATCGTCGGGGGCGAAGTTGCGGTTTGCCCAATCCATGAACGATTGAGGGACAAGGATGGTGTTCAGGCGGTTGGAGAAACCTACGATGTTGCCTTTGTATTGCTCCACACGTCCGTTGCCGCGCATGCTGACTTCCATTTGTATCAGGCTCATCACTCCTTCGGATAGTTTGGGCAGGCTTCGGCTTTGCGCGAATCCGAAGTTGTAGAGGTTCAGGTAGTTGCGTGGGATGATGATGGGGATGCTCCCTGTCTCGTTGTCGAAATGCCATTTGTCCAGGTTGACGTCCACATACTTGTCGGGAACAGATTCAAAGAACATTTCCGTGGAGAGGTGGATACCCGCCTTCTCCATGCCCAATCCTGCTGAGACTTTGAAAAGGGTAGGGGTAAAGGCACCCACGCTTTTGACGAACGGTTGCTGTTTCAGTGTTTGTATCTCGTCTTTGGAAAAGGTGTTGCTTTTCCCGGCAAAGCTGCCAAGAGTGCTTATCTTTTTGGTGGCGATGATATACTCTCTCTTCATGAAGCTGTCGCCTTGAGTGAAGATGGGGAGTACATCGCGGTAGAATTGTATGCTCAACAATACAATCATCATGCCGAAAAGATTGGCAAGAAAGAAACCGGTCAATTGGCCGATGCTGATATGCTGGCGGAGAAGTTTCCAAAGAAGACGCATTTGAATGAGGAATTAAGAATTAGAAATGAGGAATTAAGAGTTAAAAGGTTATAGGTTGTAGGTCTCATCGTACGCCAGCTCCAGATGTTTGCCGATGGAGGTCACGATGATGCCGGCACCTTGACGTTCCGCCTCCTCTGTAAGCAGGCGACTCATGAGGAGGCCGTTCCGGTCGTCCAGATGGCTGACAGGTTCGTCCAGAAAGATGAAGTCGAAGGGCTGGCAGAGGCTGCGGATGAAGGCCACCCGTTGCTGTTGTCCGAACGAGAGTTTCCCTACTTTTATGTTTACTTTATCGAGAATGCCGAGGGCTTCGAAAAGGGTGAGAATCTCTTTCTTCTTCTTGAATCCGGTCAGGCGGTTCTTTAGCTCCACGTTCTCCAAGGCGGTCAGTCCGGTGAAGAGGCGCAACTCCTGAAAAAGGATGCTGAGTGAGTGCTTACGTGTCTCTACCCATTCGTGGACGGATAGCGAGCGGATGTTGCGTTCATCGAAGTTGATGATGCCCTGATAGTCGTGACGGTAGCCATAGATATAGCTGCAAAGCGATGACTTGCCGGTGCCGGAAACGGCGTTCAGGAGATAACGCTTCCCTTTGTGCAGGGTGATGTCCTGATGCCAGATGTCAGAAATGATGGTGTCACGGTCGGCAAATACCTGAGGAAGCGTTTGTTGTAAATGGATATGGTTCATTGGTGGTAAGTGATGGGTGGTAGGTGGTAAGGTAGGTGTGTCAAAACATGTGTCTCACTTTCTTTTAGGCACGGAATTACACGGATTTCACAGATTAATCAAGAAGAAAACCGTGTAAATCCGTGTAATCCGTGCCTAAAATCTATCATTATGTCGCTTGATACACCTACCTACTATTACATTCCGGCAAATTCTTTGACGAGATTTGTCAGCAGCTTCAGTGCATTCACGTTCTTTTCTTTCAGGTGCAGGACGAGGGCTGTCTTGTCTCCATCGTTGCTCACCTCCAGGTAAGAGACGCTTTTGGCCAAGGCTATGTAAGGAGTGTATTCATTTCGGGTGTATTCCATCATCATCTTTGTGACGGGCAACTCCATGACCTCTTCCGCATTGATGACGAAAACCGCACGTTTCCCTTTCAGGGTAGAGACGTAATCGGTCTCTTTGGCAGACGGGGAAACGGTTTTGCCGATGTTCTTGTACAGCAGCTCGTCGTTGGTGGCGTACATCTGCTTGTCGCGCACGCCGAAGAACACGTGCAGGCTACGCGACTTGTAAACATACTCGTCTTCGTTGAGCTTCACGATGTCTTCTCCGCGTTTCAGTCCCAGTTCGCTTTTCTTTTCATAGAGGGCTTTCAGAGAATCACCGTTCTTCACGTTGGCATACGCAAGTATGGAGGGGGTGTTGAACATCGTTACATTGATAAGGCCTATGGTAATGTCCTTTTGGAAGTTGCTGAACAGATTCTTTACTTCGGCGGCCCGGGTGATGGAAAACTCGTTGCGGAACTGTTCGTTCTCTTGCAGCATGTTGTAGAACTCCTCTCCCTTCACACCCACGCTGAACAGGGCGATGGTGGATTTGGGGAAATACTTCAAGAAATTGTTCTCCACAGGACAGGTGTTTTTGTCAAGTCTGTCCAGCCATGCTTTCACTTCCGGATTTTCCGTGTAGTTTTCTATCTGCATTTCTATCTTTCCCTTTTCGAAAGAGATGCTTCCCAATCCCATAAAGTCTTTGGTGTCGCTGTTTTTCGGCAGGGCGAAGTCGAACTGCTTGGCATACAGCCCCAAGGTGCTGGAGGGTGAGACGAACATCTTGATTTCTCCGCTTAGCTTCTGCAACTTCTGGAAGGCGCCACTTTGATTGATGCTGTTTTCTGCCGTCTGTTTCAGGATGGCGGTGATGCCTTCTTTTGCTTTTTCAAGCTGTGCGGCCCGTTTATAGTCCACAATCAGCAGGGTGGAGGCGTTGAAGGCAAGTAACGTCTGCTTGTTGATTTGAATAAAGCTGTAGCCGTCGCTTTCTGTGATGGGAGTATCTGAAATCTCTTTCTGAGCTATTTCCAGAAAGCTCCTCAAGTCCTCTTCGTTGTTCACTTTTGCCACTACGGTCTGATAGTCGAAGGTGGGTGCGCTGAAGAGGTAGATGGGTGCGTTTATGTCTATGCCCGATTTGGCGGGATTTTTCATGACGGCTTCCACTTGTTGGTAGGTGGCTGCATTCATGCCGCTTTTCATCGCGTCGGTCAGCTTTGCCAGCGCTTCTTTATTCTCTTTATCATTGATGCCCGCTTTTTCGGCGATAGGCTTCAAGTGGATGGAGACCAACTCGGTAGCATCGGCAGGAATGGCATTGGTATAATCTGCCGTTTCGTGGGAGCAGGAGCATGCAAATGCAACCAGCATTGCCCATACTGAAAGGTGAAGGAATAGACTCTTTTTCATATAACTTTTGTTTTTTAATGAATATCATTGATTTTGTAAATTAAGAATGTGGCACGCTACCAGTGCCGCTGTTTCTGTCCGCAGGCGCGATGGACCTAAGCTGATGGGCACAAACCCTTGTTCGGTGGCCTTTTTGACCTCTTCTTCGCTAAAGTCTCCTTCGGGTCCGATGAGTATCAGGGCATCCTCTCCGGGCTGTACGATGTCCTTCAGCTGTGGCTTCTCGCCCTCGTAGCAGTGGGCTATGAACTTTTGTCCCTGAAAAGGTTGTGCGATAAACTTGTTGAAGTCCGTCATTTCATTCAGTCTGGGCAGACGTGCTTTGAGCGACTGCTTGATGGCGGACACTAGTATTTTGGCGATGCGTTCCGTCTTGATGACTTTTCGTTCCGAAAAACGGCAGTTCAGGAAGGTCAGTTCGTCAAAGCCTATTTCGGTAGCTTTTTCGGCAAACCATTCTGTCCGGTCCATGTTCTTGGTGGGGGCCATGGCAATGTGCAGATGTCCTTTCCACAAAGGTGCTTGCGGCAGTGTCTCCAGTATGTTGACCAGGCAGCGTTTGGGGGTGGCGGTGCTTATCTCGGCACGGTAAAAGTTTCCTTTTCCGTCCGTCAGTGTCACTTCGTCGCCGCTTTGCAACCGCAGTACGCGTACGGCGTGTGCCGCTTCCTCTTCGGGCAGTTCGGCAAGGGTTTGTATGTCGGGGGTGTAGAATACGTGCATATTACAGATTGTTCTTTATTTGGTTGATTTGATCTCTTAGTTGTGCGGCGCGTTCGTAGTTTTCTTCATCTATTGCTTTTTGTAACGCCGTTTTCAGTATCTCTATTGTATCTTCCTGCCACAGCTCGTCCTTGTTCGGGTCGCGGCTCCCCATCGGATCGGTGAAGTTCGCCTCGTTTTTCAGGCATTCGGCATTGAGAATGTCTTCATAGGCAAAGATGGGGGCGTGCATACGCAAAGCCAATGTGATGGCATCACTGGTGCGGGCATCGATGCGCAAGATGGTTTCTTCCACTTTCATATATAGATAGGAGTAGAATATCCCGTTGTCTGCTTTATAAATAAGGACGCGCATCAGTTTCACGCCCAGTATTTCGAGAACGGATGCAAACAGGTTGTGGATCAGCGGACGGGGCGGGACGATACCTCTTATTTCGATGATAATCGCCTGCGCTTCGGTTGCACCTATGATGATCGGGAGTTGTCGTTCGCCTCCTGTTTCTCCTAATACCAAGGCGTAAGTGCCCGCTTGTGCCTGACTATTGGAGATGTTCAGAACTTGAAGCTCTATCTTTTTCTTGTTCATAAGTTTGCATTTAGGAGTTAAAGGAGAGTCACTCCGTTTCGTTAGGGGGAGAAAGCCGATACTCCTTTTGAAAATGCCTGAGCAATCGGCTTTATCTCCTAATACGAACTCTTTAATTCTTTAACTTCTTCTCCGGTTGGTGCTTGTAGCGGAACACAATTCCGAACAATATGCCTATCACCAGCGCATATCCGGCAAAGAGGAACCATATCGGTACCCATTCGCGGCTTATCAATCCTCCCCCTTCGGCATATACAGAGAAAGCATCTACCACGGCACCGCTTGCATACCCGCCAATGATGGCGCCCAGTCCGTTGGTCATCATGAAGAACAGGCCTTGTGCGCTGGCGCGGATGTGGGAGTTCGCTTCCATTTCGGTGTACAGCGAGCCGGACACATTGAAGAAGTCGAACGCCATGCCGTAAACAATCATTGAAAGGATGAGCATCCAGAGTCCGCTACCCGGATTGCCGATGGCAAAGAGGCCGAAGCGGAACACCCATGCGAACATACTGATTAACATCACACGCTTGATGCCGAAATGTTTCAGGAAGAACGGAATGGCGAGGATGAACAGCGTTTCACTCATCTGCGAGATGGAGAGCAGAATGACGGAGTGCCTCACTCCGAACGAATCTGCATATTCCGGTATCGTGGCAAACGAACTCAGGAAAAGGTCGCCGTATGTATTTGTGATTTGCAGGGCTGCTCCCAACAGCATGGAGAATAGGAAAAAGATGGCCATTTGTTTGCGCTTGAGCAATACCAATGCGTCCAGTCCGAAAGCCGACAGCATCGTTTTCCCTTCGCTGCGTGCGGGCGGGCAGGCGGGCAGGCTGAAAGCGTATATGCCCAATATCGCAGCTGAAAAGGCTGCTACGTAGAGTTGTGCGGCGTTTGATTTGAAGCCTGTCAGGTCCACTGCCCACATGGCGCAGATGAAACCTACCGTACCCCATACGCGGATAGGCGGGAAGTCTTTCACCAAATCCATGCCGTGCTTCTCCAGTGCGTTGTAGGAAACGGTGTTGGCAAGGGAGAGGGTTGGCATATAGGCAAGCATGTTGAGCAACATCGCCCAATACATCTGGTGGTAGGTCGTGGCGGTTGAGGCGTATAGCAGGGCACCTGCGCCAATCAGGTGCAATATGCCGTACAGGCGTTCGGCGTTTATCCATTTGTCGGCAATGATGCCGGTCAGTCCGGGCATTATCAGCGACGCGATGCCCATGGTTGCGAAGATGGCGCCTATCTGGCCGCCCTCAAAATGCAATGTGCCGCCCATATAGCCTCCTAATGAAATCAGCCACGCTCCCCAGACAAAGAATTGCAGGAACAGCATGGCGGTAAGTCTGAATTTGATGCTCATAATCTGATTCTATTTAGTTTCAATTCTACTGCCTGTCATGTAAATATGCAGTAAAATCTTGTTGCTACAAGAAAGAGGGGGTATCAAAAACAAGTCGCTTGCTTTCTTTTAGACACACCCTCTTTACTCCTATTTTGATCGTTCTCAATTATTTATTTGGCTTTTCGTAACACAACGGCTGTGCGTGCCGGAATGTAGAGTTTCAGCCATTCTTTCTTTTCTTTTTTGTACAACGGATCGGGCATGGTGAAATGTTTGATGGTGTCATCGGTCAATCCGTTGCCTCCGTAAGCAGGATTGTCCGTATTCAAGATGACTTCGTATGCACCGGCAGGTACCAGGAATCCATAACCTGCGAAAGATTGTTTGGGATTGAAGTTGAATACAAATATCAAGTCCTTACGCATGTAGGCCAAAATCTGGTCACCATCGTTGTGCCATATCTCTTGAACCGGAGTAGCCTGGAATTTCTTTACGCTTTTCATCACTTCCAGCATTGCTGTGTCGAAGTCGCCCAAATAATGGTATGCCAGGTTTTTGTTGTCCACCAGGTTCCATTGACGACGGGCGTATTTGCAAGACCAGCCATTTCCTTCGCGTGGAAAGTCTATCCATTCCGGATGGCCGAATTCATTACCCATGAAGTTCAGGTAACCACCGTTGATGGTGCTGGAAGTCAGCAGACGTATCATTTTGTGGAGGGCTATACCGCGGTGTACGGTGTAATTTTCATCCCCTTTCTGCATGTGCCAGTACATGTCGGCGTCAATCAGGCGGAAGATAATGGTCTTGTCGCCTACCAGGGCCTGGTCGTGGCTTTCGGCGTATGAGATTGTCTTTTCGTCCTTCCGGCGGTTGGTCACTTCCCAGAACAGGCTTGACGGTTTCCAATCCTCATCGATTTTTTCCTTGATGGTTTTAATCCAATAGTCGGGGATATTCATCGCCATGCGATAGTCGAAGCCATATCCGCCGTCTTCGTATTTAGCCGCCAGTCCGGGCATGCCCGATACTTCTTCGGCAATGGTGATGGCTTTGGGGTTGACTTGATGGATAAGTTTGTTGGCAAGAGTCAGGTAGCAGATGGCATTGTCGTCCTGATGTCCGTTGAAGTAGTCATTGTAGTTGCAGAACGCTTCGCCCAGGCCATGGCTGTAATAAAGCATGGAGGTCACGCCGTCAAAGCGGAAACCGTCAAAATGAAACTCTTCCATCCAGAACTTGCAGTTGGACAGCAGGAAGTGGATAACCTCGTTTTTGCCATAGTCGAAGCAGAGTGAATCCCATGCCGGATGCTCGCGGCGTTCGCCGGGATAGAAATACTGGCAAGGGTCGCCGGCAAAGTTGCCCAAACCTTCCACTTCATTTTTTACGGCGTGTGAGTGAACAATGTCCATGATGACGGCAATTCCCATCTTATGGGCTGTGTCAATCAGTTCTTTCAGTTCATCGGGAGTGCCGAAACGGGAGGAAGCTGCGAAGAAACTTGATACATGGTATCCGAAACTGCCGTAATACGGATGCTCCTGAATGGCCATAATCTGTATGCAGTTGTAGCCTTCTTGGGCGATGCGGGGAAGTACCGTCTCCTGAAACTCCCGGTAGCTGCCTACTCTCTCTTCCTGCTGGGCCATCCCGATATGGCATTCATAAATCAACAGGGGATCAGTATTCGGTTTGAAAGTCTTTTTCTTCATTTTGTATGGCTTTTCCGGTGTCCATACTTGCGCACTGAAGATCCGGGTTTGTTTGTCCTGCACAACACGGGTAGCCCACGCCGGAATGCGTTCGCCGCAGCCGCCGTCCCAGTGTATCATCAACTTGTACAAGTCTTCATGCTTGATGGCATCGGCGGGAAGCTTTATTTCCCAATTGCCGTTCGCTTTGCGTTTCAGGCTATATTTCTTTTCTTCTTTCCAGTTGTTGAAGGTTCCAATCAAGAAAATCTGGGTTGCATTGGGTGCCCATTCGCGGAACACCCATCCGTCATTGGTACGGTGTAAACCAAAATAGAGGTATCCCGACGCAAAATCAGAAAGGGTTTGCTTTCCCTTGTTGGTCAACTCTGCTTCTTTTTGTGCAGCATGCTGATGACGTCCGTTGATGGCGTCGGAAAAAGGCTCCAGCCATGGATCATTCTTAATTAAATTCAATGTTTCCATAAGGGTCTGTTTTAGGTATTTAATGATTTTTCTTTCGATATTTTTATGGGTTCATGAGTGATTATTCAAAATCGTCTATCGTGTAGTTCACGAAATCCGCGAAGCGTTTCATCTGCTTGAATATCTCGTCCGTCCGTTCCAGAAAGTCCGGTGCCAGAAAGAAACTGTCCGGTTGATAGCAAGTGACTATATATTCCTTGCATTGCAGGTATTTCAGATAAGGATAGTCCTTGGGGAACCCTTTGGGTGCTGTTTTCAGAAAGTTTTCTCCCACAACGGGGAAGTATTGTCTGAAAGCGGGGTCTTCCACAATGCTGCGATACTCGTCTATGTTGTCATATACGGCTTGCCGCAATGCTCTCAGCAGGGGCGAAGGCGGGCAGAGGCTTCCTCCCGCCAACATGCAGTTGCCCGGTTCCAGATGGACGTAGTAGCCGCAATGGTTCGATTTCTTCCCTTTGGCGTTGATGTAGCCTCCCAGATGTATTTTGTAAGGGGTTTTGTCTTCCGAGAATCGTGTATCGCGATAGATGCGGTAGGTACACTCCTTGGCTTCGATGCCGTGGATGCTTTCGTCGAACATCGAGATGCGGGCGATGATGACTGTAAGCAGGTCTTCAAACTCCTTGCGGGCGGCTTCATATTGTGCCCGGTGTGCGTGGAACCATTCGCGGTTGTTATTGGCAGATAGTTCTTTTAGAAATTGAAATATAATAGGAATATTCATATCACTTTCCATTAGTTTGCCAAAAATACGGATAATATTTCTAACATGCTACAAAGAAGCACAAAAAAAGCACCGATTTGTCACAAACCGATGCTTCCTGTACCTTTTTTAATTAACCTTATATCTAATACCATGAAAAACACATTAATATAACGCGGAATGTATATATTTTGTTCATGCCGATAAGCGGATTATTTGTTAATACTCTATTTTGTCCTCTTTTTCGCTCCACATCCTGAAAGTCCGTATGGCTTCCTCGCCGAGCAGTCTTTCGGCCAGGAGTTTCCTTTTCTCATGTGGCAATGCCAACTCGTCGTAGATGAACGAGTCATCGAAACCAATCTCTTTGGCATCGTTCTTGTCGTTGCCGTAATACACTTTGTCGATGTGTGCCCAATAGATGGCTGCCAGGCACATGGGGCACGGCTCGCAGGAGGTATATATTTCGCATCCGCTCAGGTTGAAGGTCTTCAAACGGCTACAGGCATTGCGGATGGCATTAACTTCGGCATGTGCCGTGGGGTCATGGTCAGCGGTGACGCGGTTCACGCCGGTTGCTATGATTTGGCCTTCTCGGGCAATCACCGCACCAAACGGACCGCCACCGTTGGCGACGTTTTCTTGGGAAAGCTCAATGGCTTTCCTCATCAATTCTAAATTCGATTTGTGATGGCACATGTTTTTATATAAGCGTTTAATTCATAGACGGCATCTTATCATGCCCCTATTTACAAATGTACGTTTTTTCTTGACGTTAACAAAATTGTGTTTGAAAAAGTTTCGGATAAGCCTGAGAAGTCGTACATCCGCCATGACATTTCTTTGGTAAGGCAAAAAGAATTGGCTATTTTTGTGCGCTTGAAATGGCAGTAGATAAGATAAAACTATATAAGATATGAGCGAATATAAATACGATGAAGAGAGCGTTCAGGCGCTGATAGAGTGGGCGAAGAGTACCTCTTTCCCCCAAGAAGCCAGATTGTCCGATGCGGAGAACATTGCCGATGTGAAGCGTTTTGTGCAGGCAAACCTCAGTGACATCAAGATTCATTATCCCGATGAATTCTATCATCCTGCCATCACACGGTTGTATAGACTGAAGGAACTTTTGGAAGGATAGGGAGATTAGGAAAGGAAGGAGGGGGCCTGATGTGTTTTGGCCTCCCAGGCTGTCTGAGAACTTCCGTTATGCTTTCTTTTAGGCACGGAATTCACGGATTTCACAGCTTTTTCTTTGTCCTATCCGTGAAATCCGTGCCTAAAATCATAACAGCATGTAAGCAACAACAAGGTCTTCGGACAACCTCCCCCTTCTTTTACTCCTTCTGACTTCCGAGAGCCCTTTCCGATACTTACAACTTTATCTTCAGTATTTTGCCGCTATATCCTTCGATGGCTACATCGGTTGCCTTATAAGGAAGGAAACTGATTGTTTCTTTCTTTCCACTGAGCAAATCAGTTGCCAGATACTGCTCTATTTGTGGTATATGGAGGCAGTCGAAAGCGTGGGAAGGAATGTTGATGGCCAGGTTCACTGCTAAATGGTCGAAGTTTACGACGAACAATAACAGTTCATTCTCATGCTTACGCAAGAATGTATATTGTTTATGCTCGTTGAAACGCCAGCCGTTGGTGTTGGCATACATCAGGTCGAAGAAGGCACCTTGCGAAATGGCCTTTTCTTCGTTGCAGAGAGTTAGAATGCGTTGGTAGATGCTGTATAAGTGTTTTTGGGCATCTGTCAGCATCTTTCCGTCGAACTTGCCACCGTTGCGCCAACGGCGGATGGTGTCCACGCTCCAATAGTCGAAGATGGTGGTGCGTCCGTCGCGTCCGCTGAACCCTTCGCTGTCCATACCCAGCTCGCCGAATTCTTGTCCGAAATAAATCATCATCGGGTTGGTGTTCATACATGCCGATACAATCAGTGCGGGAATCGCCTTGCGCGGATTGCCGGCAAAGAAATCAGAAGCGATGCGCTGTTCGTCGTGGTTTTCAAGGAAGTTCAACATCCGTTTTTCGATGCCTCCCAGGTTTTGCCAACAGCGGGTGATGGCCGTTGCCGACTCATATCCGCAAGTCACGGCGCGCAGGGTGTCGTAAAGTCCTACTTTGTCATACAGGTAATCGAATTTGCCACGGAACAGGTAGTTCTTGTATTCTCCCGGATTATAGACTTCGGCGATGAAAATGATGGAAGGGTAGGCGGCTTTGACTTGCGGGATGGCCCATTCCCAAAATTCCACAGGAACCATTTCCGCCATGTCGCAGCGGAAACCGTCGATATCTTTTCCGGCCCAGAACATCAGGATGTCCAGCATCTTGTTCCAAGTATCGGGAATAGGGTCAAAGTGGCAACTTCCGCCGTTCTGGTAGTCCACTCCGTAATTCAGCTTGATAGTTTCATACCAGTCCATGATATTGGGATGGGCGTCAAAGCGGTTGTTTCCGGTCGCTTTTGCCGGAAACTCCTTATAGGGTTCGGTCGCTGCGCCTTTCATGTCGAACTGACCGTGCAGTTCTGCTTGCGGAATATAATAGAAGTTATTGTACGGGCTGAAGGAGCAAGCAGTGTCATCGTTGGCACCCAGTTGGATTGTTCCGTCCGGCTGTGCGTCCGAATGGTATTGGCGTGCCACATGGTTGGGCACAAAATCGATGATGACTTTCAATCCGCTGCGATGGGTGCGTTGCACCAGATGCTCGAATTCCTTGATACGTTCGGGTACGTCTTTGGCAAGGTCGGGGTCCACGTCATAGTAATCTTTGATGGCGTATGGCGAACCGGCCTTTCCCTTCACCATGGCAGGATGGTCGGGACGGATATTGTGGCGGCGGTAGTCGGTTTGTGTGGCATGCTCGATGATGCCGGTGTACCAGATGTGGGTGGTACCGAGTTTCTTGATTTCTGCCAAAGCTTTGGCGGTGAAGTCGGCCATTTTGCCGCATCCGTTTTCCGTGATGCTGCCGTTGTTGATACAGTGATTGTTGTTGTTTCCGAATAAACGGGTGAACACTTGATAGACAATCAGTTTGTTTTCGTTGTTCATACTATTCTGTTTTTCAATGTTATCAAATAATTATTATTCTTTCCAGACGTTCCCTCTGCTGATAATCAACCGTTCCAAAATGTCATTGGCCGTCTGGTATCCTTGCATGAATATCTCTTCCGCCTTTTCCAGTTCCGTATTGCTGTAGCCTTCCAGGTTGTATGGCTCTATCAGCAAATCCGCCTTTTCACGTTCCGGAACGGAGTTGGAGCGGAACATGAAATTGTAGGAACGCAACGCGATGCTGAAAATGTTCTTTTTATATTGGGTAGCCATCAGGGGGCTGACGTTTACGGCTACCACCTTCTCGCAGATGCAGCGCAGGGTGGTGACCGGCAGGTTCATAAACAATCCACCGTCCACGTAATTGGTTCCGTTGATGTTGACCGGAGCGAACATCACCGGCATACAGCAGGAGGCCGCCACCCGTTCGGCAATCTCCCCTTTATGAAAGTGCACAGAAAGTCCGTGGTCCAGATCCGTGGCCGTGACGATTAGGGGAATTTGCAACTCTTCCAGTCTTTTGGCTTTCAGATTGCTTTTCAGGAACTCGATAAATTCGCTCAGTTCAAACAAGCCGACTTTGGGGATTACTAATTTGGTTAAATCCTGAAACTTGTGTCCGGCAAAGAAATCGAGTACTTTGTACGGTTCGTTGCCGTCTGCATAGAACACGCCCGCCAAGGCACCGGCACTGACTCCGGAAAGGATGTCCGGTTGGATATCGTGCTCCAGCAAGGATTGTAGGACACCCAAGTGGGCGAAGCCTTTGATGAATCCGCCGCTTAGGGCAAAGCCTATCGGATATTTTTGGGCGAACCAATTGTCCGTTATAACTTTCATACCTTTATCAATTCATACTCCATCGTTCCCACTCCTATTTTTTCGGCATGTCGCAATCCGGCAAGCCAATCCGTATCGGGATGTATCAGGTGGAACTTGTCACAACCGCAAAGATCCTCATGTTCGTGCTTTTGGGCAAGCACATTGTTACCGTGTAATACGGGAGCCTGAATCACCATGTCTGCGCAAGCCTTGTCCAAGGCCACAGGGTCTGCTGAGGCCAGCATGCCGAGGTCGGGAATGATGGCGGCATCATTGTGGTTCCAGCAGTCGCATTCGGGTGATACGTTCATGATAAAACTGATGTGGAAGTGCGGTTTGTCTTTCAGTACGGCGGCTGTATATTCCGCAATTTTATAATTCAGCCGTTCGGATGTATCCCAATCGCTCACTACGGCGGCATCATGCTGGCACAAAGCCACGCACTGCCCGCATCCTACACATTTCGCATAGTCTATTTCCGCTTTGCGTCCGGCGTTCAGGTGTATGGCATCGTGGGCACAATGTTTCACGCAGATATTGCATCCGATACAATTTTCAGTGGCAATCTTGGGCTGTGAGGCCGCATGTAGTTCCAGTTTTCCGCCTACACTGGCACAACCCATGCCGAGGTTCTTCAACGCACCGCCGAATCCTGCCTGTTCGTGCCCTTTGAAGTGGTTCATGCTGATGATGACATCGGCATCGGCAATGGCCGTACCGATTTTGGGAGCGGAACAATACTCACCGTTCAAGGGAATCTCTTTGTAATCAGTTCCTTTCAGCCCGTCGCCGATAATCACCTGGCATTGCGCCGATATGGGGTTGAACCCATTTTCCATGGCACTCTGCAAATGGTCCACTGCATTGGAGCGCCGACCGGAATAAAGGGTGTTACAATCGGTCAGAAACGGTTTGGCTCCTAAGCTGCGGAGCAGGTTTGCCATACGTGCCGCATAGTTAGGACGCAGGTAGGCAAGGTTTCCCGGTTCGCCAAAATGAATCTTGATGGCGGCAAAGCTGTCCTTTAAGGGAAGTTGCCCGATACCTGCCCGTTTCAGCAGGCGCTCCATTTTATCCAGTAGATTGGATGTGGGGGAAGTACGCAAGTCTGCGTAATATACTTTTGCCTTTTCCATGTGTTCTTATTCTTTTCTACATATATAATCTCTGCAAAAATAGCAGATTATTTCTATATAAAAAAGTTATGGCTAAGGGAAATGCCACAAAGATCCGTTGCCATGTCCGATGTGTATCTGTTTCCCTTGACGTATCGCTGCGACAATATATTCTTTTGCCTTGCCGACCGCTTCGTCGAGCCAGTCTTCATCAGCTAAGAAGGTGGTTATGGCGGAAGAGCGCGTACATTCCGTGCCATCTACTACAATGTCATTGTCTTTACGTGGACAAGGATAAGAATTATGGATGAGAAAAGTAGGGGTAAACGTGGTTTTTTGTATAAAAAGAGGAATGTATCAAAATGAAAAGGGATTAGCATAATGATATAATTTAGGCACAGATTTCATAGACTACACGGATTCATCAAAAAAGACCCATGTATTTTGTGTGATCTGTGCCTAAAAGAAAACAAGAGGCGCATTTTAACGCCCTTGTATGCTTATGCTATGCCGTGAGCAACGACACTGCTGTCTATTTTCTTAATCAATCCTTGCAACACTGCACCCGGACCGCATTCCGTGAAGTCGGTAGCGCCGTCGGCCACCATGTTCTTTACGGTTTGTGTCCAACATACCGAAGCGGTCAGCTGTGCCACCAGATTTTGTTTGATTTCCGCCGGGTCGGTGTGGGGCAGTGCGTCCACGTTTTGATATACTGGGCACTTCGGAGTGTGGAATTCCGTAGCGTTGATGGCGGCTTCCAGTTCTACTTTGGCAGGATCCATCAGCGGAGAGTGGAAAGCGCCGCCTACCTTCAAGGGCAATGCACGCTTCGCGCCTGCGGCTTTCATCTGCTCGCAAGCCTTATTGATGCCTTCGATGGAACCGGAGATGACGATTTGTCCCGGGCAGTTGTAGTTGGCTGCTACGCAGACTTCGCCTTCGATGCTCACCTGTGCGCAGATTTCTTCTACCTTTTCGTCCGGCAGGGCGATGATGGCTGCCATGGTGGAAGGCTGCGCTTCGCAAGCTTTCTGCATGGCCATGGCACGGGCATATACCAGCTTCAGGCCGTCTTCAAAGCTCAATGCACCGGCGGCAACCAATGCGGAGAACTCTCCCAGCGAGTGTCCGGCAGTCATTTCGGGCTTGAACTCATCGCCCATGCAGAGAGCGGAAATGACGGAATGAAGGAATACGGCAGGTTGGGTGACCTTCGTCTGGCGGAGGTCTTCGTCCGTGCCGTTGAACATAATATCGGTGATGCGATATCCAAGGATATCATTCGCTTTTTCAAAAAGTTCTTTGGCTAAAGCCGAGTTTTCGTACAGGTCTTTTCCCATACCCACGAATTGGGCGCCTTGACCCGGAAATACAAATGCTTTCATTTCTTGCTTGTTTTTGAAATTTATAATAAAAAAGTGCTGCAAAGGTAGGGATTTTTCTGATAATCACCGCACAAAAGTGCGTTTTTTGTGCAATCTCTTCATGGTTCTTCATGGTTAAAGGAGCTTTTATTTCATTTCTTCGGTTCCTCTAAAAGAGATCGAAAATCATAAATGTTTACACTCGAAATTCCTCTTCCGGAAATTCCGTCACCTTCGGCGCTTTCCGTCCGCGTCTTATCCGGCTCTTTTCTGCTTCGTAGTTTCTTCGGTGTTTCTTCGGACGTTCTTCGGACATTCTTCGGTCCTAGGGAGTGGAGTTTGTCCGAAGAACGTCCGAAGCCGAATAGGCCCTGGTAGGGGTAGGATAGGATGTAGATAGGAAGAACTGCGGAGAGGAGGGAAAAGGACGCCTTTTTCATCGGAACAAGCCGACTGCGAAAAGAGGATGGGAAAATATTTGACATTCAGGCGGTGGATCGCACGAATTTCACGAATAGGACAAAGAGAAAACGGTGAAATCCGTGCCTGAAAGAAAACATAACGGAAGTTCTCGAGTGCTCTGGAGAGGGTGGAGGCCAACGGGCGGAGTGGTAGAGGGCACTACGCAGAGAAAACGATTTTTTATGAGGTGTTCTGTCGAAAGTCTTGTGATACAATATGTGCCTTGCCTCTGTACGCTCTGCCCAAATACAGAAATACTTGTGAATGAAGTGGTTTTTGCGAATGATGGAAGCTGTTGTCAGCCTCTTTCTTCTTTTTTGAAAATACATATTGTATTAGATACGATAACATATTAAATGATATTGTAAAAAGTAAGATATGTATTTGTTTGAAAAATAATGTTTTATAAAATAGTAAAAATCTTATTTTGTGTATGGTAGTTTGAAAAATACTCTTTATATTTGCAGCGATTCAATACAAGTGTACCATGCAAAACATAAAATCGAAAATGCCGTTGGCGAACAATCATATCTCCGTGGATTGCGTTGTAATCGGATTTGACGGAGAGCAATTGAGGGTGTTGCTTATCAAACGTGTCGGCGAGGAGGAGGGAGAGGTCTTCCACGACATGAAACTTCCGGGAAGTCTGATTTACATGGACGAGGACCTGGATGAAGCGGCCAAGCGTGTGTTGAATGAATTGACGGGGTTGAAGAACGTCAGGCTGATGCAATTCAAGGCATTCGGCTCGAAAGACCGCACGAAGAACCCCAAAGATGTACATTGGTTGGAACGTGCCATGCAGTCCAAAGTGGAGCGTATCGTAACTATCGCCTATCTTTCTCTGGTAAAAATAGACCGTGCGTTGAACCGTGGCTTGGAAGACTATCAGGCAGAATGGGTGGCTATGCCGGATATAAAGGATTTGGCTTTCGACCACAACCTGATTATCAAGGAGGCCATTGCCTATGTGCGTCAATATGTAGAGTTCAATCCTTCTGCTTTGTTCGATCTGTTGCCACGCAAGTTCACTGCCTCCCAACTTCGTACCCTTTATGAGCTGGTGTATGATAAACAATACGATGTCCGCAATTTCCATAAGAAAATCGCCTTGATGGAATATGTGGTTCCGATGGAGGAGAAGCAGCAGGGTGTGGCCCACCGGGCAGCACGCTACTACCGCTTCGACAAGAAAATATACAATAAGATAAGACGGTGAGAAGATTTATGATTTCAGATTTATGATTTATGAATTCCGTGTAAGAGGAATCGTGCTGAAATCTGAAATCTAAAATCTAAAACTATAAATCTAAAATCATAAATCATAAACATGTATCTATTAGGCTATGACATTGGTAGCTCGTCTGTAAAAGCGAGTCTGGTAAACGCGGAAAGCGGCAAGTGCGTGTCTTCCGCATTCTTCCCCAAAACGGAGGCGGAAATCATTGCTGTGAAAGCCGGATGGGCGGAACAGAAGCCCGAAATGTGGTGGGAGAACCTGAAACTTGCCACGCAGGCTGTGCTGGGTGAGTCGAGGGTAACCCCGGAAGATATCAAGGCTATCGGCATCTCTTACCAGATGCACGGGTTGGTGTGTGTGGACAAGCGGCAGCAAGTATTGCGTCCTGCCATTATTTGGTGTGACTCGCGTGCCGTTCCTTACGGTCAAAAAGCGTTTGAAACGCTGGGAGAGGAAAGGTGCCTTTCCCATTTGTTGAACTCACCGGGTAACTTCACGGCTTCCAAGCTGGCTTGGATAAAGGAAAATGAACCGGATGTTTACGAGAAGATAGACAAGATTATGCTGCCGGGCGACTACATTGCGATGAAGCTCAGCGGAACTATCTGCACCACTGTTTCCGGTTTGTCGGAAGGCATGTTCTGGGACTTCAAGAACAAATGTGTTGCCGACTTCCTGATGCAACACTACGGGTTTGACTCTACGCTGATAGCCGATATCAAGCCCACCTTCTCCGAACAGGGGTGCGTCAATGCCGCCGCTGCCCGGGAATTGGGACTGAAAGAAGGGACTCCCATTACCTACCGTGCTGGCGATCAGCCCAACAATGCCCTTTCCTTGAATGTGTTCAATCCCGGTGAGATAGCTTCCACGGCGGGTACATCGGGTGTGGTGTATGGCGTGAATGGAGAGGAAAACTACGACTTGAAGTCGCGCGTCAACACCTTTGCGCACGTCAATTATACGGCGGAACAGACCCGTTTGGGCGTTCTGCTGTGCATCAACGGCACAGGCATCCTTAATTCGTGGGTGAAACGTACGGTGGCTCCCGAAGGCATTTCGTACAACGATATGAACCTGCTGGCCGCACAGGCCCCCATTGGCAGTGCGGGTATCAGCATCCTGCCTTTCGGCAACGGTGCCGAGCGTATGTTGGAGAACCGTGAGATAGGCTGTTCCATCCACGGCGTTAACTTCAACCAGCACGGCAAGCAGCATATCATTCGTGCCGCACAGGAAGGCATTGTCTTTTCCTTCAAATATGGCATCGATATTATGGAGCAGATGGGCATTCCCGTGCAGAAAATCCATGCGGGCAGGGCTAATATGTTCCTTAGTCCGCTGTTCCGCGAGACACTGGCAGGTGTGACGGGAGCTGTCATCGAGTTATACGATACCGATGGCTCTGTCGGAGCCGCCAAGGGTGCCGGAATCGGCGCGGGTATATACAAAGACAACAACGAAGCTTTCGCCACGCTCGAGAAACTGGAGGTGATAGAGCCGAAAGCATCAGACCGTCAGGCGTATATCGACGCGTATGCACGTTGGAAGGAGAGGTTGATGTGCCAATGCGCCAATATCTAATGTGCTAATTGCCTGCGGCATGAGATATGATAATTGAATGTAATAATAAGATAATTAATTAACCCCTGTGAGAAATGTGTCCGTCTAATTTGCATATTGGCACATTAGCCAGTTGACGCATCTCTCACATTAATACATTAAAAAAAATTATGGCAACAAAAGAGTATTTTCCCGGAATAGGAAAAATTGCATTTGAAGGAAAAGAAAGCAAGAACCCGATGGCATTCCGTTATTACGATGCGGAGAAGGTGATTATGGGTAAGAAGATGAAAGATTGGTTGAAATTCGCTATGGCATGGTGGCATACACTCTGTGCGGAAGGTGGCGACCAATTCGGTGGAGGCACTAAGAACTTCCCGTGGAACGGTGATGCCGACAAGGTTCAGGCGGCCAAGAACAAGATGGATGCCGGCTTTGAGTTCATGCAGAAGATGGGCATTGAATACTACTGTTTCCACGACGTGGACCTTTGCACCGAGGCGGATGCAATCGAAGAATATGAAGCCAACCTGAAGGAAATCGTTGCCTACGCCAAGCAGAAACAGGCGGAGACCGGTATCAAATTGTTGTGGGGCACTGCCAATGTATTCAGCCATGCACGCTATATGAACGGTGCCGCTACCAATCCCGACTTTGATGTCGTAGCCCGTGCCGCCGTACAAATTAAGAACGCCATTGACGCGACCATCGAATTGGGAGGTCAGAACTATGTGTTCTGGGGCGGGCGTGAAGGCTATATGTCTTTGCTGAACACCGACCAGAAGCGTGAGAAGGAACACCTGGCGCAGATGCTGACGATGGCACGCGACTATGCCCGCGCCAAAGGTTTTACGGGTACCTTCCTGATTGAACCGAAGCCGATGGAGCCTACCAAACACCAATATGACGTGGATACCGAAACCGTCATCGGCTTCCTGAAAGCGCATGGATTGGAGAAGGATTTCAAGGTGAACATCGAGGTGAACCACGCCACTTTGGCAGGCCATACGTTTGAACACGAACTGGCTGTAGCCGTTGACAACGGCATGCTGGGTTCTATCGATGCCAATCGTGGTGACTACCAGAACGGCTGGGATACCGACCAGTTTCCTATCGACAACTACGAGCTGACACAAGCCATGATGCAAATCATCCGTAACGGCGGTTTCGGCAACGGCGGCACGAATTTCGATGCCAAGACCCGTCGTAATTCCACCGATCTGGAGGATATCTTCATTGCCCACATCGCCGGTATGGATGCCATGGCACGTGCCCTTGAAAGTGCTGCCAGACTGCTCGAAGAGTCTCCATACAAGAAGATGCTTGCCGACCGCTATGCCTCTTTCGATTCCGGTAAAGGCAAGGAATTTGAAGAAGGCAAGCTGACGTTGGAAGAGGTGGTTGCATACGCCAAGGCCAACGGTGAGCCCAAACAGACCAGTGGCAAGCAGGAGCTGTATGAGGCAATCGTAAACATGTATTGTTAATTGTTGTGGAATGAGGGCGTGGCGGAGCTGATTTTTCAGACACACGCCCTTTCCATTTCTCAACTTCCCATTTCTCATTTTCAAATTTCCATTCATATCATGAATTATACAGAAAAAGGCAGCAAAGCCTATCTTTTCTCCATTGTACTGATTGCCGTCATTGGCGGTTTGTTGTTCGGTTATGACACTGCGGTCATTTCCGGTGCCGAGAAGGGACTCCAGGCGTTTTTTATGGGAGCCGGTTTTGACTATACGGATACAATGCACGGAATCACCTCGTCCAGTGCCTTGATTGGGTGCATATTGGGTAGTGCGCTTTCCGGTTTCTTCGCCTCCAACCTCGGTCGTAAAAAGTCTCTTTTTGTGGCCGGGTTGTTGTTCTTCTTGTCGGCTCTTGGCTCATACAATCCCGAGTTCTTGTTTTTTGAGCATGGGGTACCTTCCTATTCGTTGTTGGTTGTGTTCAATCTTTATCGCATATTGGGCGGTATTGGTGTCGGGCTGGCATCGGCCATCTGTCCGATGTATATTGCGGAAATAGCACCAAGCAACATTCGCGGAACACTGGTATCGTGGAACCAGTTTGCCATTATCTTCGGCCAATTGGTGGTTTATTTTGTCAACTTCCTTATTTTGGGTAGCCATGTCAACCCTGTTATCGATTTGGTGAATGGGGTCAATCAGATTATGAATCCCGACGCCGCTTCATGGACCATTGAGACCGGTTGGCGTTTGATGTTCGTCAGCGAGGCGGTTCCTGCGGGATTGTTCGCCCTGCTGGTGTTGTGCGTTCCCGAGACACCGCGCTACCTTGCCATGTGTGGTAAGGACGAGAAAGCGTTGGAAGTGTTGAGCCGTATCAACGGATTTGCCAAGGCCAGGGTTATCTTGTCCGAAATCAAGGCGACCTCCGAGGAGAAGAAGGAGAAGCTCTTCACTTACGGCTGGATGGTCATCTTCATCGGCATCATGCTGAGTGTGTTCCAGCAGGCGGTGGGCATCAATGCGGTGCTCTATTTCGCTCCGCGCATCTTCCATACGATGGGTATGGGCAATCCGATGGTGCAGACTGTCATTATGGGTGTCATCAACATCCTCTTTACGCTGTTGGCGGTATTTACGGTGGAGAAATGGGGACGTAAGCCTCTGCTTATATCCGGTTCCGTCGGCATGGCGATAGGAGCGTTCGGAGTGGCCCTTTGCAACCTGGTGCCCGGGCTTCCACCTATCATGGCGGTTGTCAGCATCATGGTATATAGTGCTTCGTTCATGTTCAGCTGGGGACCGATATGCTGGGTGCTGATTGCTGAAATCTTTCCGAACACCATCCGTGGTGCGGCTGTGGCCATTGCAGTGGCCTTCCAGTGGATTTTCAATTTCATTGTGTCGTCCACTTTCGTGCCGATGTATAATATGCGTCTGGGCGAAATGGGGGATAAGTTCGGTCACATGTTCGCATACGCCCTCTACGGTGTTATCTGTGTGATTGCGGCTCTTTTCGTTTGGAAACTCGTTCCCGAAACCAAAGGAAAGACGTTGGAAGATATGACGAAACTTTGGAAAGAGAGGGGCAATAAGTAATTGGGGGAGTTGAAGGCAGGTTGAATAGCTGCGCTTCACTGCCCGAAATGCCACACTTCCGGCTTTGCGAAGTGTGGCATTTCTTTTTCTGCATCTCTTAAATTGTACAAACAAATCGTTTGCAGATAGTAGAATAACTCCTATTAACTCTTACAACTCCCTTAAATGAATGAATCCGTGTGGCTTTATATAAAAAAAATCTGTGATAAAAACAAGCAACTTATAAGTTTTTTGTAAATTTGCACCCTTAAAATGGAAGGAGTGTCTCCAAAAGATGTTGAAACCTTTTTCGGAACCTCTCTTTTATAAATAATGTAAGTAGTTAAAATCTAAATAGCAAGATGGGTAAGAAGTTTGCCGAATATTCAAAATTTGACCTTTCGGAAGTAAACAAGAAAGTGTTGGAGAAGTGGGACGAAAACCAAGTTTTCGCCAAGAGTATGACAGAACGTGAAGGTTGTCCTTCTTTCGTGTTTTTTGAAGGACCTCCCTCGGCCAATGGTATGCCGGGTATTCATCACGTACTGGCTCGTTCCATCAAGGATATATTTTGCCGCTACAAAACGATGAAAGGCTTCCGGGTGAATCGCAAAGCCGGATGGGATACACATGGACTTCCGGTGGAACTGGGTGTGGAAAAAGCGCTCGGCATCACCAAGGAAGACATAGGCAAGACTATCTCTGTGGCTGATTACAATGCCGCCTGCCGCAAGGATGTCATGAAGTTCACCAAAGAGTGGGAAGATCTGACGCACAAGATGGGATATTGGGTAGATATGAAAGACCCCTATATCACTTACGACAATCGTTACATCGAAACTTTGTGGTGGCTGTTGAAGCAACTTCATAAGAAAGGACTCCTCTACAAAGGATATACCATTCAACCCTATTCTCCCGCAGCCGGTACGGGACTTAGCTCGCACGAGCTGAACCAGCCGGGTTGCTACCGTGATGTCAAAGACACCACCGTGGTAGGGCAATTCAAGATGAAGAACCCGAAGCCTGAAATGGCAGAGTGGGGTACACCGTACTTCCTTGCCTGGACCACTACTCCGTGGACGCTGCCCAGTAACACCGCACTCTGTGTAGGCCCGAAGATTGATTATGTGGCCGTACAGACCTACAACGGATATACCGGAGAAAAAATGACCGTTGTCTTGGCTAAGGCATTGCTTTATACCCATTTCAATAAGAAAGCGGAAGATATTGCGTTAGAGGACTACAAACCCGGAGATAAACTGATTCCATTTAAGGTGGTGGGTGAGTACAAAGGTCCCGATTTGGTGGGCATGGAGTATGAACAGCTCATCCCGTGGGTGAAACCGGTCGATGTGGACAACGATGGCAATTGGAGCGTCAGCACCAAAGGGTTCCGCGTCATTCCCGGCGATTATGTAACGACCGAAGACGGTACGGGTATCGTACATATCGCTCCTACGTTCGGTGCGGACGATGCGCAGGTGGCCCGTGCTGCCGGCATCCCGTCTCTGTTCATGATAAACAAAAGGGGCGAAACACGTCCGATGGTGGACCTCACCGGTAAGTTCTATCTGCTGGACGAACTGAATGAAGAGTTTGTGAAGGCATGTGTTGATGTCGATTTGTACAAGGAATATCAAGGCAAGTGGGTGAAGAATGCCTACGATCCGCAATTTACCGTTGATGGCAAATATGATGAAAAAGCCGCACAGACCGCCGAATCGCTGGATATTGAAATCTGCATGATGATGAAGGCCGGCAATCAGGCGTTCAAGATAGAGAAGCATGTACACAACTATCCGCACTGCTGGCGTACGGACAAACCGGTGTTGTACTATCCGCTCGACAGCTGGTTTATCCGCAGTACCGCCTGCAAGGAGCGCATGATGGAACTGAACAAGACCATCAACTGGAAACCGGAAAGTACCGGTACGGGACGTTTCGGCAAATGGCTGGAGAACCTGAACGACTGGAACCTGAGCCG
This sequence comes from Bacteroides sp., assembly GCF_029057325.1. GTDB lineage: Bacteria > Bacteroidota > Bacteroidia > Bacteroidales > Bacteroidaceae > Bacteroides. Next base: position 12,722 of record NZ_JAICZW010000092.1, on the reverse strand, counting down.
TTCGCGCTATTGGGGTACTCCGCTTCCCATCTGGCGTACCGAAGACGGTAGCGAAGAGAAGTGCATCGAATCGGTGGAAGAGCTTTACAATGAAGTGGAGAAGTCGGTTGTCGCCGGACTGATGCAGTCCAATCCTTATAAGGAGAAAGGTTTCCAACCGGGAGTCTATACGCAAGAGAATTACGATAAAATAGATTTGCACCGTCCGTATGTGGACGATATCATCCTTGTTGCCAAGGACGGCCAGCCGATGAAGCGTGAAAGCGACCTGATTGACGTTTGGTTCGATTCGGGTTCTATGCCTTACGCCCAGATTCACTATCCGTTTGAGAACAAGGAGTTGCTGGACAGCCATCAGGTATATCCTGCCGACTTCATTGCCGAAGGTGTGGACCAGACCCGCGGTTGGTTCTTTACGTTGCATGCCATCGCTACGATGGTGTTCGACAGTGTATCGTACAAGGCTGTCATCTCCAATGGATTGGTGCTTGACAAGAACGGCAACAAAATGTCCAAGCGATTGGGCAATGCGGTGGATCCCTTCTCTACCATCGAGAAGTATGGTTCCGACCCCCTGCGTTGGTATATGATAACCAACTCCTCTCCGTGGGACAATCTGAAGTTCGATGTGGACGGGGTGGAAGAGGTGCGCCGCAAGTTCTTCGGAACGCTCTATAACACCTATTCATTCTTTGCCCTTTATGCCAATGTGGATGGCTTTGAATACAAGGAAGTCGATGTGCCGATGGCGGAACGTCCGGAGATAGACCGTTGGATTCTCTCTGTGCTGAACACATTGGTAAAAGACGTGGATACTTGCTATAACGAATATGAACCGACCAAAGCCGGCCGTCTGATTTCCGGTTTTGTGAACGATAATCTTTCCAATTGGTATGTTCGCCTGAACCGCAAACGTTTCTGGGGTGGCGGCATGACGCAAGACAAACTGTCTGCATTCCAAACGCTTTATACCTGTCTGGAAACCGTAGCCAAACTGATGGCACCCATTGCTCCGTTCTATGCCGATATGCTCTATTCCGATTTGATTGCGGCAACCGGACGCGACAACGTGGTGTCTGTACATCTTGCCAAGTTCCCCGAATATAAGGAAGAGGTGATAGACAAGAAGCTGGAAGCCCGTATGCAGATGGCACAAGATGTCACTTCCATGGTGTTGGCATTGCGTCGCAAGGTGAATATCAAAGTGCGTCAACCGCTTCAGTGCATCATGATTCCGGTAGTGGATGAAGAACAACGTGCCCACATCGAGGCGGTGAAGGCACTCATCATGAACGAGGTGAACGTCAAAGAAATCAAATTTGTGGATGGTGCTGCCGGCGTACTGGTGAAGAAGGTGAAGTGTGACTTCAAGAAACTGGGCCCGAAGTTTGGCAAACAGATGAAGGCTGTGGCCGCTGCCGTAGCGGGTATGTCGCAGGAGGCTATCGCCGAATTGGAAAAGAACGGTTCCTACGCTTTGCAGTTGGAAAGTGCGGAAGCCGTGATTGAGACCGCCGATGTGGAAATCTTCAGCGAGGACATTCCGGGATGGCTGGTTGCTAATGAAGGCAAACTGACGGTAGCGTTGGAAGTTACGGTAACGGAAGAGTTGCGTCGTGAAGGCATCGCCCGTGAACTGGTGAACCGTATTCAAAACATCCGCAAATCAAGCGGTTTTGAGATAACAGACAAAATAAACATTACGTTATCGAAAAATCCTCAAACAGATGATGCGGTGAATGAATATAAAGAGTATATTTGTAACCAAGTTTTGGGAACATCCCTGACGCTTGCCGACAATGTGGAAGACGGTACTCCATTGGAGTTTGACGATTTCACGCTGAACGTAAGTGTCGTGAGAGAATAAATTATTTTTATTATATAATACCAGTTGGTTAAAAACACGTAGAATTATGGCAGAGAAAACAAGATATTCAGATGCTGAACTGGAAGAGTTTCGTGCTATTATTATGGAAAAGTTAGAATTGGCGCAACGCGATTATGATTTGTTAAAAGCCAGTCTGACAGGTGCGGACGGTAACGATACGGACGATACATCGCCCACTTATAAAGTTTTGGAAGAGGGGGCGAATACGCTGTCGAAAGAGGAAACGACTCGTTTGGCGCAACGTCAGTTGAAGTTTATCCAGGGATTGCAGGCCGCTTTGGTTCGTATTGAGAACAAAACGTATGGCATCTGCCGCGAAACCGGTAAGCTGATTCCTGCCGAACGTCTGCGTGCGGTGCCTCACGCCACGTTGAGCATCGAAGCCAAAAATAATGGCAAAAGGTAAGCATGAAGAAATATTTCACGAAAGGCCGGATAGCCTTGCTGATTATCTTTTCGGTGTTGATTATAGACCAGGTCATCAAGATTTGGATTAAGACAAATATGTATTACCACGACCGCATTCACATTACGGATTGGTTCTACATTTTCTTTACCGAGAATAGCGGTATGGCTTTCGGCATGGAGATATTCTCCAAGTTGTTTCTGACCCTGTTCCGCATCATAGCGGTGGTGGTGATAGGATGGTTCCTGCATAAGTTTGTGAAGCAGAATATGCGGACTGGATTCATCGCATGTGTCTCATTGGTGCTGACCGGTGCTTTGGGAAACATCATCGATTGTGTGTTCTACGGGGTTGTGTTCAACGAAAGCACTTATTCGCAGATAGCGACATTCATGCCCGAAGGGGGAGGATATGCCCCGTGGTTCTACGGCAAGGTGGTGGATATGTTTTATTTTCCCATCATTGACACGAACTGGCCTACATGGATGCCGTTTGTCGGCGGAGAGCATTTCATCTTTTTCAGCCCGATATTCAACTTTGCCGATGCGGCAATCAGTTGTGGCATCATCGCTTTGTTTCTGTTCTACAGCAAAGACTTCAACGAAGCCTATTATGCCGCTATAAAGAAATCATGAAAGGAAGAAGACTTATTCAACGATATGGCACTTTCCTTTTGGCATTCTGCTTGACTGCCTGTCAGGTGAAAAGACCGAAGGTCGTCTTGCCGGATGCCAAAATGGAAAATGTGCTCTATGATTACCACATTGCAAAAGCGATGGGAGAGGAAGTGCCGTATAACGAAAGCTATAAGCGGGTGCTGTACGTTGAATCGGTTTTCAAGAAACATGGCATCACGCAAGCCGACTTTGACACCACGATGGCTTGGTACGCCCGCAACCCGGAGGTGCTCGCCAAAGTGTATGAAAAGGTAAACCAGAGGTTGAAAGTGGAACGGGACGGCATCAACCACCTGATTGCCTTGCGTGACAACAAGCCCGACGAATCGCTTCCCGGCGACAGCATTGACGTATGGATATGGCAACACATCTATCGTTTGACGGGTATGCCTTTGAACAATAGAATCACTTTCAAACTACCTTCCGACACGAACTTCCACGACCGTGACATCTTGCATTGGAGTGTGCGCTTCCGTTTCAATAGCGGAACGCCGGATAGCATCCACGCTCCGTTGATGGCGATGCAGATTCAGTATGAGAAAAATGATACTGTAATCGGTGCCTGCAAAAGGGTGTCAAGTGCAGGTATTGAGACAATCGGTCTGAATGCCGATACGTTGGGCAAAATCAAAGAAGTGCGTGGATTCATCTATTATCCGATGCAGCCCTCTTTACGCTCGTTGGTGGTGGACTCCATCTCTCTGATGCGCTACCATGCCACGGATAGTCTGGCGGTTGCTCCGAAAGATACACTTGGGCGAGCCGATGATTCTCTTCCCAAACAGGAAAAGGCGAAGCAGCCGATAGAACAGAAACCGATGGAAATAAAGGAAGTCGTAACTCCTGTTGCTCCCGGACGTGAAGGTGCACGGCCTCGTCCGCGACTGGAGAAGCTTGACAAAATCTCTTCCCAACCCCTTCAGAAGAGATGAAACGTTATGCCTCCCATTTCCTTTTTCTTCCGGAATATGGTTATCTGCGACGGCAGGTCGTAGAGACGGAAGAGGGGACGATTGTCCGCATTTTCCCACTTACGGAAGAGGTGGAAAATACCGAATGGCTGCCGGGTGTCATACTCCTGCTTCCCGCAGCAGATGCCGATATGCCGGAGTTCGGCAGACAGCAAAGCTTGCTGGAGGCGATGCCGCCGGAGGTAGAAGAAAAACTTTCCTCTTTCACTCCGGTCATTCTTTTCCCATTTGATTTTACAACAATGCGGCCTGTCGCCGGAACTCAGCGCAGACCACTGCGGTAGCGATGGCTACGTTCAAGGATTCGGAGGTCTCGCGGTCGGCGGGATAGTTCGGAATATAGAGTTTGCGGTTTATCAGTTGTTCCACCTCTTTTCCGATGCCATTTCCTTCGTTGCCCATCACAATCAGTCCGTGTGCGGACAAAGGTTGCCCATACATATTTTCTCCATCCAGGAAAGTGCCATAAACGGGAACATCTCCTAACGACTGAATCAAGGCGGGCAGGGGGGTGTAGTGCAACTTCACCCGTGCTATTCCACCCATAGTGGCTTGAATCGTTTTCGGATTATAGACATCCACGGTGTTGGGAGAACAGAAGATGTGCTCTATCCCGAACCAATCGGCCAGACGGATAATGGTTCCCAAGTTGCCGGGATCCTGCACATCATCTAAAGCCAGGCAAAGAGAACGGCTGATGACGGAGGCGTCCCATTCATCGTCCGGCTGTCTGAACACCGCCAATACTTGTTGAGGGGTTTTCTGCAGGCTGGCACGTGACAACTCCTCTTCCGAAACTTCGGTCACATCCTCCACGGGAAGGTGGTTGTTTCGGGAAAGCCATTCGGAGGTTGCCAACAGAAAGTTACAAGGGAAATGCCCCAACAAATCGCCGACCAGTTTAGGGCCTTCGGCCAAAAACACTTTATCGGATTTCCGGTTCTTTTTCAGTTCCAGCGAACGAATGTATTTGATGCGGTTCTTGCTTAATGCCATAATGTGATAGAGTAAATGTTATTCTCTGACAAAAGTACTCTTTTATTTCCGGATTACGCAAGTTCGGCGGGAGTTTGTTTGTTTCAAGAATGGCTTCTTTCGCAGGAAGGAGCTAAAGCCAATGCACTACAACATGCAGTTGTAGGAGTATTTGTCAAGACGCAAATAAGCCTGTTGACAGACACTTGTGTCCAACATGACAGACACTTGTGTTCAACGTGACAAACACAAGTGTTTGAGATGACAGACGCTTGTGTCTGTCAGGTAGGAGGATAATGCCCTCTCTTTTCCTGCGGAAATGTACGTAAACCGTTTCGCAAACGAAAAAATAGGACTATATTTGTGGCAAGTTTATGCGCAATCAATAATTCGGTATGAATAAAGGTTTCAGCTGTGCGGCACTTGCCGTCATCGTGCTTCTATTGACTTCCTGCTCTTCTACCAAATACGTGCCGGACGGTTCGTATTTGCTGGATGAGGTGCGCATACATACGGACAACAAAGAGGTGAAACCTTCCAACCTTTCCATCTACGTCCGTCAAAATCCCAATTCCAAATGGTTCAGTCTGATAAAGACGCAACTCTATGTATATAACTGGTCGGGACGCGACTCTACGCGTTGGATAAACCGCACGCTGCGCAGAATGGGAGATGCTCCTGTCATTTACAATGAGGAGGATACCGAACGTACCGGTGAGGAAATAGCCAAGGCTGTGCAGAATATGGGGTATATGGGAGCAAGGGTGACCCCCGTACGGAAAGTCAGGAAGAAGAAACTGAAGCTGACTTATGAGGTCACTACCGGAAAAGCCTACAAGGTGCGTACCTTGAAATACGACATTCCTGACGACAAGATAAAGGAGTATATGCGACAAGATTCCGCAGCTACCCTGCTGACAGAAGGTATGCCCTTTGATGTCAATGTGCTGGATGCGGAACGCCAACGGATTACGAACCATCTTTTGCAGAACGGGTATTACAAGTTCAACAAGGAGTACATTTCCTATACGGCAGACACCGTGCGGAATACTTATTGGGTTGACTTGACGTTGCATTTGTCGCCATACAGGCTGCACAACGGAGACGAGTTGCAACGACATCGTCAGTACACCATCAACAAGGTGAACTTCATTACCGACTATAACATGCTGCAATCATCTGCCTTAAATAGTATCGAGGTGAATGATTCCCTGCATTACAAAGGTTTCCCTATCTACTACAAAGACAAGCTGTACCTGCGCCCCAAAGTTCTGACGAGCAACCTGCGCATCACTCCCGGTAGCCTGTACAACGAGCAGGCCGTGCAGCGCACCTACTCCGGTTTTGGCCGTCTGCAGGTACTGAAATATACCAATATCCGTTTCTTTGAAGTGCAGCAGAACGACAGTGCCAAGCTGAATGCCTACGTTATGCTGACAAAAGGCAAGCATCAAGCCGTCTCTTTTGAAGTGGAAGGGACGAACTCAGCCGGTGACTTAGGTGCGGCGGCGGCCGTTTCGTTCCACAACCGCAATCTGTTCAGAGGCTCAGAGGCATTCATGTTCAAGTTGCGTGGGGCGTATGAGTCCGTATCGGGACTAAGCAACAACCTGAATCAGAACTATACGGAGTTGGGAGCGGAAGCTACCATTAACTTCCCGCGTTTCCTGTTCCCTTTCCTCTCCAACGATTTCAAACAAAAGATCAGAGCGACCACGGAATTCGGATTGCAGTACAACTACCAGATGCGTCCGGAGTTCACACGCATTGTGGCATCTGCCGGGTGGAGCTATAAGTGGGGAGTGCATCAGCAGCGCTCGCAACATCGCATCGATTTAATAGATGTCAACTATCTATATATGCCTTGGATAGATTCCGGCTTTAAGGAAGATTACTTGAATAAGGACGAGAACTATATCCTCCGCTATAACTACGAAGACCGTTTCATTGTCCGCACGGGATATAGCTACGTTTACAACAGTGCCGGAAGGGCGCTTATGAACAACTCATTGATGGGAAATTCTTATACCGTCCGCCTGAACTTTGAGTCGGCAGGCAATCTGCTATATGCGTTGGCCAGGATGGGCGGGATAGGCAAAAAGAACGATAACGGAGAATACACTCTGCTTAATATCCCTTTTGCGCAGTACCTCAAAGGGGATTTCGACTTTGCCAAGAACTGGATGATTGACAATCGCAATGCGATTGTCTTCCATTTCGGTGCAGGCGTTGCTGTGCCATACGGCAATGCTTCCATCATCCCTTTTGAGAAGCGTTACTTTTCCGGTGGGGCCAACAGTGTCCGCGGCTGGTCTGTCCGCAATTTGGGACCGGGCTCTTACGATGGAGACGGAAAGATTTTTCTGAACAAGACCGGAGATATCAAACTGGACGCCAACCTTGAGTACCGCACTCGTCTGTTCTGGAAGTTCAGAGGCGCTCTGTTTGTAGATGCGGGAAACATTTGGACCATACGGAACTACAAGGACCAACCGGGAGGCAAGTTCGAGTTCGGCAAATTCTACAAGCAGATTGCGGTGGCATACGGTTTGGGACTTCGTCTGGATTTGGACTTCTTTGTGCTTCGTTTTGATGGAGGTATGAAGGCCGTCAATCCCGTCTATGAAAAAGGAAAAGGCCGATATCCGATTATTCATCCGGATTTCGGCCGTGACTTTGCTTTCCACTTTGCAGTGGGATATCCGTTCTAAAATGAGAATTGAGAATTAAAAATTGAGAAATAAAAAAAATCTCAACTCCCAATTCTCAATTCTCAATTTTCAATTTTCAATTTTCAATTGATGAAGGCGTAGTAGCAATCAACCCCTGTTGCCTGACGTGCGGCAGCTACACCTTGTGCGTCTAGTGCAACGGTCATGTCTTCGCCGTTGGGAAGCGTCAGTTGAGCGGTGCCGTTGTTGTTCAGTTGCAACAATTCGGCGCTGGTTCCGTCTGCCACTACATTCCAAGTGTTCAGTTCCCGGTCGTAAATCAGCTCCATAGAAGCGGTTTCGCCTTCTTTGGTAATGGAATAGCCGTTTTCGAGTGTTTTCACCAGATAATTGCCGTTTTCGCCTTTCACTGTCTTCACATCGCCGATGCTTGCCAGCGGATTGGAACCGCTCCAAAATTCAATAGAGTTGATAACCAATGCGTCTGCCAAATAGCAAACTCCATATACAGGAATAATGTTGAGTGCTAAATAGACGAGTTCGTTGACAAATTTATTTCCAACATTTTGATTCCAGCTTACCAATTTGCCATGCAATCCGAAGGAGCCGATGCAAGAGCTGAAAAGAAATGCGCCGCAAATCATAACGGTTGCAGCCATCTGCAAATTAAATCTTCTCATAATTACTTTTTTTATGTGTTCAATGGTTTACACAAGACACGCTTGTTAAACAATGGCAAATATAAACCTTTTTATCAAAAGGTCTCTATTTTATGCTTAAAAATCTATTTCCTCAATCGCATTTTAATTACGAAATCTTGGATAACCGGATACATCTCTTCCGCAGACTTCAAATCGTGGCATGCCGTTTCCAGCGGACACCGGCCGCTTTTGTCACGGTTGATGATGTGGGGCACTTCTTGAGAGAAGGTAACTTCCACACCGGCTTCATGCAGCAGATTCGCTGCCGGAACGCTGATGACATCGGCATAAACAGCCTTGAATCCTCCCAGCACCATCATGGCTGCCGCCCCTTTTCCTATCACCTTGTCGGCAATGGAAGCTCCTTTCATGAAGCCGGGGTCTGTCTGATACAAGTCGTATAAGTCGGCAATTCCGCGTTGGCTGAAGGTGCGAATTTCCTCCCGGTTCTTCATCACGCAGGAGAACCCTCCCTTGTGAAGCAGGTCGATGATGGTTTCCATATTAAAGAGTTCCCTGTTTCAGTTGTTCCACAAACCGGTCGATGCGCTGCAACTCTTTGGGAATTTTAATCTTTTGCGGGCAATGGGAAGTGCATTGGTTGCATCCGATGCAGTGATCGGCCTGCCTCAGTTTGGGCACACTTCTGTCATAACCTACCAAAAATGCCCGGCGTGCTTTCCGGTAATTCTCATCCTGGCTGCTTTCGGATACATTGCCTTCGTTGACACATTTGTTATAGTGCGTCAGAATGGCAGGGATGTCAATGCCATACGGGCACGGCATACAATACTTGCATTGTGTGCAGGGAATTGTGGGGTACTCTTGCATCAAATCCGCCGTGCCATACAAAAATTGCGTTTCCTCCTCTGTCAGCGGGACGAGCGGTGAGTAGGTGCGCACGTTGTCTTGCAGGTGTTCCATATACGTCATGCCGCTCAATACGGTAAGCACCCCTTGCGGCGAACCTGCATAGCGGAATGCCCAAGACGCCACACTGTTCTCCGGTTCGCGTTGTTTCAGACGTGCCACCACGTGGTCGGGGACTTTGGAAAGACGGCCGCCAAGCAGCGGTTCCATGATGACAGCGGGAATGTTCCGTTTCGCCAGTTCATGATAGAGGTATTCTGCCTTGAAGTTGCCGCCGGAAGCGTGCTTCCAGTCCACATAGTTCAACTGAATCTGTACGAAATCCCAATGCACTTCGTTCCGGTCGTGCATCTGCAACGCATAATCATATACTTCGATGTCTCCGTGGAACGACCATCCCAAATGGCGGATGCGGCCTGCTTCACGTTCCTTGACCAGAAAATCAATCATGCCGTTGTCTATATAGCGCTTGCGGAATTGGCTCATTCCGCCGCCACCAATCATGTGCAGCAGGTAGTAGTCGATATAGTCCACCTGCAGGTCTTCAAGCGACTTGCGGTACATCGCAATGGAGTTTTCCCGGCTCCACGTATCAGGATGAAAATTGGAAAGTTTGGTCGCTATGTAGAACGATTGGCGCGGATGACGCTTCAAGGCTATTCCGGTGGATTTCTCGCTCCAGCCTTGCACATACACCGGGGAGGTGTCGAAGTAGTTCACGCCGTGGGCAATGGCATAGTCCACCAGTTCGTTGACAGCATCCTGGTCTATCATTTCTCCTTCGCCGTCTTTGGCGGGAATTGTGGGCCAGCGCATGCATCCATATCCTAAGATGGAGACTTTGTCATCTCCCAATTCCGGGAAACTGCGATAGGTCATCTTGTCTGTAAGAACAGGACCTGCTGTCTTGTTTTCTGCGCTGCCGCTTTCTTTCGAACCGCAGCCATAAAGGGCGGCGGTAGAGGTGGCTGCCGCAATACCTGCAATCTTCAGGAAATCGCGGCGGTTCATATTGTTCTGATGTTGCTCTTCCATTTTTTTTAATTGAAAATTGAGAATTGAAGATTGAGAATTACTTCCCAATAAATCATTAACATTAAATTATCCGATGTCTTTCGTGCCCTTCCACGTAGATAGCGCTGAACGGACGGGCCGGACAAAGATTCTCGCATGCGCCGCATCCGATGCAACGTTCCACGTTGACTACCGGAATCTTGACGGCATTCTCATCTTCGGGATTGCTCAATACCATCTGTATGGCTCCTGCGGGACAATGACGTGCGCAGTTGCCACACTCCACACCGTCCGTCAATGGGATGCAGTTCTTTTTCACCCATACGGCGTGTCCTATCTGAATGGACGATTTGTCCTCTTTGGTTATCGGCTTGATGGCTCCTGCGGGGCATACTTCCGAACATTTGGTACATTCCGGACGGCAATAACCGCGTTCGTAAGACATTTCCGGCTGCATCAGTTTCATCAAATCGGTGGAAGGGCGAAGCACCTGATTGGGACACACCGATACACAGAGTTGGCAAGCCGTGCAATGTTGCGCCATGTTGCGTGCGCTCAACGAGCCCGGAGGGGTGAGCGGAGTGCTACGTTTCGGTATTTGTTTGTCTTCGATGGCGGCAAGCCCACCGTCCACTTTCTTCTTCTGTGCCTTTGCGGCAGAAGCGGCAGCTACCAAAGCGGTTGCCGTAAAGAAACTGCGACGGGATTCGTTCACCGGTTCCGAACTGCTTTGGGGAGCGTCTGCCTTTTTCCGGAAGGGATGATATTGATAGGAAATGGCTCCATGTTTGCACTTGTCGATGCAGCTCATGCAGGCTACGCAGCGGCTCGCGTCAATCTGATGCTCTTTGGAATTGATGCAGGCAGCTTTGCAATTTCTGGCGCATACGCTACAATTGTTGCACTTCTCCGTATCTATCACGATGCGGAAAAGCGAGTAGCGCGAAAGAAATCCCAATACTGTGCCCACCGGACAAATCGTGTTGCAATAGGTGCGCCCGTTGCGCCCGGCAAGAATGGCAAGCATCACGAACGTGACGACGGCTATTATAAAAGTCGGCAGGCTTTTCAGCCATACTTCCGTTTCGTAGAAAGCATAGCTGTCCGCCCGTTCAGCCATAGATGCCAACAGGTTGTTTCCCCATTGCCACAACGGTTGGAACAGGTTGCCGGCAATACGTCCGTAGGCGCTATAAGGTGCGAGCAAGGCAGCCAAAGAACCTGCTCCGGCAACCAGAACAATGACAAACACTCCCAATACACCGTAGCGGAGCCAAGAGATTGCGGGAGAATAAGAGTAGGGGAGTTTCCGCCGTTTCTTAGGTCTCCGTCCCAACCAAGCCAGTATATCCTGAAATACGCCCAACGGGCAGATTACGGAACAATAGACACGTCCGAACACCAGTGTAAGGAGAACCAGGAACAAAATTACCCCTACGTTCAACGCCAACAGTGCCGGCAGGAACTGGATTTTAGCCATCCAACCGAACCATCCGTGTAGTGTCCCCGTGAAGTCGAGGAACAGCAGGGTGATGAGCACAAAGAAGATTGTAGCAAAAGCCAATCTGATTTTACGTAACATAATAGTTCTTTTTATTTAGTGTTTTTATAGTCAAATAGAATTGCAGGAGTTGTTTTCACCAGTCATTCCTGCATCCCTCTTTTTTAATCAACGCTTCGATTCTTCTTTTATAGCCGTTGGTCCCTTCGGCTATGTTTTTGTTTGCTTCCGCGGTTCCTATGCCATAGACAATGAAGGGTGTTTGCCACTTCATCCCGGCATGCATCGCACCTGCCTGATAGGGCCTTAACAATTCGTCCATGGTGAAGCCGTTTCGTCCGCCGCTTCGGTAAGCGTCGTGTTCAGAACCGGTGGTGGTGGCCACCAGCAATGTTTTGCCTGCTACGGCAGGAGTCTTAGCCAGTGAAATGAACACTTCATCCTGCCATCTTTTCAACAAAGAGGGGGCAGATGCCCAATAAAAGGGGAACTGGTACACAAGTGCCGATGCGTGTGAAATGATGTTGCTCCATGCCTCCACGTCGAAAGCTTCTTCCTCACGCATTTCGTATAGGTTGTAAACGGCTACCTCCTCCATATCGTCAATGGCTTCCATCAATGCTTTGTTGGCTTGTGATTCTTTTATATGGGGATGCGCCAGAAGAACTACTACCTGCCTTAAATTTTTGTTCATATTATTATTCTTTTTAATTGAAATCATTGATTGCGCACAAATGTAGTGAAATATAGGTATATAACAAAAAAGGAACAACATTTGTTGCTCCTTTTTGTTTGTACACCCTCAGGGATTCGAACCCTGGACCCACTGATTAAGAGTCAGTTGCTCTACCAACTGAGCTAAGAGTGCTTAATTCCTCGTTTGCGGTTGCAAAAGTAGGTCTTTTATTTTATTTGACCAAACAATTATGCAGCTTTTTTACTATCTTTTTTTCGTCTTTATTCGAACACATAAAGCTCGGAAGGCGTATTTCGCTTTAAAGCAAGCAGTTGCACATCTTTGCCTACAATAATACCTTTGTTCTTTAA
>NZ_JAICZW010000091.1 GCF_029057325.1 Bacteroides sp. | reverse complement strand
GAACGATTTATCCCGCAATCGGGCTTATCAGACAACGGGCTGTTCCCTGCACGACGACCTCTGTCCCCGCTCCGGAGACTACCGCTTTATCCGCACGGATATATGCGACCCGCAAGCCGTGAAGCGGCTTTTCCGGGAGGCACGGCCCGATGTGGTCATCAACACCTCCGCCCTCTCCGTCCCCGACTATTGCGAAACGCACCATGCAGAGGCCGACGCCGTCAACATCACCGCCGTAGAGCACCTGGCCGAATGTTGCAAGGCGGAAGGAAGCCGCTTCATCCACCTCTCCACCGATTTCGTCTTCAGCGGCCACACGGACAGGCTCTATACGGAGGAGGATGTCCCCGCCCCCGTCAACTATTACGGCTACACCAAACTGGAAGGCGAGAGACGCATCGCCGCCATCTGCCGCGATTATGCCATCGCGCGTGTGGTAGTGGTGTATGGAGCCGCCCTGCCCGGACAACACGGCAATGTGCTCCAACTGGTGGCGAACCGGTTAAGGAACAACGAGGCCGTGCGCGTCGTTTCCGACCAACAACGCACCCCCACCTTCGTGGGCGACATCTCGCAAGGCGTGGAGCGACTGGCCAATCACCCGCAAAGCGGCATCTACCACCTCTGCGGAAGCGAATGCCTGACCATTGCGGACATCGCCTACCGGGTAGCGGATATCCTGCAACTGGACGCCTCGCTCATACACCCCGTCACCACGGAGGAGATGCAGGAAAAGACACCGCGCCCCCGCTTCAGCGGACTAAGCATCGAGAAGGCACGCCGCGAACTGGCGTACCGGCCTCATACGCTGGACGAAGGAATCAGGGTAATGTTCGGCATTTAGAGGAGGGATCGGCCGCCACACCAGGCAAGCAGCCGGTAGTCACGGCTCTTTCATTTAGGCCTTACACTTATTTTCAGACGCGGATTGGGCGGATAAAGCGGATTTCATTGTTTATCAGCTAAATAAATAATCCGCCAAATTCCGTTAAATCTGCGTCTGAAAAATAAAAACGACTTTAAATGAAGAAAGAGACGTGGCAGGCAGTCGCCCGCAGGCATGGCGAGCAACATCGAGCAGTCTTCCGACGATTGCGCCGCAGAAAAACATCCCCGCTTCTCCTCCAAATCCTACCCGCTTCTCCATAAAAACATTGCAGGAAAAAGGGGGAGAGATTTCAGATTTCAAGATTTCAGATTTATGATTTATTGCAGGCTGAAAGCCTAACAATCCTATAGGGAGGTGTGTCAAAACGAAAAGGAACCCCCATCACGCCAGGTAAACCCCTTCTGCAAACCAGGCACATCATATAAGCAGCGACAAGTTCTTCGGACAAGCTCCCCTCCTTAAGCAATCTTCAATCCTCCCGAATAAACCTTAGTTCGCATCCGTTCACCTCACTTCTCCTCAGTTCCCCTCCCCCTGTGGGGGAATATCCTCATCTTTGCACTGTTCCCGGAAACAAAAGGCCATTTGTGCATGCCCCGTTTCTGAAAATGCACATCACCGTCGGCGCGGCTTCCGCATGACGGGCTATCACTACTACATCCGCCGAGACGGAAACACCGTCTGCACCCGCCCCCCGAAGCTTGTGGGAGCGCACGTGAAAGGCTACAACAAGCACTCCATCGGCATCTGCTACGAAGGCGGACTGGACGTGCAAGGCCGTCCCAAAGACACCCGCACACCGGAACAACGCTCCGCCCTGCGCCTGCTCGTGGCACAGCTGCTGCATCGCTTCAAAGACAACATCCGCGTCTGCGGACACCGCGACCTCAGTCCCGACCTGAACGGAAACGGAACCGTGGAAGCATGGGAATGGACAAAGCAATGCCCTTGCTTTGAAGTAAGTTCAGATTTATGATTTATAAAGTCTGTGCCAAGTAACTATTCACCTATCGTGACAGGTATAACGTGTTCATTATCCATGTAGGGATGCACCGCCGGTGCATCCGAAATACCGGCCGACAGCATGCAAATAAGCGGCTGCACCAAGGTACAGCCTTACAAACGATTGAACTCCAATCAAGCAAATAGCTGAGCAGTTACTATGCCAAGTCAATATCAAAAATCTGTTTATAGCACTATCAATTATCAACTATCAACTACATAAGAGAGGAGGTGTGAAATATGAAGATTGGAAAAGCTGTATGGCGGGCTCTGTTGAAACTGATTATCCAGGTGGCTCAGGCACTGCTGAATACGTTTGGCGGGAGTGCGATGAAGAAGTAGCGGGAATAGACTTCTAAAAGAGTTCGGGAGTTAGAGGGCATAATTCCTTCTAACTCCCGATAGCTCCTTTTTTTAAAAAAAGAGCTCCTTAAAAAAGAGCTCTTTAAAAAGGGATTTATTTCGTCACTCTCTCCAGCCACTTCACCATGGCGAGCATTACGCTCATGGAGATGATGCAGACGATGAAGAATACTGACCAGCACTGCCAGATGGGCCATGCGTTGTACATCAACGGACCAATCCAGAGCAGGAGGTTACCAAGAGCGGTAGCGGCCAGCCACAAGCCCTGGCACAAGCCGAGCATGCTCTTCGGGGCAACCTTCGACACGAAAGACAGACCCAACGGAGAGATGAACAATTCGGCCACCGTCAGGAAGAAGTAAGTGGCAATCAGCACCCACCAATGGGCTTTGGAAGCCATCTGCTCGTCGATAGGCAGACTCTTGAAGGCATCGGCCGAAGGATAACCGTTCACCAGCGAGAAGCCGGCCAGGAACAGGAACGCTATGCCGGCAATGAACATACCGATGGCAATCTTGCGCGGAGTGGATATCTCCTTGCCGCGACGGGCCAGAGAGGCGAAGATGGCCATGATGATGGGGGTCAGTGTGATGACAAAGAACGGATTGATGGCCTGCCATACTTCGGGAGCTACCGCCGAAGAATCGACAAAGTCGCGGGCAAAGAAGGAGAGGGACATGCCGTTCTGGTGGAACGAGAACCAGAAGAAGATGACGATGCCCAACACGGCAAACAGCGCGTACATGCGTTGCTTGATTTCCTTCGCCATCGCCATTTTCTCCTCTGCCGTGTAGTCAACGCTCTGCGCAGCCGCCTTTTTGGCCGGTGTGGGGAACGTCTTCTGCGAAACAAAGAAGATGACCAGCGAGATGAGCATGGCCGCTACGGACGCGATGAAGGAGTAGTGGATGCCCTCGTTGAAGATTTGCAGATATTGGCTGCAAGAAGCCGTCAGGTCGGCAATGGAGCCACCGGCAGCGGTGATGAGCTGCTGCAGGTTGGCAAGCGCCTCAGGTGCCATAGCGGCAGCGTTGTTGATGTATTCGTGGCAGAGCGCGGGAAGCTGTGCGTTGTAGGTAAGTCCGTTGGTTCCCAACCACCATTGGCGCAACAGCGGAGCCACGAACGGCGCAATCAGACCGCCCACGTTGATGAACACGTAGAAAATCTGGAAACCGGAATCGCGTTTGTCTTTCGCTATCTTGAGCGCTTCGGGACCTTTCTTAGCCGCCTCCGCCTCGAAGTTGTCGTACATCTGGCCCACGATGGCCTGCAGGTTGCCCTTGAACAGACCGTTGCCGAAGGCAATCAGAAACAGGG
>NZ_JAICZW010000090.1:1655-3891 GCF_029057325.1 Bacteroides sp. | reverse complement strand
AGACCAAGGTGCTGCACTTCGTAGGCGACAACTGCCGCGTCATCAAGGACAACCTCTTCCCCGTTCCGCCCCTGTTCAAGACCATCAAGGAGCAGAGCAATACCGACTGGAGCGAAATGTACAAGGTCTTCAACATGGGACACCGCTTAGAGGTTTACCTCTCTCCCGAACACGCCGAAGAGGTGATTGCCATCTCGAAGAGCTTCAACATCGATGCACAAATCATCGGCCGCATCGAAGAGAGCGACAAGAAGGAACTGATAATCCAAAGCGAATTCGGAGAATTCAAGTACTAATCGCCTGATACGAAAAGAGAAGATGAAGCAAAAGGAGCATGAAGGTTGTCTGGTGCTTATAGGCATCGTTGGCATCCATGCAGTGCTCCTTGCTATAGCCTATTGGCTGGATTGCCCCTTCCTCAAATACGTCTGCTATATGTTCCCCGGACTGGGCGGCCCATGTAGGCAGTATCTACTTCAGCCCCGCCGAAAAACGGGAGAAGAACCGCTTCTCTCGCAAGACGTGGACATTGCTGGTCATCGCCTTTCTGGCACTGGCGGCATTGCTGGCGTGGTGGCTGGAAGGGCGGTTGTGGTAACTATCACAAAATTGTCACACTATAATCCGATTCGTTAGATATGAAGAAGAAAATCATCGTCAGCCTCTGCGTACTGGTAGGTATGTCCTGCCTGCTGGGCATGTTCACCTTCCTGCTGGACACGTGGGGAGAAAGAAACTTCTTGCGCAAAGGCATCGGCATACTTGCCCTGATGGGATGGGGAGTGATTACCTACCGGATGGCGACCCTAAAATATAAATGGATTAGAAGATTGGCTGAATGAACGAACACAGAGGCACAGAGACACGGAGAGTTCTTTAGATTAAAAGATTCAGAAAGAGAATAAGACTCTGTGACTCCGTGCCTCTGTGTTTAATTGATTGAATTATGGCAGAAAACAATACAATATTAGAAAAGCTGGACGGCCTCGTGGCCCGTTTCGAAGAAGTATCGACCCTGATTACAGACCCGGCAGTCATTGCCGACCAGAAGCGCTACGTCAAGCTGACCAAAGAGTATAAAGAGCTGGGCGACCTGATGGAGGCACGCAAGGAGTACATGCAGGTGCTCGGCGGCATCGAAGAGGCAAAAGAAATCATCGCCAACGAGACCGACCCCGAAATGCGCGAAATGGCACGCGAGGAGCTGGATGCCTGTCAGAAACGCCAGCCGGAACTGGAAGAGCAGATAAAGCTGCTGCTTGTCCCTGCCGACCCACAGGACGGCCGAAACGCCATCCTCGAAATACGGGGCGGCACAGGGGGCGACGAGGCGGCCATCTTTGCCGGCGACCTGTTCCGCATGTACAGCAAGTACTGCGACATCAAGGGCTGGCGGCTGGAAGTTTCCAGTGCCAACGAGGGCGCTGCCGGCGGCTTCAAGGAAATCGTCTGCTCCGTGACGGGCGACAATGTGTATGGCACCCTGAAATACGAGTCGGGCGTACACCGCGTGCAGCGCGTGCCTGCCACCGAGACACAAGGACGTGTGCACACCTCCGCCGCCTCCGTGGCCGTGCTGCCCGAAGCCGAGGAGTTTGATGTAGTCATCAACGAAGGCGAGATAAAGTGGGACACCTTCCGAAGCGGCGGCGCCGGCGGACAGAACGTGAACAAGGTGGAATCGGGCGTGCGCCTGCGCTACAACTGGAAGAATCCGCTCACGGGCGTGGTCGAGGAAATCCTCATCGAGTGTACCGAGACGCGCGACCAGCCCAAGAACAAGGAGCGTGCCCTCTCGCGCCTGCGCACCTTCATCTACGACAAGGAGCACCAGAAGTACATCGACGACATCGCCTCCAAGCGCAAGACCATGGTCAGCACCGGCGACCGCTCCGCCAAGATACGCACCTACAACTATCCGCAGGGACGCATCACCGACCACCGCATCAACTATACCATCTACAACCTCGCCGCCTTCATGGACGGTGACATCCAGGACTGCATCGACCACCTGATCGTGGCAGAGAATGCGGAAAGGCTAAAAGAGAGTGAACTTTAAAGATTTATGATTTATGATTTCAGATTTATCCGCAAGACGCATTCGTCTCCCTAAATCACACACCTGAAATCATAAATCATAAATTATAAATCATAAATCTATGGCAGTATCAGTAAAAAAGGCTTTTCACAAGGCTGTTGAAGCTTTCCGCATCTGTTGGAGACGCTTCCCCGTTAC
>NZ_JAICZW010000090.1:0-1555 GCF_029057325.1 Bacteroides sp. | reverse complement strand
AACGATGTGGCCAGCAACAAGTTTGCCCAATGTTTCATCAACTCGTTCTTCATCACCCAGCTTGTGGGTCTGTTGCTTTGGAGCGGCCTCAGTCTGCTTCTCACTTCACTGGAAGAGCTGTTCGGCATCCACATCGGCTATAAATGCAACTTCTACATCGGTACACTCTGCTGCACGCTGCTCGCTCCGATGATTTTCCTTGGTCTGCTGCCACAAGGCGAACGGAAGCACGACCGCATCCCACAACCATCCTGTTTCTGGAACAACGCCCTGCGCTACCTCTTCCTGCCGCTCACGGCGGGCTATCTAGCCGTGCTCTACGCCTATGCCATACGCATCCTCGTTACATGGGAACTGCCCAACGGCTGGGTATCGGGACTGGTGACGGCACTCATGGCACTAACCATCGCTTTGGAATTCGGACTTTACTCTGTCAGGCTGAAAGAAAACCGCCGCTTCGACCAACGCATCGCCCACCTGCTTCCCCTGTTGGTGTTGCCGCTGCTCCTGCTGATGACCGTGGGCATCGCCCGACGCCTCAACGACTACGGCGTCACCCTCAACCGCCTCTACCTCGCTACGCTCAACGGATGGTTCTATCTGATCTGCATCGGTCTGTTCGTCACCAAAGCACGGCGCATTCATTGGATTCCCCTTTCGTTCGCCGCTATCTTCATGCTGACCTCGGCACTGCCGGTGAATTATGTCGGCATCTCACGCAGCTATCTGTTAAGAAAAGTGGAAGCCACGATGACAAACACCTACCAAGGTACGTTGCCCATGAGCGATGAGCAATACCTCGACTGGCTGAAAACGCTGCCGCAAGAAGAAGCACTTGCCGTAAACAGCCGACTGAAGAGACTGGATGACTTCTATTGTGACAAAAATATCCAACGTTTTGTAAGCAAAGATGTTCGTTATTGGGCGGCAGAAGACTACATAAAGGAAAATTCTGTCGTCGTAGATACAGTAGTGGTAGAAGGAGAAGACGATGAGGAGGAAATCGCCGGTTTGAATGACGGGTCGTATAGTTATGGTCAAAACCTCAACAGAGGGGTGAACACATTAGACATTTCTGAAGGATATACGAAACTTGTATTGTACGACAATGCAAATGATACCCTCCATGTGCAGACATTGAAACCGGACACACTCGCTTTCCCCCTGTGTGCCGATGTCGATGAAGCAACCGCAGACACCGCCTACGTATCTCTTCAGGATCTGCGCAAATGGGACAAGCTGTACAACCTGCCACCGCAAGCCCTCCGCTGCAACCGTGCAGGAGACAAGTTCATGCTGACCTACTTCTATCTGGGCTCATATACGGACTACACTACCGGAAAGCACCTTGTCCGGCTGAGGTTCTCCGGCATCCATCTAAAGAAATAACCACCGAAAATCATAAATTATAAATCTATAACCCCATTGACATGAACAAGCAAGAATTATTCGAGAACATCAAGCGCAAGAAATCCTTCCTCTGCGTAGGTCTGGACACCGACATCAAGAAAATCCCCGAACACCTGCTGAAGGAAGAAGATCCTATCTTCGCTTT
>NZ_JAICZW010000009.1 GCF_029057325.1 Bacteroides sp. | reverse complement strand
GGCTCGTTCGGGACTTACACCCTATAGCGCACGCCCATGCTGGGCGTACTAAAAAAAGGAAGCTTTTCACAAAGCCTCCTTTTCAGTTTTCAATAGGTATTAGTTTTTTTTAAGGTAAAAAGATTGTTTTCAGGATAACGGTGCAAATATAGACCCTTTTTGTGATACCAACCAAATTAAAAAACATGTCATATAACATCTTTTCTAAAAATCATTTTAATTTGTTATCATTTCAAAGCATTTTTCAATACTTACAAACGGTTTCAGCAGACAAATATAGATTATTTTTCATGAATTGCTGTTTTTTTTCTAAAATTTCATTCAATACCTCCCTTTTTTTCATGGAAAGGAGTTATCAGCCGACAAGTCGGCTTAGGAGTGAAAGCCAACATTCCCGTAACGGCATTATGCACAAGCGTATCGGCTTTAACTCCTGTAATTCCTAACGAAGTGACAACTCCTTTAATTCCTACAAACGAAAAAGCCATGACCTTCGCATGAAAAATTGAATGAATTCTTTTTATCCTCTTGCTATTTGCACTATCTTTGTCCCCACGATACGAAAACATTAGCATTATGGCAGAAACAAGAAGCGAAGAGACAAACGAGAAAAAGAGTTTGAACTTCATTGAGCAAATAGTAGAGAATGATTTGAAAGAAGGCAAAAACTGCGGAAAGGTACAGACCCGTTTCCCGCCCGAACCCAACGGTTACCTCCACATCGGACACGCAAAAGCCATCTGCCTGGACTTCGGCATCGCTGCCGCACATGGCGGTGTCTGCAACCTGCGTTTTGATGACACCAACCCCACTAAAGAAGATGTGGAATATGTAGAAGCCATCAAGGAAGACATCCAATGGTTGGGATACCAATGGGGCAATGAGTATTATGCCTCCGACTACTTCCAACAATTGTGGGACTTCGCCATCCGCCTTATTAAAGAAGGAAAGGCGTACATTGACGAGCAAACGTCCGAACAGATTGCTGCCCAAAAAGGTACTCCCACCCAACCCGGTGTAGAAAGCCCCTATCGCAACCGCCCTATCGAAGAGACGCTGGAATTGTTCCAGAAAATGAACAGCGGTGAAATCGAAGAAGGCGCCATGGTATTGCGTGCCAAAATAGACATGGCAAGCCCCAACATGCACTTCCGCGACCCCATTATCTACCGCGTAGTGAAGCATCCGCATCACCGTACAGGCACCACCTGGAAAGCCTATCCGATGTATGACTTCGCTCACGGCCAAAGTGACTTCTTTGAGGGAGTGACACACTCGCTCTGTACATTGGAGTTTGTGCCCCACCGTCCGCTATACGATCTCTTCGTGGATTGGGTAAAGGATGGCAAAGACCTGAATGACAATCGTCCTCACCAATATGAATTCAACAAACTGAACCTCAGTTATACCCTGATGAGCAAACGAAATCTGCTGATACTCGTCAAGGAAGGACTTGTAAACGGATGGGATGACCCCCGCATGCCGACCATTTGCGGTTTCCGCCGCCGTGGATATTCACCGGAATCCATTCACAAGTTCATTGACAAGATAGGTTATACCACGTATGACGCACTCAATGAATTCGCCTTGCTGGAAAGTGCCGTACGCGAGGATTTGAACGACCGCGCTACCCGTATTTCCGCTGTGTTAAACCCTGTAAAACTTATCATTACCAACTATCCCGAAGGGCAAGTGGAAGAACTGGAAGCCATCAACAACCCTGAACATCCCGAAGAAGGTACCCACTTCATCGAGTTCAGTCGCGAACTATGGATAGAGCGTGACGACTTCATGGAAAATGCTCCGAAGAAATACTTCCGCATGACACCGGGACAAGAAGTACGCCTGAAGAACGCCTACATTGTGAAGTGTACCAAATGTGATAAGAACGAAGCCGGCGAAATCACCACGGTCTATTGCGAATATGACCCTGACACGAAGAGCGGACTGCCGGGTGCAAACCGCAAGGTGAAAGGTACCATCCACTGGTTGAGCTGCAACCACTGCCTTGAAGCGGAGGTACGTCTGTACGACCGTTTGTGGAAAGTGGAGAATCCCCGCGATGAACTTGCCGCCATCCGTGAAGCAAAGAATTGCGACGCGCTGACCGCCATGAAGGAGATGATTAACCCCGACTCACTGAAAGTGTTGCCCTGCTGCTACATTGAGAAGTTTGCTGCCGGCATGCAGCCCCTCTCCTACTTGCAGTTCCAGCGCATCGGCTACTTCAACGTTGACAAGGATTCCACCACAGAAAAAATGGTATTCAACCGCACCGTAGGATTGAAAGATATTTGGGGCAAAATCAATAAATAAACAAGTGGACAAGTTAACAAGTGAGCAAGGCCTTCCTATCGACTTGTTTTGTGAATGAAATGTCGGTTGATATCTGCCTATTCTCCTTGTTAACTTGTTTACTGGCAGCATATCGGAATTATGCGAAAAATAAATAAGTAAAGAGTATGAGCAAAAAGAACCTGATGTCCGGTAAAGACAAAGAACTGCAAGAAATGGCAGAATCGTATGAAAATGCCCAAAAGGAAAACAAGACAATTTATCTGGACGCAGATGATTTAGCCGACCTCGCCGACTGGTATGCCATGCGCTATCAATATGACAAGGCCAATGAAGTCGTGAATTATGGGCTGAAAATACATCCCGACAACACAATCTTGCTGATAGAGCAGGCATATCTGTTTTTGGATACTAATCAGAGAGATAAATCCAAAGCGATAATGGATTGCATCCCTGAAGAAACATCCGAAGCAAAAGTGCTGAAAGCCAACTTATTGATGGGAGACGGAAAAATAGAAGAAGCGGAAGCACTGCTTGGCAGCATCGAAGATAAGGATGAGTTAGGAAACATCATTGACGTATCTTATATGTACCTTGACTTAGGCCTCCCCGAACTGGCACTTCCCTGGTTGGAACGCGGAGTGGAACGCTATGCCGAAAACGAGTCTTATCTTGCCGTTACCGGCGACTGCTACCATGCACTTGGACGAGTCGAAGATGCCATGGGCATCTTCAACAGATTGATAGACAAGAATCCCTATTCGGCATTTTATTGGTATGGATTGGCAAGTTGCTATTTCGACTTACAGATGTTCGACAAAGCCATTGAAGCTTGCGATTATGCTCTGGTAACCGACGAAGAGTTTGCCAGCGCCTATATGTTGAGAGGACATGCCTTTTTCCAGATAGGAAACGATGAACGCGCCATAGAAGACTTTCTCGTGGCAAAAGAACGAAACTCCCTTTCTCCCAATTTTGTTAATATCTTCATTGCCATAAACAAGCTCAGCCGGGGAGAGTGGGAAGAGGCCTACCACTATTTTGAAGAAGCTATCAAAACGCAAGAGAATAGCCCTTTGATGAGTCAGTCTGCACTCTATGCCAACGCCGCGCTCTGCCTACACAAAATGGGCCAAAAGAGCAAAGCACACCTATATTGCCAAAAAGCCCGCGAACTGAATCCCGAAGAAATAGATTCATACCTCATCGAAGGACGTATCTATTTAGGAGAAAGAGAGTTTGAAAAAGGTATATCCTCGTGGGAAAAGGCACTGCTATACGACCCGTCTGCCAATACATGGTACGACATAGCCACTTGTAGCCTGGAAGAGGGATACCCCTCCTATGCCAAATTAGCCTTTGAACACATCAAAGAGGAAGAACCTGATTTTGAAGGAATCAACGAAAAGCTGACTGCCATACATCTATTGCTTGATGACATGGAGAATGCACTGAAATACAACCAGATGTGCGAACATCCGCTTGAGCTGAAGGAGTTGGAAAGGCTGCACAATTTAATAGGAAAAGGAGACAAAGAAGAATTGAGACGAATCATGAGCGAGATTTTCAACGAGTTTAACCTGTAATAAAGCACAAGTACAGAAATATGGAATCATCTGCAGAACTCATCAAATGGGTATTGGAAAACCTGAACTATTGGGTGGTCACCCTTTTCATGACAATCGAAAGTTCCTTTATACCCTTCCCGTCTGAAGTCATCGTTCCGCCCGCCGCCTGGAAATCCATGACGGACGAAGGCATGAACATCTTTCTTGTCGTACTTTTTGCAACGGTGGGAGCCGACCTCGGGGCTTTGATAAACTACTACCTCGCCCGCTGGTTGGGACGCCCCATCGTTTACAAATTTGCCAACAGCCGCATCGGACATATATGCCTCATCGATGAAGAGAAGGTGCACCACGCCGAAGAATATTTCAGAAAGCACGGAGCCACCTCCACATTCTTCGGACGTCTGATACCTGCCGTACGCCAGCTAATCAGTATTCCTGCAGGATTGGCAGGAATGAAGCTGGGGCCATTCCTGCTTTATACGACATTGGGAGCAGGTGTGTGGAACTCCATATTGGCACTGATAGGCTACCTGATATACCGCTTCACGGACATTAAGACAACGAACGATGTGTATCTCATGGCAACCCAATATAGTCGCGAGATAGGATACGTTATCATCGCCATAGTGATAGTGGTAATAGGGTATCTGGCATACAAGGGGATAAAGAAGAAATAGCTTCCAAAGAGAAGCTTTTCTTACTTTACCGCTGCTATTGCCTTATCATAATCAGGTTCCTTTGTAATTTCCGGAACCAATTCCACATAGGCAATCTTTCCATCTTTCCCGATTACCACCACCGACCGCGCCAGCAAACCTGCCAACGGTCCGTCTGCCATCAGCACCCCATACGCCTCATCAAAAGCGGACGGACGGAAATCGGACAAAGGAATCACATTCTCAATGCCTTCCGTCGTGCAGAAACGGGCATGGGCAAAAGGCAAATCTTTGGAGATGGCCAGCACCACTGTATCCGGCAAGTCAGCCGCCAACTTGTTGAACTTACGCACTGAAGTAGCGCAAACACCGGTATCAAGACTGGGGAAGATGTTCAGAATCACATTCTTCCCCTTCAGTTCCTTCAAAGAGAAGGAAGACAAGTCTGTTTTCACCAATTCAAAATCGGGAGCAACAGCGCCCACCTTTACAAACCGACCGATAACATTTACCGGTTGTCCTTTAAAATTTGTTGTAGCCATAATTATATCAAAATTGTATATAGCTACACAACAAGTGAGATACTGAAAAAGTTCGCTCAATGCCCCTTCAGAAAACGGAACATGGTAGTCCTTGACACTCCCATCCGTCTGGCAAGCTCGGCACAAGACTCGCCTCTTTTATAATCCCTCACAAGCTTCATCTTATTGGCATGGAGTATGTCCATCTTAGGGGTAATCCCTTTTTTCCTGCCCAAATGTTTCCCCTCTTTCCTCCTCCGTTCCAGCGCCTCTTTGGTACGCATGGAAATCAGGTTGCGTTCTATCTCAGCCATCAGTCCAAAGGCAAAGCCCAAAACCTTGCTGTTGATATCATTCTGAAACACATACCCTTCTTTGGTACTATACAGCACTATCCCCCTTTTGAGACATAGGTTCAGAATGGTCATAATCTCCAGCAAAGTCCGGCTGAGCCTTGAAATCTCCGTAACAATCAGGCAATCCCCCTGTTTCATCCGATCCAGCAACCCTGCCAGTTTTCGTTCTTTACTACTCACTTTTCCGCTGACCGTCTCCATGTACCACCTGTCAATGTTCAATCCATTCTTCTCGGCGAAACGAATGATTTCCTCTTGCTGATTCTCCAGAAACTGCTTCTCCGTACTCACTCTTAAATAAGCTATTACTGCCATAATTGATAAACGTTTATTGGTTATTATTCGGCACCAAAGAACGGTTATTCAGGCATATAAAGAGAAAGGCGATGAAGGATTTGCTCTTCATCGCCTTTCTCCGGTCCTCCAATATCATAAATGCGGTCATAGGACAATGAGGAGCAGTATCGGCCAGATGACAGCCAATACGACAAAGACGAGGATGAAATCAATCACCCTCTTGAAAAAGCATGAATACATTATTTAAAATTGTGTACTAATAAGAAGTCGTACCGTATGTATTTTATGAAGAATCAGTCGCTTACTATATACTTATCTACATTCCGCGTCTCCTTGCTGAAATTCACCCCCACTTTCACCAGACGCTTTCCGTCCAACGTATAGGGTATCAAGTAGCCTTTCTCATCAATCTGTTTCAGTGCCTCCTCAGCACTGCCGTTCAGCTTGAACTCAAAGGCATAAACGGCATCTTTGGTCTTGATGACAGCATCGGCACGCCCACGGGCACTACGAACCTCTGTCTCTATAAGTTGCCCCAACAGGGCAAAGACCACATAGAAGATGGCCTGATAATGGCGTTCCGTGTTGTCACTCAGTTCGTAGGGAATGCCAGCAAAAAATACTTGCAGACGTTCCATGAAAGCGTCCACATCGCCCGCACGAAGCTCGCGCATGAACCGGGCAATATGAAAACCCGTTTCATCATCCGTGACACGGGTATAATAGGGTATCAGGAAATTCAGAAAACCGTAACGCACCTCGTCATTCGGGAACCGCAAGGTGTAAAGATAGACCTCCTTGTCATAGTCCTTAATGGTCAGATAGCCGCTCTGGTAAATCATGGGTAACGGATTCCTTGTATCCGCACGGTATTCCGAAAAAGCGGAAGCGGTTACTTCCACACCATCCACCAGCAGGCGAAGGTCATAATCGCTCTGCTTCAACAAATCAACCAAATAGGTAGGAGTGCCCGTCTGGAACCAGTAATTACCGAACTTCTGTTTTTGGAACACATTCAGAAGGCTGAACGGATTAAATACCCCCACCGAAGTATCCTCATTAAAATGATAACCGTCATACCGTTTCTCCAAAGCGCTGACCGTCTCATCGAACGTCAGCCCTTCCCGCTCGCCCAAACATTGTATTTCCGGAGAAAACACCTGCAACAATTCTGCGCGGGTGATGCCACAAAGTGCATTATATGCCCTATCCATGCTGATGTCATTCAACTGATTCAGGTCGCTGAACACACTGACTTGAGCAAATTTGGTGACACCAGTCAAGAACACAAAGCGAAGGTAGCGGTCGGCACTCTTCAGCACACCGTAGAAGGCTTTCAGTGTGCGACGGTACTCGTCCAAAAGCGATGCATCCAAAAGCGCCTGAAGCAAAGGTTTGTCATATTCGTCAATCAGCACGACAACTTGCTTGCCGGATTGCTCGTAAGCACGCCTGATCACACCTGCAAAACGGGAAGCAAGCGTATCTTCCGCCATATCTTTCCCCCAATGCTCCTCCCAAAGGCTGAGATTGCGCGAGAGCATCTGCTCCAAAGCTTCCTTACTATCGTACTTCTCAGCGTTCAAATCCAGATGAAACACAGGATATTCCACCCATTCCGTCTCCAACCGCTCAATGGCAAGCCCACGGAACAAGTCTTTCTGTCCTTGAAAATAGGCATTGAATGTGGAAAGGAGCAGGCTCTTGCCGAAACGGCGCGGACGGCTCAGAAAATAGGGCTTACCAACATTGGCTATCTGATAAACCATATCCGTCTTATCTACATAAAGATAACCACCTTTACGTATTTCCTCAAAAGTCTGTATGCCAATCGGCAATTTACGCATCATGTCCATCCTATCTCCTTTTTCCGAAGTTCTATGCAAATATACACTTTTATTTCAAGATTCAGAGAAGAGTGCTATTTTTTATGCCAACTCACACACGGCTGTTCCGCCAAGCATTTTTTGTTCACCTATAAACCAACAAAGGCGATGGAGAATAAATCTTCATCGCCTTTGTTATCATTAGTATCTCAAAGGACACTCTCTTAACACCGCTTATCATGCCTGATGCAACCTGAAATACTTCTTCATAAAGCAGATATAAAGGATGCAGAGCAAAGAAACGGAACCTAACAGATACACGTAACCATCCCCCTGACACATCATGTACCCGACATTCAGCATCGCCTGCACCGCCATATATACAGCAGAGACCACCACATGCGGTACCCTCAGTTCGTTCGCCATTATTTGATACAGATGCTTCCGGTGCGGCAAGCCGATATTCTCGTGCAGCATCAAGCGGTGGATGATGGTCAGCACACTGTCCACCCCATACACAGCCAACAACACAATCCAGCTGAAATCCTCCGTCCGGATAATCAGCCGTCCTATCAGGAAAAGAAGGATGAAGGCAATGCCCACCGATCCCACATCACCGGCGAAGCACTTCGCCCGCTTGCGGAAATTGAAGAAGCAGAACACCAGCACCGAACAAAGCACCGTATAGATGAAATCCGCCTCCACAAAAGAAACAACCGACCGGTTGATATACGCCAACGTCACCAGCGCCACCAACGAATAACCGCCCGTAATGCCGTTGATGCCGTCCATGAAGTTGTAGGCATTGATGATGCCCGTACAGACTATCAAAGCCACGACAATCCACCACCAGCCTAAAGAGAACAATCCCCACTGGCCAAACAGCAAGGCCATGGCGGAGAAATGGAACAGCAGCCTCGTCACCTGCCCCGTCGATTTCACATCATCCACAAAGCTGATAAACGTCACCAGAGTCAGGGCAAGCATGAACCACGGGTATTCCCACCCGCTCGTCAGGAAATAGGCCAACGCACCGAAATAGAAGATGATCCCCCCACC
>NZ_JAICZW010000089.1 GCF_029057325.1 Bacteroides sp. | reverse complement strand
GGACAAACTCCACTCCCTAGGACCGAAGAATGTCCGAAGAACGTCCGAAGAAACACCGAAGAAACTATGGAGCAGAAGAGAACCGGACAAGACGCGGATCAGGAACATAAAGGGTGATGGAATTTTCGGAAGTAAGATTTACTATGTAAATAATTATGATTTTAGATTTCTTTTAGAGGGACTATAGGAACCAGGGGGAGTTATCAGCCGATACTCCTCTTTACATAAATTAACGTGAGTTCGATATAAGGAATTGCCATACGGGCGGTGTGCTATCGCTTATATCAGACTCACGTTAAGTTAAATTATTGGTTTTTAACTCCTAACGAAACGAAGCGGAGTGATAACTCCCGTTAACTCCTAAGAATAGAAATATTCGCAGGATATTTCTGTTTGACTATCATGTGGATGTCCTGCTATAGCAGTTCAGTTTCTGCCAGCCCCTTCTCTTTCCGATAGGCCCGCACCATTTCCAAGATTACATCTCCGTACTTCTCCGCCCCTTTCTTCCCGAAATAAGGAATGCGCACCAGCATGGCTTTGTCTGAAGGCAACAGGTTGCTGATGCCCAGAATCGCCTTCTGCTGGATAACGGTATATACAGGCAGCCCCAACCGCAAGGCCTCCGTATTGCGCCAAGCCACCAAGCGGCTATAGAGCTCCGGATGCAGCACATCTGTGGGAACTTCGACCGCCGCAGAGGCACGCTTCCGCTCACGGGAGTTTCTTTGCCCGCCTTCCTGACCTGTCCCGTTAGCAGCACTCTTCCCTTTTCCTTTGAAGGAAGCAGAATCATCCAAGGAAAGAAGCGCCTTCTGTTTCAAGTAGTCCCCCACGTGGAACCCATGCTCCAATACATACTCCAGCAGGCCGGACTTCAAGTCAAACAACCCCTCCAGCTCTTCCAAAGCATCCCGAAGTTTCTTCTTCAGTTCCTTATTGTCGGAAGTTACCGTGTTCACCATCAAGGCATCCAGCGGTTGTAACTGTTCTTGGAAATAGACGGCGGCAGCATGGATGCGCCCCTGCAAGTTCTTATCATCCGCATAATCTTCTGCTGTATCTACCAGACGGGTATATTGTACACTGAACTTTTGGGCAACTTTCGTCACCTTCTCCTGAAAGCGTTTCACCTCCTCCTTGCAAGCCGCCAATTGTTTGGGGAACAACTTATACAAGTGCTCGTCTATCAGCCGCACATACCGCCGCAACGCCTGCTCCATAGGCAAGAAATCGAACAAACCCGACAGCAATTCCAGAAAATAGGCTTGCTGCAAAGAGCGGAAACGTTTCTCGTCCGGCTCGCTCCTCCGGGCTTCCGTCGTAAAGGTATCCACCGCATCGTCCGTAATAATGGCTTTTGCCGACAGCGGGGCGCTGAGCACCATTCCCTCCAGTGTCTTGCAACGGCTCAGAGCTACGTAGGTCTGTCCGTGCGCAAACGAGGCGCTGGCATCAATCACGGCACGCTCAAAGGTTAGTCCCTGGCTTTTGTGGATGGTTATCGCCCAAGCCAGTTTCAGCGGATATTGCCGGAACACGCCTTCAATCTCCTCCTTAATCTCTTTGGTCTCTTCGTCCAACACGTATTTGGCATTCGCCCACTCCTCCTCTTGAAGCTGGAAGGCGGCGTTTCCTCCTTTGCTGCGCACCTCGATTCCACCGGGCGACACGGCGGTCACCTCTCCAATCATGCCGTTGTAGTAACGGTGCTCACCGGAAGTGTCGTTCTTCACAAACATCACCTGCGCACCCCGTTTCAGTTCCAGCAACTCGTCCGTGGGATAAGAGTATTCGGGAAACTTCCCTTCAATCTTGGCACGGAAAGCATACGAACGCCCCGGAAGCTGCTCCAACTCATGGTCGTTGATGCGTTGCGCCTGATAGTTGTGGGTCACCAGACGGATATAGCCCTCTTCCTTGTCCGGTGCGAAGTTTGGGATGTAGCGACGGTTCAGGGCCTCCAGCACTTGCCGGTCGCAACGGTTCTCACGGATGCGGTTCAGCAGTTCCAAGAAAGTCCCGTCATTCTGCCGATAGACTTTCTTCAGTTCGATGGTGCAGTATTCGGTCTGCTTCAACGCCTGACTGGAGAAAAAATAGGGTGTATCATAATACTTGCGCAACAACTGCCACTCCTCGTCCTTCACTACGGGGGCAAGTTGCTGAAGGTCGCCAATCATCAGCAATTGTACACCGCCGAACGGCTTGCTCCGATCGCGGAAACGCCGCAACACGGCATCCACCGAGTCAAGCAAATCGGCACGCACCATGCTGATTTCATCAATCACCAGCAAGTCGATGCTGCGGATAATGTTGATTTTCTCTTTGCCGAAGCGGAAACGATAGGCCGCCTTGCCGTCCGCACTGAACGAGCTTTCGGGCACATACGGTGCGAAAGGCAATTGGAAGAAAGAGTGGATGGTGGCACCGCCCGCATTGATGGCCGCAATGCCCGTAGGTGCAAGCACAATCATTCGTTTCGGGCTTTCGGCCTTCAGCCTGCGCAGGAAAGTGGTCTTGCCGGTACCTGCCTTTCCGGTCAAGAAAAGATGCGTGCCTGTGTTTTCAATGAATTGCCATGCAAGCGCTGTTTCGGGGTTATTTTCCATGAGTTGGTGATCATATATAAACAATAGGACAAAGATAACGTTTATTTCGTTACCCCTGCCCCATTATCCTTATTATTGGGGATTTTTCGCCTGTTCCCACCCATTCCCCTATTCTTCATACTCCACCACCTTCCTCAACGGTGCCAACAGTCTCTCAAGCACACTTCTATCGGCCAGGATAATATCTGCTGTTCCTTTCAGTTCACGCGAGGCAGGCAGCAGCTTGCCATAATTGGTCCGCAACCCCTCAGGCAACAGGATTTCCACCACATATCGGTCCTCTTCCGTGGGGGCAGGCGAGATGCTTTTCACCCGTCCTTTCACATAGCCGAACTCTTGGTCGGGATAGTTGTCCAGACGAATATGCACTTTTTGCCCGACATGTACTTTGCCCGATCCCTGCAAGGGAAGCAACGCCTTGCCCAATACACACGAGCTGTCCGAAGGCTGAACCATAAAGACCGTTTCACCCGTCTTTACGTTCTGGTTACGCTTCCACACCGTCATAAAAGTAACCTTGCCATCGACAGGGCTTCTTAAGAAATAGGCATGTTGCCAAGCGCTCAACTGCGCCGACAGCTGTTCCACGGCATTTTTCAATTCCGTCCGCCGCCTCTGCTCCTCGTCATACGCCTGTTTTCGTATATCCAGCAGGTTCTCTTCATGCTGCATCAGTTGCATTCCGGCCTGAAGCAGCCCCATACGCGCATTCTCTTTAGAGCGGAGGCGCTGAAGGTATCTGCTTTCCGACTCTTCGAACTCGGCGGCAATCATCGCATTTCCGGCATACAGTGTGGAGTCGCGTCCATACATGTTTTGAGCCAACTCCACTTCCTTTTCCATCCATGCATATTCCCTTTCCGCCACTTGCAAGTAGGCGCGTTGTCCGTCCAACTGCCTCTCCTGCGAACGGAGTTTCCGGGCATAATAATCCAGCTCCATGAATCGCACATACTCGGACAGGGAAGTGATGAAGGCTGCAAACGCCGCTTGCACCTCGCCCAGTCGCAACCGTTTGCCGGCAAACAGCTCCCTCCCTTTCCGCCAATCATAATCTGCCCTTTCCCATTGCTCCATCCATGACACCAGCAGACATACGTCTTCTGTAAGTGCCGCATTGCCAATCACCCCCAATCCGGCACCGGTCCTCACCATGCTCCCGTTTTCCACATACAGCGTATCAAGCCTTCCCGTGGCATGCGCCAATACAAAGGCGGGAGGCTCCTCCGTAGCAAGAGTCACCTCAGCCGCCAACGAGTCCGGATATCTGAATATCCAGCACCCTACCAGTATGACCGATATTATCACAAACAGCACGGTAATGCCGCTTCTCACCACCCACGGCGAAATGTGGTTCATCAATTCCTGCACCTCTTCGCTGCGAAGTTCCACGTCCTTCCTATATTCCTGTCTTGTCTCTTCCATCAGTTCCCCAATTCCAGTTGATTCTTCACCAGACGATAATACAATCCTTCCCGTTCCGTCAGCTCCTTGTGCGTACCTTCCTCGACAATACGGCCTTTGTCCAGCACCACAATCTTGTCGGCATCCTTCACCGTGCTGAGCCGGTGTGCCACTACCACCACGGTTTTCCCTTTATAGAACTCATGCAGATGGCCCATAATCTCCTTCTCGTTGTTTGCATCCAAGGCATTGGTAGCCTCGTCGAAGAAGAGGAATTCCGGATTCTTATACACCGCCCTTGCTATCAGCAGGCGCTGCTTCTGCCCTTGGCTGATGCCGTTCCCTTCCATGCCGATTTTCGTGTTATAGCCCAGTGGCAGCGAATCGATGAATTCACGGATGTTGGCCACCGATACGGCACGACGCAACCTCTCTATGTCAATCTGTTCCTCGCCTATGGCAATATTCTGCGCGATGGTTTCCGAAAAGATGAACCCCTCCTGCATCACGGCTCCCGTCTTGGCACGCCACAAGTGCGGATTGATGCTTCCCAGAGCAGTGTCACCCACCCTCACCGTTCCCATGTTGGGTGAATAGAAGCCAAGCAGCAGTTTCACCAATGTGGTCTTTCCGCTTCCGCTTGCTCCCACAATGGCGGTCACTTTCTGTTCCGGAATGACCAGAGAGACTCCGTCCAACACGTAGTCCCTGTCCGCACCATCGTAGCTGAAGCAGACATTCTCCAACGTGATGTCCCGTCTCTCAGGCAGGACGGACAACTTGGAGGTGATGTCCTGCTCCTCGTCCGGCCGCCCATGCACCTCGTTCAGACGCTCCAGACTTATCTTGGCATCCTGAAGCTGCTGCGCAAAACCGATGAAGGAGGCGACCGGCGCACTGAGCTGGCCGATGATGTAGGTCAGGGACATCATCATTCCCAGCGTCATCTCTCCCTCCACAACGGCCTTTGCGGCAATAAACGAGACGATGATATTGGTTGTCTGGTTAAAAAACACAGATCCCACCTGCTGCACCTGCCCCAAGGCAAGTCCCTTCACGCTGATTTTGAACAGCTTCACCTGGATGCGTTCCCATTGCCACCGCTTCTGCGTCTCGCAATTGTTCAGCTTTATCTCCTGCATGGCGGTCACCATCTGCACAAGGTTGCTCTGCTCTCCGGCGGCTTGTGCAAACCGGCGGATATCCAGTTCACGGCGATATTTCATGAAGAACAGAATCCAGGCTATATACAGGCTGTTGCCCAACAGGAAGATTCCCAATAGCACCGGATTGTAGTAGGCCAACACGACGGCGAAGATAAAGAAACTGACAAAAGAGAAAAGCGTGCTGATGGAAGAGCCTGTCAGGAAAGTCTTTATACGGTTATGGTCGCCGATGCGCTGTATGATGTCCCCCACCATCTTCGTATCGAAAAAATGGAGCGGCAACTTCATCAGCTTTGCCAGAAAGTCCGAAATGAGGGAGATGGAAATGCGCGTATTCACATGCAGCAATATCCAGCTGCGGATAAATTCCACCGAAAGCTGCGACACCGAGACTACAATCTGTGCCACCAGCACCAATGTGATAAAGCCAAGATTCCCGTCGCGAATGCCCACATCCACAAGGGCTTGTGTCAGGAAAGGCAGTACGAGCTGAAGCAGGCTCACCACCAACATGCCCAACACCAGCTGCAACAATTCCTTTTTATAAGGAGTGAGGTAACGGAGGAAGAAATGCAGCTTCCTTCCCTTCCGCTCCGGCTCATCCTCACGGTTATAGAAGTCAGGAGTAGGTTCCAGCACAAGTGCGGTACCTTTCTCCTCTCCGTCGGACTTGGTCGCCAGCCAGCACCGCTTCAATTCCTGTTCGTGGTAAGTCACCAATTGGCTTGCCGGATCTGCTATCCGAAACCGATATTCTCCTTTCTTCTTCTCGATGCCGTAGCAGACCACAAAATGATTCTGATTCCAATGCAGGATGCAGGGCAGAGGCACATCCTGCACCAGTTGGTCAAAAGAGACGCGCACGCCCATGGTCCGAAAACCGATGCTCTCGGCGGCATCGCTGATTCCCAGCATCGAAACGCCTTCACGGGTGATGAAGGAGCGTGCGCGGAGTGTTTGCAGCGAATAGTTCTTGCCATAATACCCGGCTATCATACGCAAGCAAGTGGGACCGCAATCCATGGCGTCCAACTGCAAATAATGTGGAAAACGCTTCATCATTCTTTTATTGTTTATTCATACGCAAACCGTCCATCATTCTTTCCAGCAACCCTATCCTTGCACGGATGGCTTGTATGCCTTTCTCCGGCAGACGACCTTGTCTCAAAAATTCCATCAGTTTATCTATGATGCATGCCATGGAGACCAGACGTTTTTCGGCACAGGCCGTCTTCATGATAGATATACCGTGCTGCCTGTAGTAGCAGGTCACGTTTCCGACAGCCGCCATCCTTGCAGCCTTTGCCAGCGCTATCGGTGTCCATAGTTCGTCTTCATGGATGATGCCCGGCTCAAAGCGGAGCCTGTTTTTCTCAATAAAGGCACGCTCATACAGATAGCCGTAAACCATCGGCACATACCTTCGCTCATCCGTCACCCTCGACAGGAAAGTCACGCCGGACACCACCTCCCCGCCGTCCGCATTCCGGCGGTGGTAATCATACGTGAAGCCGTTCTCAAAAACAGCCACATTGCCCGCCACGATGTCCGCATCCGTCTCCACAGCCTTTTCATACAGTTTCGCCAATGCCTCCTGCGGCAAGAAGTCATCACAATCCAAGAAAGCGACATACCTCCCCGTGGCATGTTCCAATCCCGCATTCCTTGCCGCCGACAATCCTCCGTTTTCCTGCTCCACATAGTGGCAACGGGCATGTCCCGCCGCATACTCCTTCATCATCCGTCCCGAGACATCTGTGGAACCGTCGTTCACCAGCACCACCTCCACATTTTCCAACGACTGTCCGGACAGACTTTCCAAGCAGCACTCCAAGTATTTTTCCCCATTATAGACAGGGACAATCACAGAAACCGCGGGAACAATTCCGGCAGTTTCCTCCTTCTTCCCCTCTTTGGGATGTATCGGTTTTTCCATCTCCACGACAAACGTTTCCAGTTCATTGGCCCACTCCGGTATGCTGTCCCGGTGCCGCTCTATGTTTCGGAAGGCGGGCGTATCGCTTGCTCCCACCGGATAGCGGCAGAACTGTTCGAATCCCGCCCGTTCCACCATCCTTGTCAGGTGTTCCGGCGTATGGATAAACCGGTGTCCCCACAGATGGAAGAAGTTGTTGATGACATGCACCGGATAGTCCTCTTCCGCCGCCTCCCCCCATTTCTTCTCTCCGAAAAGGCGGTAGCTCCATGCCAGGTACCGGCGGTTAGGCTCCTCGTCCGGATGTCGGTATAGCTCCATCAGGAAGTGGAAATCCGGCATGGAAAGCCGCATCCTGCCGCCGGGCTTCAACACCCGGAAGCACTCTTCCAACATAGTCGCCGCCTGCGGCAGTTCCAAATGTTCAAACAGGTGTTCGGAGTAGATATATTCAAAAGAATCGTCGAGAAAGGGATAATGCCTTCCCGCATCCAGATAACGGATTTCCGGGCGATAGCCGCCTATATCCGTATTCAGCCACCCTTCCAGTGTGAAAGGGCCGCAACCGATATGTAGCTTTGGCACCGTCGTTGTTTCCGGGATGCGGCAGGGAGCGATACGGGTCAAGGCATCCACTGCATGCTTCACCGCCTCTCCCGACACGGCTTGCATCCATCCCTCCTTCCGCATCAATATCTTTTCAAGGAATGTGGAGGAGTCTGTCAAGATGACTTCCAACTTTTCAAAGAAAGACTGCTTGTCGTAAGCTATCAATCCCAACCCTAATTGTTCCACGTCAGGCGTATAGCGGGAATCGCGGGCGGGGTCGAACACCAACGGGACGCAATCATGTGCCACCCCTTCTAACAATGCGGACGAGAAGTGGGACACCGCCACGCCTGTATGCGCGAACGCTTCGGCAAGGGTGCAATCGGACATCATCCGCACATTCGGATAGTTCCCGAACTTTTCCACGACGGATGCCGGCAAGTTGTATTCGGGATGTTCACGCACGCCTACCATCCGTTCCGGATATTTCTCCGCCGTTTCTACTACCAGCTCCACCAATTGGTCGAAATAGGCGGCGTCACTGATGAACACGGGGGCTTGCAGAAAGAACGTAATGTCGTCCCCTCTCTTTCTTTCCACTTCATAGAGGTAGCCTATGGAGATGAAGTCGGTTCCCGGATTGTACTTCTTCCAGTATTCCGACAGGTTTCTGCCCCACGTCAGGTAGTGCGAATAAGGGAGGTTACGGAACATGGTGTGCATCAACGAAGGCCATCCCTGCTGGATGCCGATACACGGGATGCCCCTCTTCCGGGCAATCACTCCCCATACCTGCTCCTGATAGTGACAGCCCTCCAATACCACCACCCCTTCGGGGCGAAGTGCCTCTGTCATCAGGAAGAATGTGTTGTAGTAGCGGTACAGTTCCAGGAAACCGGTCTCTAACACGTTGTCCTCATACACCGGACAGGCATCCATGAAACAAAGCTCCACGGCGGTCACGTGCTCGCCCACTTCCACCTCTTCATCCACTCCCGGCTCGCAGACCAACAACACCGGACGGTTCAGCCCGTTCACCAATGGCAGCAAATAGCGCAACTGACGGTTGTTATAGACATAGGCCACCAAACGCCCCGACAGGGCAGACAGCGTTTCGTACCACGACTCCGAACGATAGTCATCGCTTGCTTGCCTTCCCGAAACTCTCTTTTCCGGAATGTTCGGCAGGAGTCTCTCTTCCAGCCACTTCCGGCATCTATTGGCTGAGTGTCCCTCCTTCCTCCGCTTCTCATATTCCGGGCGTAGCGGATAAGAGCGCTGAAACAGGTAGGTACACACCGGTTGCTCCAGCTCCTTGCAAAACACGTATGCTTGCAGCAGTTCGTCCACCGTTTCGTAATACTCCACATAGAAATCGTCCGTCACGCCCACCTTTCGGGCATAATCTTCCGCCTGTGTCCAGTCCGAATACTCATCCAGGTCTATCAGTCCTCCTTCGCCCGTCTCCATCACCCGGACACGCCCGGGCAGCAGCTCGCCGCTCCTTCTCACGGCTCCTGCGGTCGAAGCGTAAAACGCTCCCGATTCCAGCAGCATTCCTTCAAATTCCTGTCTGCGGGGCTTCCTCACGGCTGTATAGTCCAGCGGACGACCGTCGCCGCTCCATCGGAATTTCTTCAAACGGCAGCAGGAGACAAACGAGTCATATTCCCCCTTCCGCATCTCCCCAAGCAAGGCTTGCAACTCTTCCCTGCGGAGAAAGGGTGAAGTGGCCTGCAACAAAATGAAACGGTCATTGTCATCGGGCCGCACTTCCTCCAGAAACTCTCTCACCACTTCCGGAGTGGGTGCCTCGTCCCGTGCGCTCCATTCGCTGCGGCGATATACCTTTACCTTTTCCGCATACCTGCCGCACACCAGACGCTCCATCTCGTCCCAGTCGGTAGCCACCCATACCTCATCGGCAATGCCGGATGCCAACACCGTGTCCAGCACCCAGCATACCAGCGGCTTTCCCCCTAAAGGCTTCAGGTTCTTGCCCGGAATTCCCTTGCTCCCTTTGCGCACGGGGATGAAGCAGAGCGTGCGGTTTCCCGGATTCTCCACATACTTACCGGACGGACGTTGCATCCGTTTGTACTTCTCTTCCAAAGCGTCCAGACGTTGCCAAGGGATATACGACCGTTGTGCCTCAAACAGACAGGCGAAGCCCGATTCCGCAAAGTGCGTGACAAAATAAGGACGGTATTGTGCATTGAACCTTGGATAAGGCATATTCACCAGCCTTTCCAGCGGTGCCAATCTACTTAGAGGGATTGACTCATTCCAGGCGGCTTTCGTCAATGCCTTCAGGTGAAACCACAAGAAACCTCCGTCCGGCATCTCTTCACCGTAGCGCATCCGTTCGATGATACGTC
The DNA here is from genome assembly GCF_029057325.1 of Bacteroides sp. Classification (GTDB taxonomy): domain Bacteria; phylum Bacteroidota; class Bacteroidia; order Bacteroidales; family Bacteroidaceae; genus Bacteroides. The sequence continues at coordinate 5,198 of NZ_JAICZW010000089.1, read as the reverse complement.
CGTATCCTCCCTTTATCAGGGTAGGACGTATCCGGCTTTCATACCGCAGGCCTTTGCCGGCATCCAAGCAGAAATGGTCGTGCGCCCCGTTGAACGGCGGTTGCAGCGCCCTGCACGTTCTGTCGCCCAGCCCCACCATCCAGCACTCTTTCGGATGATAGAGGTTGATGCCCGAAAAGGAGACCGCCACTTTGTCGTTGATAATACGCTTTTCAATATACGAGGCATAATAAGGATATTGACCGGCGGGCAGCTTTCTGTCCGCATACAGCCGGTACGCCTGTTCCTCCTGTTCCGTAATCGTTACCTTGTCCGTAGTGCGGTAGGCATCACAGATACGTTTCCATTGCGAGGTGAAATAGACTTGATCGGCATCCACCTTCATGATGTAGCGGTAGGTAGCTTTAGAGAGGACGAAATTGGTATATTCAGCCATCAGCTGCCCCGAATCGGGAGGCAGGCTCCGGGCATAGGCGAATGTCTCCTCGTCCAGTTCCAAAGGCAATACGTGGGGAAGATATTCATACAACTTTATCTTGTCGGGATATTGCCGCTGCTTCCGCTCCAGGATTTCCACCGTCCGATCGGTGCATTCATTATAGACTGCCACAAGTTCGTCCAGTCCGTCTATGACGGATTCGATACACTCGTCCAAAAAGTCATCATTGTTCCGGCAACGGAGGATGCCTGATACACCGATAGGGAATTCCTTTGCTACTGTAACTTCGCCTATATTAAACCTGTTTTTGTCCATACTAAAAGTAAAATTCCTCATTCCAATTTATGAGAACTAAGGTACTACATGACAAAGATTCGGCTTTCCAATCGCTTGTTCATAATTAGATGGTGAAGGACAAAGCCATTGATAAATGCAATCACTACAAGGTTTATCGTTACGGATGTAGAGCCAAGAATGCCCTTCGGTTAACTCACGATAAATCACATTGTGCACTCTATCCCGTCCTATAATACCTAATGCTTCTTTATTAGGATTCGCATAGATTTTTCCATTGGGAAGTATGGTTATTCTTCCAAAATCATTTCTATTTATATTTTGATTGGCATAAATTTCCCTTTTTGTTGGTGTCAGTCCCTCTATATCTTCTATATTTAAAAATACCTCTTTTTCAAAAAAAGACAAATTGTTCCCATTATACAATGGTTTAAATATATAGTCTTTAATGTCATATTGGACTATCAAGCTTTCAGCACATAGATATTCCTCCTCCGAAACAACTAAAAATATCAATTGTTTTAAATTCCAATTTTTCAAGCTCTCAACTTTTGAATACAATAATGCTTCATCAACCATATACATTGGAACAATTATATACAATTTGTCTATTTCATGTTGGTCAAGCTTATGCAAATATTCCTCTTGAAATAAATCATATCTGTAATATAGGTTGATTTCGTGTGCTTTCAATCTTGCCACATCTATAATTTCCTCAAAATGAATATGGTTTAATACGTCACCCCCTAAAAGGTTTATCTGACTAATTTGTTTGTTTTGAACATGCCCCAACCATGCAATCAATTCTCGTCCGTCAATATCTGCATTTTGTCCCCAATAAGATGGTGTCTGCATGAATGCCGGATATTCTTTTTTCTCATCAATCCCATTCAAATAGATATAAACCTCTTCCAAATAATTCATCACTTGATTATCAATACTGATTTTATCAACCTGTTGCAAACGTTTAAAATCTCTTTGATTATTCACAATAGGATGAAAAAGTGCAGGCATTACCTGCTTCTTTGCAATAGGAAGTATATCACCATTAAAACTTCTCCTTAAAACATCTACGAAATGTGCAACAGAAGAAAGTTGAGATATTTTCTCTTCTATCAATACGCCTTTCTCCTTCCATAGCATTTCTGCAATAGAGCGCAACTCATCATCCACCTCATATAAGGTTAACTTCTTATCCAATGTATTATATAATAGGATTTTTCCTCTTTTATAAAAATAACAAGTATATGGTTCCGTATATAGATATAACATATTTACTGATTTTAGAATAAAGTAATCTCCTCCATGACACGTTTATATGACCATCTGTTATGTTCCAAATAATCCAAATTGGCAGCCAAATGCTCTGCAAATCTTACATAAGTATAAAAACTTTTACATTTTACAGGATTGTTGTCTATGTTTGTTTGAAAGATGCATTGAGTACAATTACATTGGGCATAGCACTTATTACACAACTGAATTATCCTATCATAATATTGTTCATTGTATTTTCTCCCAATCTCAACCAAATCCAAATGAATGCCCTTTTCATCAACTTTTCCTACCGCATATTTATGGTCAATATGTTCACATACCATGATTTTCCCATTGGTGGTAACCAAGAATTTACGGTTAAAAGGAATACAAGTTCCTGTTGGAATGAAAGAATAACGTTTTGTACCGTAAAACATAGAACGATAATCCTTAAAAGTTTCATTGGTATATCGGTGCAAATAGGATGTTAACGTAGAAATATTGGGTGAAACATACATCAACTTCTTGTCTATGAAGGCTTGCCTTCCAGATTGTTTTATTGCCGCTTGTACATTTAAAAACATTTTACTAAACAAGCGATTGTTTATCACATTTTGCCGACTCAATTCGCTTAACATTGGGGATTTTCCGAATTCTTTTTCAAAAAAATCAACGATACGCCCCACATCGCTATTGGAATGAAGAACACTATTAAACGAAATACATTTCTCAAAATAAGATGGATAAATCTCTTTAAGCTTCTTTATTTTAGGAAATACATATTTGAATGAATTAATACCACCTGCTGTTACGCGATGACAATCATCCTCTTCTGTCCCATCCAAACTAATTAACAATCGAAATTCATACTTCTGCAGGAAATCTTGATATTTATCCAATAGCATGGCATTAGTAGTCATATTATATTGAAATTCGATATGTGGGAAAGTATGTTCATCTACATAATCAACAATCTGTTTGATAAGTTCAAAATTCATTAAAGGTTCTCCACCATAAAAACCAATAGTGACAGTTCTCTTTGCTGACAAAGCTTTAGCTTTTATCCATATATTAAACAGATAGTCCAACACTTGTTTAGCTTTGTCAAAAGTCAAATCTCCATCCTCTCTGACATCGTAACCACAATACATTTCCCCGTATGCACAATATCTACACTTCAGATTACATTTATCCGTAACAACAAATGTCAGAACTTGCAAATTTTCAAGTTCTTTTCGGATCATTTCTTCAGACAAGGGAGCGTATTCTATATCATCTTTTTTGCCAATCACCTGCATATCTTTCAAATAGTCGTATTTCTGTCGATAATACTCCACTTCGTCTTTCATATATGTACACAGCACTTCATCATTCTCCCCAAAGTCCTTTCCTTCATCATGCAATTGAATGATACGCTGCAATATAGGATGAACCGGGAGTATCTCTTTATGCCTACATGAATACAGGTAATGATTGTCTCTTGTCGAGAACAAAACATGATTTTTCATAGTTATAACTCATTTGTTGAACGATACAACCATCACAACCGGATTGTCCTCTTCGTCTATCTTTTCAGCGACAGCCTTCAACCTGCCATTCAGTTTTCCTCCGGACAGGGCTTCTTTCAGGGTAAGGGCATCCAGCAAGAGATAGCACTTATTGTCATCCCCGGCACACTGAAGAAGTTGATCCAATCCAATGGCTTGCGACGAATACTCCTTGTTGGTGAATGTGGGACAAAAGTACTCACCGCTTTTGCGGTCATAGGCTACAAAAGTGCTTTCTGTATCTTTTGCGGCATTATCCTTGAACTGCAACAACGTCTGTTGCCTCCTCAGGAAATAGAAACGCGGAGTAGCTCCCCAAAGGACAAGAAGGAAATTCTTGTTCGACTGATAGGAAGGTACACGGGTGATGACAGGGGTCATCTTCTTACCGGCATCTATCCGATAGACGATGTCCGATGTCACTTCGTTCACGTAAACACTCCGCCCCTTTTTGCACAGAGAGGACACGCTCCTTACCGGCATCTGCATATTGCCGAACGGACCGCCTGTGGCTTTCACCATCGTTTCCTCTTTCTTTTGGAAAGGAAGTGATTCTGTTCCGTTGCCGGTCTTGGAAACAAACGTTACAGGGCAGTAGGCCGAAAAATCCTTTTGGGCAGGTTGCTTGAAATAGACGATTTGTTCCGGAGAGTAATTGAACATATCGTTCTGCCGCATAGTACCCTCTATCGGGATAGTCCGCAGGTAGCTTCCTTCTTGCGAATAGACCTTGATTTTTTCACGGAGGTTGTCTTGTACATACACTTCCTTCTGTTCCCAATCCACATCTATGTAAAACAATTGGAGATATTCATTCGGTCCCTGCCCCGTGTGATTGAAAGACCGAATGGCCTTTCCCGTCCCGTCGAACAACAAGATGTCTCCCTTTTTCTTGTTATAACCGGCTATGCCCTGACGGGAGATGTTCACCACCGTTCCATTGAAAATCACCCCGTCTTTGGTTTCCAATGGAATGTATTCCACCTCGGCCGCGTCTTGCAGGCAGATTGTTTTCTTTGGATATGCCTTGTTCATGTCTATCCGGATATCTTGCGCATTCAAGATTCCGTTTCCCGAGATTGTTGCAGCTAAGGCAAGAGTGAATAATAAATTTCTGTTTCTCATGTTTTTCTGGTTTTAAATTTATGACTATTGCTTCTTGAATTTACAAATCATCAGTATATCATTGCTGTTCTCATGCAGGAGATCCTTCAATTTAAGGATGCGCTCGCGGACTTCAGCACTCATTTCCCTATTAGCCGACAAGGCCTCCTCCAATTCTTCCTTCAATGCCAACGGTTCCCAATAATAAGCGACATAATCATCTCTTATAAACCAAAACCAATAATCAACATCAAACTTAATGCCGCCCAAGTAATCGTTTACCACCTGTATGTACCTGCCTTTCCCGGTCTTTTTGTCCACTTGGAAAAGCTTATATCCGGTTCTATTCTCCGGATTGATATCCGTACCCTCTCTGTAAGTCTGCTGACAAGTATAAAAATGCAAAGGAGTCTCCTTAGAACAGACAGTTACCAGCTTTTCCGCATGCATATTGGAAGTATATACCGAATAAATTTGATTGGTCTCTATATTATAGTGATAAATAGTATCTTTCCTGCAATCATAATAGGGATTTATACCCATTGAATAAATCGGGC
>NZ_JAICZW010000088.1 GCF_029057325.1 Bacteroides sp. | reverse complement strand
GTATTATTAACAAACTACTTATAATTAAGTCTCATGAAAAATATTTTGGTAATTGGATCTACTGGACAGATTGGTTCGGAATTAACATTAGAGTTGCGTAAACGTTATGGGGATGACCATGTGGTAGCCGGATATATTCCGAGTGCTATGCCTAAGGGAGAATTGAAGGCGTCCGGTCCTTCGGCCATTGCGGATGTAACAGATCGTCAGTCTATTGAAGTGGTCGTACGTCAATTTAAGATAGATACGATTTATAATCTGGCTGCATTGTTATCGGTAGTTGCCGAAAGCCGTCCGGCAATGGCATGGAAAATCGGTATTGACGGACTTTGGAACGTGCTTGAGGTGGCTCGTGAGTATAATTGTGCTGTCTTCACTCCCAGTTCCATCGGTTCATTCGGAGCTGCCACTCCACATACAAAAACCCCGCAGGATACGATTCAACGTCCGCGAACAATGTATGGTGTGACTAAAGTAACGACTGAGTTGCTGAGTGATTATTACTATACGAAGTATGGAGTAGATACCCGTGCGGTACGTTTCCCGGGAATCATCTCCAATGTCACTCCTCCGGGAGGCGGTACTACGGATTATGCGGTAGATATATTCTATTCCGCCGTGAAAGGTGAGAAGTTTGTATGTCCAGTGAAAGCTGGTACTTATATGGATATGATGTATATGCCGGATGCATTGAATGCGGCAATTGCCTTGATGGAGGCAGCTCCGGCAAGATTACAACATCGCAACGCCTTCAATATCGCTTCTATGAGTTTTGATCCGGAAGAAATTTATCAGGCTATCAAAAAACACGTACCCGAATTTGAAATGGAGTATGAAATAGATCCGTTGAAGCAGGCAATTGCGGATAGCTGGCCCGACTCTTTGGACGATTCTTGCGCTCGCGAAGAATGGGATTGGAAACCTCAGTATGATTTGGAATCCATGACCGTAGATATGCTTGAGAAACTGAAGGCTAAATTAAATAAGTGACCCAAATCGGTCCGTAAGAAATGAAAAGAATTCTTTTGGGGATTTTGTTGTTCGCTTTTCTGATTTCGTGTGGGAATAACAAAACGAAAACAGATCCCTTTGCTGCTATTACGGACATGGTGGACTCGGTTAAGTATGAAGTTGCCGATACACTGCAACAGGTAGAGCTGAAGGAGGAACCGAAGCCTACAGAGGCAGATGAGCTGTTTGATGATTTTATATTCAGCTATGCATCGGATGAAACTTTACAAAGGCAAAGGACGGAGTTTCCTTTGCCTTACTACAACCGGGATACGCCGGTAAAAATAGAAGAACGATTTTGGAAGCATGATTATTTCTTCACACAGCAGAGTTATTATACGTTGCTTTTTGATGAAGAGGATGAACTGGAGTTGGTGGGTGACACAACGTTGAAGTCGGTTCAGGTAGATTGGATTTATCTGAAGACCCGTATGGTGAAGCGTTACTATTTTGAGCGGAAGCGGGGTATGTGGATGCTCGAAGCCATTAATCTGCGTGAAATGGAGAAGGGGGAGAACGAAGATTTTGTGGAGTTCTATACACATTTTGTGACGGACAGTGTCTATCAGAGCAAGCACATCAGTCGTCCGTTGCAATTTATCACCATCGATCCTGATGATGAGTTTTCCATATTGGAGACAACGCTGGACGTGAACCAATGGTATGCGTTTCGTCCAGTGATGCCTGCCGATAAGTTGTCCAATATTAATTATGGACAGAAAAACGAGGACTTATCCAATACCAAAATCTTGAAGGTAAACGGTATCGGTAATGGCTATTCCAATCTCTTCTATTTCCGGAGAAGGAATGGAGAGTGGGAATTATACAAATACGAAGATACCAGTATTTAGACAACTGATGGCTGAGAAGGAGAGGATGGAAGCTGATTCAAAAAAAATACCTAATACATTCGGAATTGATGTTACCGCTGCAAAACTTTTGGAGTATGATTCGGAAGAAGAATTCCAAAAACTGAGTGCGGCGGGTTATATCACAATGCCCTATTTACATGTGGGTGGCGGTAGCAATTTGTTGTTTATCGGTAATTATAAAGGTACGATATTGCATTCGCGCATCAAGGGGATAGAAGTGTTGATGGAGAATGAAGAAGCCGTGTCGGTGCGTGTCGGTGCGGGCGTGGTATGGGATGACTTTGTGGCATACTGCGTGGCGCATCATTGGTATGGCGCGGAGAATCTTTCGTCGATACCGGGTGAAGTGGGTGCCAGTGCCGTGCAGAATATAGGAGCTTACGGAGTGGAAGTGAAAGATCTGATAACTTCGGTAGAGACTTTGAACATTCAAGGCGAGAAGCGTGTTTATCCCGTCGATGAATGTGGCTATGCCTATCGGAAGAGCATTTTCAAGCAGCCGGATATGAAGTCGGTATTCGTGACTTACGTGAACTTCCGTCTGAGTAAAAAAGAACACTATAAATTGGACTACGGTGCGATTCGGCAAGAGTTGGTAAAATATCCGCAGGTGGATTTGAACGCTGTACGCCAGGTAATTATGGATATTCGAGAGAGCAAACTTCCCGACCCGAAAGTCCAGGGCAATGCTGGCAGCTTTTTTATGAATCCCATTGTGCCGCGTGCATTGTTTGAAACATTGCGGCAGGAGTATCCCGATATGCCACACTATAACGTGGATTCCCATCATGTGAAGATACCTGCCGGATGGATGATAGACCGGTGCGGATGGAAAGGGAAGGCATTGGGTCGTGCGGCTGTGCACGATAAGCAGGCATTGGTGCTGGTCAATCTGGGGGGGGCGACAGGGATGGATATTGTGGCCCTTTCGGATGCGGTACGGGCATCGGTTCGTGAAAGATTTGGAATAGACCTTCATCCTGAAGTTAATTTAATAGATAACGGATAATAGCTGACAGCTGACAATGGGAAGATTTAGAATATTGGGAAGCGGAACTTCAACCGGTGTGCCGGAGATTGGTTGTACTTGTCCGGTGTGCACTTCTACCGATTGGCGGGACAACCGCTTGCGGACCTCTTCACTGGTGCATACGGAAGATGCGGTGATATTGATAGATTGTGGTCCCGACTTTAGAGAACAGATGCTGCGCATGTCTTCGTTTGAGAAGATAGACGGCGTGCTGATTACCCACGAGCATTACGACCATGTGGGAGGATTGGACGATTTGCGTCCGTTTGGCCGTTTGGCCGATATTCCTGTTTATTCGGATGCTTATACGGCCTCTCATCTGCGGGCACGGATGCCTTACTGCTTTGTTGATAAGGTGTATCCGGGCGTTCCCCGTATCTATTTGGAGGAGGTGGAGGCTGGCAAGCCTTTTCATATCAACCAGACGGAAGTGCTTCCTTTGCAGGTGATGCATGGTCGGTTACCCATTCTTGGCTATCGGATAGGAAATCTTGGCTATGTTACAGATATGCACACGATGCCCGATGAGTCTTATGAACGGTTGCGTGGTGTGGATGTATTGATCATCAATGCGCTACGCTTTGAGCCTCATTTCACTCATCAAAGTATTTCTGAAGCATTGGTGGCGGTAGAGCGTGTTGGTGCCAAAGAGACTTATCTTATTCACATGAGCCATCATGCGGGCTTGCATGTCGATTTGGAGAAGCGACTTCCGCCCCATATACACCTCGCATACGATGGGCTTGAAGTGATGTTTTAAGATTTTTAAGGTTTTTGTTTGCTTTTATGGGCAGAAAAAGTTATTTTTGCCCAAAGATAACAAATAAAAGCCATGAAGCCCCGACTCCTGATACAGATAGTTGTCGTTATCTCCGTCATATTGTTATGTACGGGGGTGGGCATTTATTCATACTTACGCCTGTATGCAGTGGAGCATCAGCGGGATTTCAATCTTTATACCTTAGTGCCGCAAGATGCCGTTGCTGTTCTTGAAACCGACCGGATGGCAGACCTGGTAAATGATGTCAATGAACTAGATTGCAGTAAGGATAATTGTTTCCTGTATGCATCGGAACTCTTCGTATATTTGAAAAAATACCTGTACGCTTTGTTGGAAGATACTCCTCATGGATTGAGTAAACAGATGAGCAAGATGCTGATAAGCTTCCATGAACCGGATAATCCGATGAATCAGGTATTGTATTGCAGTCTGGGGTCGGGCGATTATGAACTGGTCGGGAGTTTTGTTCAGAAGTATTGCTCAAGTACATTCCCTTCTAAGTACTTTGATTATAAAGGAGAGGAGATACGTATCTATCCGATGGAGGACGGACGTTTCCTTTCTGTCTATTTCACGACGGACTTTCTGGTCGTCAGTTTCCAAAAAAGGTTGGTGGAGCAGGTGATTGATGCCTCTCGCAACAAGAAATCTTTGATGAATCTTGCCTCTTTCCGCACGATACATGCGGATAAGCATAAAAATGTAGTGGCTACGTTGTATGTTCGTATGAAGGAGGTGGATATGGGCAAACCTACGGATGGAATGCGTTTGCAGACACGTCTGGGTGGTTGGACGGAGTTTGATATGAAGTTCAATGAAAATGCCATCTATTGTTCTGGAATAAGTCACAGAGCCGACTCCACCCATACTTTTATGGATGCCTTGCGGGTGCAGAAACCTGTGGAGGGCTTTCCGGGTGCCTCTCTTCCTTCATCCACTTTCTTTTACGATTGTTGGGCGATTTCGGACAGGAAAGCGGTGTTTGACTTTACTGCCCGTCAGGAGTATGCCAAAGCCACTTATTCGGATTATATAAAACAGCGCGACGAAGATTGGATGACCTTCTTGAACGACTATGCGGGCGAGAGCGTGAAGGCTTGCCTTTTCTACTCTAAAGATACGCTACACACTGCACCATGTGCTGTGATGGCCATTCCGGTCAAGGATGAACGGATGGCGGAACGCCGTTTGCGGGCGTTGCTTCATGCTACGCCTGCGGAGGAGGATGCGCCGCCGATGCCGAAGGTTTCTTTCAATCGTTTGTTATATCCCCAGGCATTGAAATACAAGAAATATGTGTTACCCCGAAATACATTGTTTACGCAAATGACCGGCATCACAGAAAATGCGCTATACTCATTTGCCTGTTTCTATCAGGGAGACCTGCTGATGGCCCCCGACGCAACCAGCCTTTCCGCCTATATAGAAGCCGTGGAAAGCGGTGATGTGATGGACGAAACGCCGGCTTATGAAGAGAGCGTGGCCAGCCTGTCGCCTTTGTATAATTTTGTGATGATGTCCGATTTGGAGGTTATGTTGCGTCAGCCGGAAACGTATGTGCGTTTAGTCCCGAACTTTTTCTTTCGTCACGCAAAGTTTTTCAGCCATTTCATCCTTGCCGTGCAGTTTACGTGTGCGGAAGGGGTGGCCTATCCTAATATTGTGTTGCTTTATAAGGGGTGATATTCGGAAAAATTTTACCTATTGAGACGGTGCATGGATGAGTATGGTACTGAATCCCATTCAGTATGGTACTGAATATAGCTGTATATGGCACGTTGATAATTAGTAAATTATATATTAACTTGTTGGCGGAATTAATTTGCGAAACCGCTTCCTGTTTTTTTAATACACTAACTATCAAATGATTGAAAACACGTTGACAGACACTTGTGTTCAACATGACAAACACTTGTGTTCAAGCTGACAGACACAAGTGTTTGAGACGACAGACGCAAGTGCCTGTCAAACCGGGGAATATAGGGCTAAATTGCAGAAGTTATTTCTTTGCTGATTTTATTCCGCCAACAGGTTAATATTAATCTTTAAAGGCGATAATAATCTACAATTTGTTGAAATTTGGATATGTATAGCCAAACAGAATTGAATTGCGAATGTTAGTTCCTGACACAACTCTTAAACTCCCGTAAATGAAAAAGCTGTGGATTTTGGCGAACTCCTTGAACATCAATTGTCGATATCTGATGAAGCAAGTGGCAAAAATGAAGCCCATCATTGATGAGGATTTTATCAATGACGGGCAACTTGTTGTTCTTCCTTGCTGATATCTGTATATCTGCTGATTAGAAGGGAAGGTCATCCTTTGCGTCTCCCGCTAAGAATTCGGGTGCAGCGGCAGGTGCGGGCGGCGGTACGGGAGCTCCTGGAGCAGGTGCAACGGCAGCGGCGCTTACACGCTCCACCTTCCAGGCGCGGATGCTGTTGAACCAGCGGTCTTGCCATTGGCGCGCATCTATGTCGAAAGAAACAGTCAGCTCTTCACCCATCTGGATGTTGAACTGTTCGATTTTGTCTGCCCCAAAAACGTCGAAGCACATTTTGCGGGGATATTGACTGCTCATAGAGTCTTCAATTACGTATTCTTGTACTTTCCATTCGTTGCCCGTTTTGGAAACTCCGCCTCTAGGCTGGAGGATGGCGATGATTTTTCCTGTAAATTCCATTGTTCTCTATTTAAATGATGCGGCGAAGTTACGATTTTTTGGGCATACGGAACGAATAATAGGCTGTTTTTTCTTTGTATTTCTTTGTCGTAGGGAATTCTTTTTCTAACTTTGTCCGTCAGTTAGAAACATTGCTGAATAAAAAACTTAAATATACGAAATATATGAAATTTATCGTTTCAAGTACTGCTCTTTCCAGCCATTTGCAGGCAGTCAGCCGCGTAATTAATTCGAAGAATACACTCCCCATTTTGGATTGTTTCCTTTTTGAACTACAGGACGGAACTTTGTCCGTAACTGTGTCCGACAGTGAAACAACGATGGTTACTACGGTTGAAGTCAACGATAGTGATATGGATGGACGTTTTGCCATTACAGCCAAAACGTTGTTGGATGCTTTGAAGGAAATTCCTGAACAGCCGTTGTCGTTCGAGATTAACACGGATTCTCTTGAAATCACAGTGCAATATCAGAATGGTAAATACAGTTTGATGGGACAGAATGCGGATGAGTTCCCGCATTCGGCTATGCTGGGCGACAATGCCGTGCGTGTGGAGATGGACGCACAAGTTTTGCTGGGGGGCATAAACCGTGCTGTATTTGCCACGGCGGATGACGAACTTCGCCCCGTGATGAACGGTATCTATTTCGATATTACGACCGAGGACATTACGATGGTTGCATCAGACGGTCATAAGCTGGTGCGTTGTAAGACACTGGCTGCCAAAGGTAACGAACGTGCCGCTTTCATTCTGCCTAAGAAACCGGCTTCTTTATTGAAGAATCTGTTGCCGAAAGAGCAGGGCATGGTGACGGTTGAGTTTGATGAGCGCAATGCCGTGTTCACATTGGAAAACTATCGTATGGTGTGTCGTCTGATTGAAGGCCGCTATCCGAACTATAATTCTGTGATTCCGCAGAACAATCCTTATAAGGTGACGGTGGACCGTTTGCAGTTGGTCAGCGCATTGCGTCGTGTCTCTATTTTCTCGTCGCAGGCGAGCAGTCTTATCAAATTGCGTTTGCATGATAACCGGATTGTGGTTTCCGCGCAAGACATCGACTTCTCCACTTCTGCGGAAGAGACGCTGAACTGTCACTATGAGGGCAGTCCGATGAGCATTGGTTTCAAATCTACTTTCTTGATAGATATTTTGAACAACATTTCCGCCGATGAAGTGGTTATCGAATTGGCAGATCCGTCGCGTGCGGGTGTCATCATTCCGGTGGAACAAGAGGAAAACGAAGACTTGTTGATGCTGCTGATGCCGATGATGCTGAACGATTAATAAGATACAATCTTTTATTTTTTCGATTAGGCACGAATTGCGCAGAGTGTGCGGCCCGGGTGTATATGGAAATACCGTGCCGGTCTGTGTGGTCCGTGCCTAAAAGATAAATTCAGGACAGTTTGTTGATAGAAAAAATAAAATAAAAACGAAAACGATGAAATTGAATCTGAAAAATCCGATTGTCTTTTTTGATTTGGAGACTACGGGCACCAATATTAATTCGGACCGAATTGTAGAAATCTGTTACCTAAAGGTATATCCCAACGGAAACGAAGAGGCAAAGACTATGCGCATCAATCCGGAGATGCCTATTCCAGCCGAGGCTTCTGCCGTTCATGGCATTTATGATGCAGATGTGGCCGATTGCCCTACCTTTAAGGCAGTGGCGCAGAATATAGCCAATGACATCGAAGGATGCGACTTGGCAGGTTTCAACTCCAATCGTTTTGATATTCCCGTACTGGCGGAAGAGTTCTTGCGTGCCGGGGTGGACATTGATATGAGCCGCCGCAAGTTTGTGGATGTGCAGGTTATTTTCCACAAAATGGAACAGCGCACGCTTTCGGCTGCTTACAAGTTCTATTGCGGTAAGAATCTGGAAGACGCTCATACGGCGGAGGCTGATACACGCGCCACATACGAGGTGCTGATGTCGCAACTGGACCGTTATCCCGAATTGCAGAACGATGTGGCTTTTCTTGCCGATTATTCCAGTTTCAATAAGAATGTGGATTTTGCGGGACGCATGGTGTATGATGACAAAGGAGTGGAGGTATTCAACTTCGGCAAGTACAAAGGAATGGCGGTGGTCGATGTCTTGAAGCGCGACCCCGGTTATTACAGCTGGATATTGAACAGCGACTTCACGTTGAACACGAAAGCCATGCTGACCAGAATACGCTTGCGCGAAATAACCCAGAAGTAAGGAAAGGCTTTCTGTTTGTAATTAGCAGTTGAAGATTCATGGCAAATATACTGAAAGGAAAGAAAATCGTATTGGGCATTACGGGGAGTATTGCCGCTTATAAAGCTTGTTATATCATTCGCGGACTTATAAAACGCGGTGCTGAAGTGCAGGTGGTCATTACGCCTGCCGGAAAGGAGTTCATTACTCCCATTACCCTCTCTGCCTTGACCAGTAAACCAGTAATCAGTGAGTTCTTCGCACAGCGCGACGGGACGTGGAACAGCCACGTCGATTTAGGATTGTGGGCGGATGCCATGCTGATAGCTCCGGCGACAGCTTCTACTATCGGAAAGATGGCCAACGGGATTGCGGATAATATGCTGGTTACAACCTATCTTTCGGCAAAGGCTCCGGTGTTTGTGGCACCAGCCATGGACTTGGATATGTATGCCCATCCCTCTACTCAGAAGAATCTGAAGACACTTCGTTCGTATGGCAACCATATCATAGAACCCGCTACAGGAGAACTTGCCAGCCATCTGGTGGGGAAGGGGCGTATGGAGGAACCCGAAAACATCATCAGGCATTTGGAAATCTATTTTGCCGCCAAAGAAGGGGATCTGGTAGGGAAGACCGTGATGATAACGGCAGGACCTACGTATGAAAAGATAGATCCGGTGCGCTTTATCGGTAACTATTCGTCTGGCAAGATGGGATTTGCGCTTGCCGATGAATGTGCCGCCCGAGGAGCGAAAGTAATACTGATTGCGGGTCCGGTGCAGCAGACCACTCATTTTCCGATGCATCAATATCATGCGGTGGAGTCGGCGCAAGCAATGTTTGATGCAGCCTCTGCCTCTTTTGAATATGTGGATGCCGCCATCCTAACGGCGGCGGTGGCCGATTACACTCCCGACCAAGTGGCAAATGAGAAAATCAAGCGGGAAAAGACGGGAGATATGACGTTGCGGTTAAGGCCGACAAAGGACATCGCCGCTTTTTTGGGCGAGATGAAAGGAAGATGTCCTGATAAGATATTGGTGGGCTTTGCTCTTGAAACCAACAACGAACAGCATAATGCGGAAGATAAGCTGAACCGTAAAAAACTGGATTTTATCGTGCTCAATTCGTTGAACGACAAAGGAGCGGGCTTTCGTTACGATACGAATAAAATCAGCATTATCGACCGGACTGGTAAAAAAAGGGATTATCCGTTGAAGACTAAGGTGGAGGTGGCAACAGACATCATTGACCATTTGGTCGAAGTGATGAAGCATTCGTGATATGTTCCGGTTGTCAACCTCCAATGTTTAATTTTTAATTCTCTGTATTCAATTTAATGTTGCGTTCGCTTTACATACAGAATTATGCCCTTATCGAGAAACTCGATATCGGTTTTGACGGTGGATTTTCGGTAATAACGGGTGAGACCGGAGCCGGAAAATCCATTATTTTGGGTGCTATCGGTCTGTTGTTGGGACAACGTGCCGACGTGAAGTCCATCCGTGTGGGAGCATCCAAGTGTATCATTGAGGCTCGTTTTGACATATCGGCGTACGGGATGCAACCCTTCTTCGAGGAGAATGAATTGGAGTATGAAGAAGAGTGTATTTTGCGTCGTGAGTTGTCCGCTTCGGGCAAAAGTAGGGCGTTCATCAACGATACGCCTGCTTCACTGGTTCAGATGAAAGAACTGGGTGAGCTGCTGATTGACGTGCATTCGCAGCACCAGAACCTGTTGTTGAACAAAGAGGGGTTCCAGCTTGACGTATTAGATCTCCTGTCGCACAATGAAGCAGTATTGTCGGTTTATCGGCATCTGTTTGGTGAGTGGAAGCAGGCCCTGCAAGAGTGGGAGGCTCTTGTCTCCCGTGCCGAACAGGACAAGGCGGATGAGGATTATATACGTTTTCAGCTCGAACAATTGGAAGAGGCTCATCTAGTTGCCGGCGAACAGGAAGAACTGGAGCGGGAGGCAGATACGCTGAGCCATGCGGAAGAGATAAAGGCGGGATTGTATCGAGTAGGACAAACCTTTTCTTCGGACGAAGGCGGATTACTTTCTGGATTGAAGGAGTGTCTCAATACGATGCGTGGCTTGCAGCAGGTTTATTCCGTTGCCGGTGAACTTGCCGACCGTATGGAGAGTTCCTACATCGAACTGAAGGACATCGCTCAGGAAGTGTCGGACAAGGAAGAAGAGATAGAGTTCAACCCCGGACGCTTGGAAGAGGTGAACGAACGCTTGAACCTGATTTATACGTTGCAGCAGAAACATCGCGTTTCTACCATTGACGAATTGCTGGCATTGGCGGAAGAGTATGCCGGCAAATTGTCTGCCATAACATCGTCGGACGAACATATTGAGGTGTTGAAGGTGCGTTGCGAAGCCTTGTACAAGGAGGTGAAAAAGCAGGCGGCTGTCCTTACCGAAGCGCGTATCGCCGCTGCCCGTGAGGTGGAGAAGCAGATGGCTGCGAGGCTGGTGCCATTGGGAATGCCCAATGTACGCTTCGTGGTGGAGATGGGGGCCCGCAAGGAGCCGGGAATACACGGGGCCGATACGGTTAGTTTCCTGTTCTCGGCAAACAAGAACGGAACGTTGCAAAACATCTCTTCGGTAGCTTCAGGGGGTGAGATTGCCCGCGTGATGTTGTCTGTCAAGGCGATGATAGCCGGTGCCGTCAAACTTCCTACCATTGTGTTCGATGAAATCGATACCGGAGTTTCCGGTGAGATAGCCGACCGTATGGCGGATATCATGCAGGAGATGGGCGAGCAAGACCGCCAGGTCATTAGTATTACCCACCTTCCGCAGATTGCCGCCCGCGGGTGTGCCCACTACAAGGTATATAAACAAGATAATGAGACGGAGACCAATAGTCACATCCGTCGCCTGACCGACGAGGAGCGGGTAGAGGAGATTGCCCACATGCTGAGTGGCGCCACCTTGACGGAAGCGGCCTTGAATAATGCAAGAGCGCTGTTGACGAGTGATAAGTGATAGTGGTAAGCGATTCGTAAAATAGTAAATTGTCAAATAGTAAATAACTATATGGTTGATAACAATGAAATGATTTTCGGCATTCGTGCCGTGATAGAGGCCGTTCAGGCAGGACGGGAGATAGACAAGATATTGGTGAAGAAGGATATCCAGAGCGACTTGTCCAAAGAGTTGTTTGCTGTCCTGAAGGGAACGTTGATACCGGTGCAGCGTGTTCCGGTGGAACGCATTAACCGGATTACCCGCAAGAATCATCAGGGGGTGGTTGCTTTCCTCTCTTCGGTCACGTATCAGAAGACCGAAGATTTGGTTCCTTTTCTTTTTGAGCAAGGCAAGAATCCATTGTTTGTGATGCTTGATGGCATTACGGATGTCCGCAACTTCGGGGCGATTGCCCGCACCTGCGAGTGTGCGGCGGTTGATGCCGTGATTATTCCGGCCAAGAACAGTGTATCGGTCAATGCGGATGCTATGAAAACTTCGGCGGGAGCATTACACACGTTGCCTGTCTGCCGCGAACATAGTTTGAAGGAGACGCTGCAATTCCTGAAGAACAGCGGCTTCCGTATTGTGGCGGCTACAGAGAAAGGCGACTACGACTATACCAAGGCAGACTATACCGGTCCGATGTGCATCATTATGGGGGCGGAAGACAAAGGTGTTTCGTATGACAATCTTGCCTTGTGTGATGAGTGGGTGAAGATACCGATGCTGGGAACTATTGAGTCGCTCAATGTTTCCGTTGCGGCAGGTATCTTGATTTATGAAGCAGTAAAACAAAGAACGAACTAAGGATATGAAAAAGAATTTTCTTTTGACGCTCACTCTCTGTCTCTTGGCCCAGTGGAGTGCGGCACAAGCACCCAAGTGGGTGGACAAAGCCAAGCGTGCCGTTTTCTCGGTGGTGACATACGATAAGAATGACAAGATACTGAGTACGGGAAACGGTTTTTTTATAACGGAAAACGGTATCGCGCTTTCTGATTATACCTTGTTCAAAGGTGCCCGGCGCGCCGTTGTGGTGGGTGCGGACGGTGTGCAGATGCCGGTAGAGGCTATTATGGGTGCCGACGATATGTATGATGTCGTCAAGTTCCGTGTAGGAGTCTCCGGCAAGAAAGTTGCTGCCCTGACACCGGCGGCTACGGCTCCTGCGGCGGGTGCGGATGTTTGCCTGCTGCCATATTCCACTCAAAAAGACCGCTCTTACACTACCGGGAAAATAAAAGAGGCGGACAAGATTTCAGGAGATTACTCCTATTACACGCTCAACATGCAGCTGAAAGACAAGATGGTCAGCTGTCCGGTGATGACGATGGACGGACAAGTGCTGGGACTGGCACAGAAATCATCGGGGCAGGACACCGCTACTGTCTGTTATGCCATCGATGCCCGTTTTGCCATGTCGCAGAACATATCCGCACTTTCATACGGCGACATGTCATTGAAAGGCATTGGCATCAAGAAGGCGTTGCCCGATACGGAGGAGCAGGCTTTGGTGTTCTTATATATGGCTTCTTCCCAGCTCTCGCCGGAGAAATATATGGAGATTTTGAACGACTTTGTGACGCAATATCCTGTCTGTGTCGATGGCTATATGCGCCGTGCTTCCCAGCAATTGTTTATGTCTCAGGAAGACGCTTCCATGGATAAGGTGGTTGCCGATATGGACAAGGCCCTGGAGGTTGCCACCCGAAAAGACGATGTCTATTTCAACCGCGCCAAGCTGATTTATAATTATGTGTTGAGCAATCCGGAAAAGCCCTATAAGGACTGGTCGTTCGATACGGCGTTGGAGGATGTCCGGAAGGCGATGGCTATTGAAGAACTTCCGGTTTATGTACAGATGGAAGGCGATATTCTGTTTGCCAAGCAGGACTATCCTGCCGCATGGACCAGTTATGAGAAGGTGAATAATACCAATCTGGCCTCTCCGGCTACCTTCTTCAGTGCGGCCAAAACCAAAGAACTGATGCAGGCTCCTGCCGAAGAGATTCTGGCATTGATGGACAGCTGTGTGGCTCGTTTCACTAAACCTTATACGGAAGAGGCCGCTCCTTATTTGCTGGAGCGTGCGCAAGCCCGTCTGAATGCAGGTCAGGCACGCAGTGCGATGCTGGATTATGATGCCTATTACAAGGCTGTGAACGGAAAGGTGAATGACTTGTTTTATTATTACCGTGAGCAGGCAGCCTTGAAAGCCAAGCAATATCAGCGTGCGCTGGATGATATGGCAAAGGCGATTGAACTGAATCCGGATGATTTGATGTATCGTGCCGAGCTGGCAGTGGTGAATATCCGTGTGGGACGCAATGAGGAGGCATTGAACATCTTGCGAGCCGCTTTGGAGAAGGATGCCGGCTATGCGGAGGCTTATCGCTTGATGGGTATCGCTCAGATTCAGCTGAAGAAGAACAAGGAGGCCTGTGCTTCCTTTGCCAAGGCGAAGGAGCTGGGGGATCCTAATGCAGATGCGTTGATTGAGAAGCATTGCAAATAAGGGAGAAGAAAAAGGCTCCGCTTTCACAAACGGAGCCTTTGAATAAAGGGATTTCCCTTTATCGATAGAAGTCAGGTTCAGGTATAATCAGTTAAGTTATGAGTGAAAAAGCTTTCTTGCATTATTCATTGAGATAAATGCAAGGATGTTCGAAATACTGCATGACGCTTCATACTTTTTTCAATGACCGATTTGACCGGAATCCGATCTGTTTCTCCACGAGTTTCCGTTGTTTTGTTGATTGGTATGCTGTCGGCATATCGAAACTATGCGAAATTTGAATTATTAATATAAAAACTGAGAATGATGAAGAAAGTTATTTGTAGTTCCAAGGCACCGGGTGCCATAGGTCCTTACAGTCAGGCTATCGAAGCCAATGGTATGGTATTTGTATCAGGTCAGCTGCCCATTGATGCGGCTACCGGAGTAATGGCCGAGGGTGCGGAGGCGCAAGCCCGGCAATCATTGGAGAATGTGAAACACATTCTGGAAGAGGCCGGACTTAGTATGGCTAACATTGTGAAGACCACCGTTTTCCTGGCGGATATGTCCTTGTTTGCCGATATGAATAAGGTGTATGCCACTTATTTTGAAGGCGATTTCCCCGCACGTTCGGCTGTTGCGGTGAAAGCATTGCCCAAAGATGCGTTGGTGGAGATTGAATGCATTGCGGTTCGATAACGAGCCAATAGTGACGGAATTGTGTGCCTCCTGCGAAGACGAAAGTTTTCCGGGAGGCTTTTTTATGAGGTTTCTGTAAGGCTTCTTGCAGAGCATAAATAGATGGGGAAGGCTATAAAAAAAAGAAGGGTATCTATCCCAGACACCCAATCTTTATTAACCTTAAATCTAATACCATGAAAAACACAGTGCAAAGATATAGGATTTATGTTATATAACATACGTTTCTGATATATTTCTTCTTCCTGTTAACTCTATTTAAGAGTTTAGGCCCTATTTCAGTTTATTCTACGTATAGCACCAGTCCTTTCAGGTATTCTCCTTCGGGATGATACATGCCCACCGGATGGTCGGCGGGCTGTGTCAGTTGGTGCAGGATGCGTACGCTGCGGCCGGACATGGCTGCTGCTGTGAACACAGCTGTGCGGAAGTTCTCCTTGCTGACCGCTTGCGAGCACGAGAAGGTGAAGAGTATGCCGCCCGGCTTGATTTTCTCGAAAGCCTTGACGTTCAACTTGCGATATCCTTGCAGGGCGTTGCGCAGGGCATCGCGGTGCTTGGCAAAGGCAGGTGGGTCAAGAATAATCAGGTCATACTGGTCGCCCATACGGTCCAGGTATTTGAAAGCGTCTTCCGCGTATGCGGCATGGCGGGTATCGTTCGGGAAATTCAGTTCGATGTTTTGGTTGGTCAGGTCGATTGCTTTGGCTGAACTGTCCACGGAGTGTACCAGTTTGGCGCCGCCGCGCATGGCATAGACGGAGAATCCGCCGGTATAGCAGAACATGTTCAATACGCTTCGTCCTTTGGCATAGCGTTCCAGCAGCGATCGGTTTTCCCGTTGGTCCACAAAGAAGCCGGTCTTTTGTCCTTTCAGCCAGTCGATGTGGAATTTTAATCCGTATTCCGTTGCCACATTGTCGGCGCTTCCACCCTTCAGGAACCCGTTCTCCGGATAGAGGTCGGCCTTGAAGGGGAGGGTTGTTTCCGATTTATAGTAGATGTTGTCTATCTTGTCGGCCATTACTTCGGTCAGCGCTTCGGCTATCGCCATACGGTCGAGGTGCATGCCGGCAGAGTGCGCTTGCATGACGGCGGTGCGTGCGTAGATGTCGATGACCAGCCCCGGCAGGTTGTCGCCTTCTCCGTGTATCAGGCGGTACGTGTTATTGGTGGGATTTTCGGCGATGCCGATGCTGCGGCGCATTTCGTAGGCAATGCCGAGTTTGCGTTTCCAGAAGTCGGTGTCGATTTCTTCTTCCTGACGGAAAGTCAATACACGCACGGCGATGCTGCCAATCTGGAAATGTCCTTTGGCGATGAACTCCTTTTTAGAGGTATAGATTTCGACCACTTCCCCTTCTTCGGGCTCTCCGTCAATGTGCGCGATGGCACCGGAGAACACCCAGGGGTGGAAACGCTTCAATGATTCTTCTTTACCGGGTTTGAGGTGTACTTTATACATATATGTAATGTGCTAATGTGATTAATGTGATGAATGTGGTAATGCGACAAATAGGCAGATGTGATAAATGTATTTTTAGTAGATGACAAAAAATGAATTTTATCGGTTATATTATTGATTTTTAATTAGTTACTACTTGCAAAAGTCCCTGAAAATTAGTAACTTTAAAGAAAAGTTTGACCGCTTTTTCCATGAAAGTTACGACAACTCCCAGGGA
>NZ_JAICZW010000087.1 GCF_029057325.1 Bacteroides sp. | reverse complement strand
ATAAGCTGACATTTCACTAATCGATTAACCGCTTAGTCAACCGTTCGTACGCATCTATACGGAGATCAAGCAAGAAGGGCCACCAGCGGCGTACATTTTCCGAACGCTCCAAATCAACTTCTACCACTATGTTTTCAGGACGGTCATTGCTTGCCTGTGCCAGAAATTCTCCCTGTGGCCCGGCCACGAAGCTGTTTCCCCAGAACAAAATGCCGTTAGTTTGCATGGACGGATCGGGTTCGTGCCCCACACGGTTGACGGCAATGACCGGCAAACCGTTAGCTACGGCGTGACCGCGCTGAGAGATTATCCATGCATTGAGCTGACGTGCCTTCTCATCATCCGAATCGCTGCTTTCCCAACCGATGGCAGTCGGATATATCAATAGCTCGGCTCCCTTCAGTGCCATCAGGCGGGCGGCTTCCGGATACCATTGGTCCCAGCAGACCAATACGCCCAGCTTGCCTAAAGAGGTCTGAATCGGCTCAAAGCCGATATCGCCGGGGGTGAAATAGAACTTTTCATAATAAGCGGGGTCATCGGGGATGTGCATTTTCCGATACTTTCCAGCAATGCTTCCGTCACGGTCGAAAACCACTGCCGTGTTATGATATAGCCCCGCCGCACGCTTTTCAAACAAGGAGGTGACCAGCACGATTCGGTTGGCGGCGGCAAGTTCCGAATAGAATCCGGTGGAAGGGCCCGGGATAGGTTCCGCCAAATCGAACAATCGCGTATCTTCCGTCTGGCAGAAATAAAGAGAGTTGTGCAACTCCTGCAAGACAACCAGCTGTGCCCCATGGGCAGCGCAGGCCTCAATGCTCTTGGCCAGGTTCATAAGGTTGGTCTTCAAATCAGGGGTATTGGCTTGTTGGACAATGCCGATTTTAATCTTTCTCATGATTCAATCTGTATTCTTAATGTCTGTTCACTATTCTTTTATTGCTGGCCGGTGGCTTCATCGCAAGACTCCTACCGGATATTGCATCGTCACGCAGTGCAGTGACCCATGTTGCCTTATCAGTGCCTTGCAATCCACGCCGACTATTTCGTGACGGGGAAAAGCTTCTTGCAGCACTTCTTTGGCACGGGCATCGTTCTCCGGTTGACGATAAGTGGGATAGAGTATTGCATCGTTCATTATCAGGAAATTGGCGTAAGTGGCAGGAAGCCGTTCTCCATCTTCTTCTATTCTATCGACCATCGGAAGTGGCAGCAGGCGGTAGGGGGCACCGTCCATTGTCCGGAAAGTCTTGAGCTGTTCTTCCATCAAGCGAAGTTCCTCATAATGTTCGTCGTCGGCATCCGTACATTGCACGTAGGCGATGGTGTCCGGTGCGCAGAAGCGGGCAAGCGTATCAATATGGCTGTCCGTATCATCGCCCGCCAAATAGCCGTGATCCAACCAAAGCACGCGTTCCAAATGGAAGACAGAACGCAGATACTCTTCTATTTCCACTTTATTCAGCTGTCCGTTACGGTTGGGAGAAAGCAGGCATTCGGAAGTGGTGAGCAGCGTGCCCATGCCGTCACTTTCGATGGAACCGCCTTCCAATACAAAGTTCAGGCGATTCACATAATCCCCTTTCAAAGCTCCGGCCGCTATCGCATGACGTGTAATCAGATTATCCTTGTCGGATGCGAACTTCAGCCCCCACCCGTTAAACATGAAATCAAGCAAAGACGCACCGTCCGTATCAAGCATCGTGATGGCACCGTGGTCACGTGCCCAGGTATCGTTTGTGTCACATTTCAGGAAACGGACATTCTCCGGATTCACTCTGCCGGCAATCTGCTTTTTTACGACTTCCGGCTCCGGCGTCACAATCAATAAAACTTCCCGTGCGGCTATTTCGGAGGCAATGACCGTAAAACATTCCTGCACTTCGGCCAACATATAATTCCAGTCTGTACCCGCATGCGGCCACGTCAACTGTACGCCGCTCTGCAAGGCCCATTCGGCAGGCAAGTGGGGGGCACGTACCTCTACTTGAAAACTCATATTCTTGCCAAAACGCACTTGGTAGTCCTTCTCTGAAGCACCGCCCAACGGTATTCCCATAAAATATCCCATATCTTCTGATTTATTAGTTTCTATATATAAACTTTACGCTACTAACCCTCCACTTTAGATTCGAAACCTTCATTTAGCATTCCGGTGTTCCACTTTCTGGTTTTCATGCCCCTCCTTTATTTCTTCTCTTCCTTCGGTTTTCGGTCGAAGAACGGATTTTTGGAGGATGCGCTGACCGGAATGGCAAGCACGTTCTTGCATCCCTTCAGCCAATCCATCTGCTGTGCGGCAAGCCCTGCAGAGAACATGACCCGGGTATCGACCCGCAGGTCGGCAGCCATCGCACATGCCGACCCGACGGCAATGCCCACATCCACCGTGTTTAGCGCACAAGGCACTCCTTCGTTCCGGTTCGCGCAAGTGGAAAAGCCGCAATGTCCGCAATTCAAGCCTTGCGCCTGCTCGCGCGTACCTATAATTATCACGCATTCCGCCTGCAAGATGTTGTCTGCATCCCGAAGGAAGAATTTCATGCCGTGCTCTTCGACCATGGCAACCATCTTTTCGGCAAGCCTCTTGATGTCTTCACCTATAACCAATGCCGCTTCAACCACGTCGATACCCTTTCCTTTGGGTGCCGTGCGTGCGGCAGTCATCATTTGCCTCGCCACTGCAAGTACATGTTCGTGGCGGCAATCACGTTCATTTTGTATCATAATCTTTCTTTTCTTGAATGAATCTGTGCGCCAAAGATAACACAAATATCCGGGGGATGATAGCATCGAAACGCATATAATGTTACCGGCAATGCTTTTCTAACCTTTCCGGCATATACCGGAGCTGCACATACTGCACTCCCGGTTTCACAAAACCGCTGTCCAGCATTATCTTTTTTACACGAAAATTTTCCAGGCGATACTGCAAATAGCTTTTGACGTTCGTACGTTGTGGCTTAGTGTAAGACAAAAGCCTTACTCTTCCCGACGAGTCAATATCCACTTCAGCCTTAACGGTACGTATCATCAAAGGACCTTTCTTCTTTTTATTTTGATAATCTTTATCCTTGTCCACCCAAAAGATGGCAGTAGCTTGTGGAGTGGAAGCTATCTCTTCTTCCTGCTCCTCTTTCCCGGAACGATTTCCTCCCTGACAAGACAAGAACAGGAAAAGAGAGCCCAATAAAACAAACAATACCTTCATAATCAAGTTCACTTATGGTGTTCAACATCTGTGATATATAGTATGTTGCAAATATATAAATAAATAT
>NZ_JAICZW010000086.1 GCF_029057325.1 Bacteroides sp. | reverse complement strand
ATATAGTATGTTGCAAATATATAAATAAATATAGTATGTTGCAAATATATAAATAAATATTCGTTGTCGGAATTAATCCGCCATCCTATTTTTAGGGTTATTCACGGCGTTCATTTAAAGGAGTTAAAGCCAATACTTTCGTGACGTCATCCTGCACTATCGGCCTTAACTCCTTTTATTCCCTTAAATGAAAGAACCGCAAGTGTTGCTTAATTCGCTGATTATCAAGTATGGATAGGTGGCTTGACAGACACTTGTGTTCAACGTGACAGACACAAGTGTTTGAGCCGATAAACGCAAGTGTTTGAGCTGACAGACACAAGTGTTTGTCAAGCAGGGATCTATTAGGAGAAATTTATACTTCTTTTACCTCCTATGACTCCTTTAAATGAAAGTTCCGTGTCGGATTGACGTTAAAAAGACAAAAAGTCTTCGTGCCCCTATAGTTTTTTCACTATATTTGCAACCAAATTTTCTGTTTACAATGAAAATTAAGGAAATAGTAAGCGCCCTTGAACGGTTCGCGCCTCTGCCATTGCAAGACGGATTCGACAATGCCGGCCTGCAAATCGGATTGACAGATGCGGAAGCAACAGGGGCTTTGTTGTGTCTTGACGTTACTGAAGCTGTGCTGGATGAAGCCATTGCATGGGGCTATAATCTGGTTATAGCGCATCATCCCCTCATCTTTAAAGGATACAAATCCATCACGGGCAGGGACTATGTGGAACGTTGCATTTTGAAAGCCATCAAGAATGACATTGTCATTTATGCGGCACATACCAATCTGGACAATGCACCGGAAGGAGTGAACTTCAAGATTGCCGAGAAAATCGGCCTGAAGAATATCCGGGTTTTGGAACCTAAAGAAAATGCATTGGTGAAACTGGTAACCTTTGTTCCGACAGCCTCTGCTGCGGAAGTGCGAAAAGCTTTGTTCGAGGCCGGATGCGGCGCTATCGGCAATTATGACGCATGCAGCTACAACATGGAAGGAGAGGGGACGTTCCGCGCACAAGAGGGTACGCACCCGTATTGTGGAAAGATTGGAGAATTTCATACCGAACGGGAAGTGCGTATTGAAACAATATTGCCTACTTATAAAAAAACGGAAGCAGTACGGGCACTGCTGGCAGCACATCCTTACGAAGAACCGGCTTTCGACATCTATCCCTTGCAGAATGGTTGGACGCAAGCCGGAGCAGGCATTATCGGCGAATTGGAGACACCGGAAACGGAAACCGACTTCCTGAGACGAATCAAGAAGACGTTTGAAGTGGAATGCCTGAGGCACAATAAGCTGACCGGGCGGGAAATCCAGACGGTGGCATTGTGCGGCGGTGCCGGAGCCTTCCTGATTCCGCTTGCCATACGTAGCCGGGCAGATGTTTTTATCACCGGTGAAATAAAGTATCACGACTACTTCGGGCATGATACAGACATACTGCTGACGGAAATAGGACATTATGAAAGTGAACAATACACGAAAGAAATCTTTTATACAATAATTCGGGATTTGTTTCCACAATTGGAAGTGCAAACAACCAAAATAAATACAAATCCCATAAAATACATGTAAAGAAAAATGGCTAAAGAAGCAAAAAAAGATCCCCAGGAATTGACAGTGGAGCAGAAGTTAAAAGCTTTGTTCCAATTGCAGACAATGCTGTCCAAAATCGATGAAATCAAGACGCTGAGAGGCGAACTCCCGCTGGAAGTGCAAGATTTGGAAGATGAAATCGCAGGTCTGAGTACCCGTATTGACAGAATCAAGGCGGAAGTTTCCGAATTAAAAGCCTCCATCGCCGGAAAGAAAGTGGAAATTGAAACTGCCAAAGCTTCTGTCTTAAAATATAAAGAGCAACAAGAGAACGTGCGCAACAACCGCGAATACGACTTCTTGAGCAAGGAAATCGAATTCCAAACATTGGAAATCGAACTTTGCGAAAAGCGTATCAGGGAATTTAACGAACAGGAAGCTGCCAAGTCTCAGGAAGTTGCAGAAAGCGCCGCCGCTTTGGAAGAGAGACAGAAAGACCTTGAAGTAAAGAAAGGCGAACTGGACGAAATCATTTCTGAAACAAAGCAGGAAGAAGAGAGACTGAGAGACAAGGCAAAAGAACTGGAAACGAAAATCGAACCACGCTTGTTGCAGTCTTTCAAACGTATCCGTAAAAATTCACGCAACGGATTGGGTATTGTATATGTAC
>NZ_JAICZW010000085.1 GCF_029057325.1 Bacteroides sp. | reverse complement strand
TAACATAACCTTTTATTCTTAACAAATCCAGATTTTTCTGCGCATTTGATTCTACAACAAATCTTTTGTCAAAATAGCCATTCTGTCCTTTAGGGTAAAAAATTACTTTCACAAATCCCTTTCCTCCGGGTTTGACGGGGTGTTTTATCCAATCCACAGCCGTACAGCCACAACTTACAGATACATTATATGTATCACCAAAGGGATTTCCCCTTTCACGTCAAAGAAAAAGACGGTTTCAACAAGGCTATCTTTAGAGTTGACCTGACTCAAATTATGAATCTTTTCTTTCCATATAATTTGAGGTTTTTCTTGAGAAAAGCACAAGACATTCATTGTGAACAATATACCTAATAATAATGCTTTACTTCTATTCATAACAAATATTTAAATTTAAGTTTTTAAAAATAACGGAAATAATCAATACTAATCATTCAACGCCATAATATTTCACTTTTTTTTAATAAAAACAGATATAATAATGTAACTATTCATCCCCCCCACAAAGATACGTTCCAAGGCAGACAATCATCCATACAATACTGATTATTTGTAATTTACAAAAAAATACAACATAGAGAGAATTTCACATAGATAGTCCCATGAAATAAGCAAAGCATGCTAAAGTGATATCCGAAAAAACAAAATAATCGCGGAAAAGCATTGCTTATCCGAATTTTATGCGTTCCTTTGTCGCGGAATGATGGTGCACTAGTTTTTCGATTTCCATTACATGGTTTATACTACCGTTTCAAAAAAGAACGCTTTTGTAAACTCTCTGTCTTTGTAGTCCTATTATTAATCATCCTTCTTTCCAAAGAGAGTTTTATTTAATTATTTATTTTATCCAATTCATTATGAACATTTACGTTGGAAACCTTAATTACCGGATTAAGGAGAGTGACTTGCAGCAAGTCATGGAAAATTACGGTACAGTATCTTCAGTGAAATTTATCAACGATCGCGAGACCAAGCGTTTCAGAGGCATCGCCTTTGTTGAGATGGAAGACAGCGCCGCTGCTGCCAAAGCCATTGCCGAATTGGACGGAAGCGAATTCTTCGGCCGTCAGATGGTAGTGAAAGAAGCAAGACCGCCGAAATATTGATATTTTTGAAGGAGTCAGAGGGAGTTATCACTCTGCTTTGCTCCATTAGAAACAAAAAGCCAATACGCTGTTTGTGAAAATAAAATCGTTAGTTTACACAAACAAGCGTATTGGCTTTTAACTCCTAATCCCAAAGGGCGGTAACTCCTTCTAATTCCCTTTAACTCCTTATAAATTATTTCATAAAGTCCTTGCGGCGAAGCACAAAGCTGTTACTCAAATACTTCTCACGCACAATCTTGTTCTCCGCCAACTCTTCCGGCGTACCCTGGAATAGAATTTTTCCTTCAAACAGCAGATAAGCACGGTCGGTGATGCTCAGCGTCTCCTGCACATTGTGGTCGGTAATCAGGATGCCGATGTTCTTGTCTTTCAGTTTCCACACAATCTGCTGAATATCTTCTACCGCAATGGGGTCCACACCGGCAAAAGGTTCGTCGAGCATGATGAATTTCGGGTCGATGGCAAGACAGCGGGCAATCTCCGTACGGCGCCGCTCGCCACCGGACAATTGATTTCCCTTGTTCTTCCTGACCTTCTGCAAACGGAATTCGGCAATCAGGCTCTCCAACTTCTCCTTCTGATACGACAGCGGTTTGTCGGTCATCTCCAGCACGGATGCGATGTTGTCTTCCACACTCATCTGACGAAAGACGGACGCCTCCTGCGCCAAATAGCCGATACCCGTCTGCGCACGCTTATATACCGGATACTTCGTGATGTCCAAATCATTCAGGAAGATGCGCCCCTCATTCGGAGTAATCAGGCCCACGGTCATATAGAACGAAGTTGTCTTGCCGGCACCATTCGGCCCCAGCAGCCCCACAATCTCGCCCTGCTTCACATTGATGGAGACATGGCTCACCACCGTACGCTTGCCGTACTTCTTCACCAAATCTTCCGTACGCAACACCATACGTTCCTCTTCTTGCGGCTTTGCTTCAACAGGTTGCTTCTGTTCGGCCGGCAAAATTTCCTGAACTTCCTTTATATTGTCCTTTATGCCTTTTTCTTCTTCCATATTCTAAAGGTTTTCGCCGCAAATGTAGCAAAAATAAGCCGAAATAGTGTACATTTGCGGTCAAATACTCATAGATTATGTTTAAAGCGCTAAAGACAGTAGGAAGATATATCATGTTGATGGGACGTGTTTTCGCCCGCCCCGAACGGATGCGTATGTTCTTCCGCCAGTACGTCAACGAACTGGAACAGCTCGGTGTCAACTCCATCGGCATCGTATTGCTGATATCGTTTTTCATCGGAGCCGTCATCACCATACAGATTAAGTTGAACATCGAAAGCCCCTTTATGCCCCGTTGGACGGTGGGATATGTCACCCGTGAAATCATGCTGTTGGAATTTTCATCTTCCATCATGTGTCTGATTCTGGCGGGAAAAGTAGGTTCCAACATTGCCTCCGAGCTGGGCACCATGCGGGTGACACAGCAGATAGACGCCCTTGAAATCATGGGAGTCAATTCCGCCAACTACCTCATCCTTCCCAAAGTAGCCGCCATGGTCACCACCATCCCGTTGATGGTGATGTTCAGCATATTCGCGGGCATCATCGGAGCCTTCTGCACCTGCTGGTTTGGCGGCATCATGTCTGCCGTAGATTTGGAATACGGCTTGCAATACATGTTTGTCGAATGGTTCATCTGGTGCGGCATCATCAAATCGCTGTTCTTCGCCTTCATTATCGCCAGCGTATCGGCCTTCTTCGGATATACCGTAGAAGGAGGTTCCATTGAGGTGGGAAAGGCATCCACCGACTCTGTGGTATGCAGCAGCGTACTCATCTTATTCGCCGACCTGATATTGACGCAATTGTTGATGGGATAAGTAATAAAAAGGAGTTATCGGGAGTTAGAGGGAATCAGAAGCCGATACTCCTTTTAACTCCCGATAACTCCTTCAAAATATAAAACAGAAAATGATAGAACTGAAAGGATTATGCAAGTCATTTGAAGGGAAAGAGGTGCTGAAAGGCATCAACGCCACCTTTGAAAACGGAAAAACCAACCTTATCATCGGCCAAAGCGGTTCAGGAAAAACCGTGCTCATGAAATGCATCGTAGGTCTTCTGACACCGGAAAAAGGAGAACTGCTGTACGACCGCCGTAACTTCCTGGCTATGGGGAAAAAGGAGAAAAAACAACTTCGCCGGGAGATGGGAATGATTTTCCAAAGTGCCGCCCTCTTCGACTCGATGACAGTACTGGACAACGTCATGTTTCCCCTGAACATGTTCAGCAACGACACCCTGCGCGACCGCACCCGCCGTGCGATGTTCTGCCTGGAGCGTGTCAACCTGCTTGAAGCCAAAGATAAATTTCCCGGAGAAATCAGCGGTGGTATGCAAAAACGCGTGGCCATTGCCCGCGCCATCGCCCTGAACCCGCAATACCTGTTCTGCGACGAGCCTAACTCCGGTCTTGACCCCAAAACTTCACTTGTCATCGACGAACTGATACAGGACATCACCAAAGAGTATAACATGACCACCCTCATCAACACCCACGACATGAACTCGGTAATGGGAATCGGAGAGAACATCATCTTCATCTACGAGGGAAACAAAGAGTGGGAAGGAAGCAAGGAAGACATCTTTACCGCTACCAACGAACGGCTGAACAATTTCATATTCGCCTCCGACCTCTTCCGGAAGGTAAAGGAAGCGGAAATGGGGAAAAGAGGAATAATAAAGTAAAGAAAAAGATTCTATCGAAGTTCAAAGATATATATATAATTGCGGGTGCCACAAAAGTACGATGTGACACCCGCATTCTTTTTCAAATGCGTCACTTCTGACGGATATAGATATTTATCGGAGTTCCGGTCAGGCTCCACTTCTCACGCATCTTATTCTCCAGAAATCGTCTGTAAGGCTCCTTCACATACTGCGGAAGATTGGCGAAATAGACGAATGAAGGTATTTGCGTATTGGGCAACTGCGTGATATACTTAATCTTGATATACTTACCTTTGGTTGCGGGAGGCGGATAAGCCTCGATAAGCGGCAGCATCTCTTCATTCAGACGGGCGGTAGAAATGCGCGTCATACGATTCTCATAAACGGCACGCGCCTCTTCCAGCACTTTCAGAATACGCTGCTTGGTCAGTGCCGAAGCAAAAATGATGGGAAAATCCACAAAGGGGGCAAAACGATTGCGAATGGCATCCTCGAAAGTCTTCATCACCTTCACAGTCTTGTTCTCCACCAAATCCCATTTATTGACAACGACCACAAGTCCCTTGGCATTCTTCTGAATCAGCGAGAAGATGTTCAAATCCTGACTTTCGATTCCGCGTGTGGCATCCAGCATCAAAATACATACATCCGCATTTTCAATGGAACGAATGGATCGGATTACTGAATAGTATTCCAAGTCTTCGTTCACCTTGTTCTTTTTACGGATACCTGCCGTATCGACCAAATAGAAATCAAAACCAAACTTGTTGTAACGGGTATAGATAGAGTCGCGTGTGGTTCCCGCAATCTCTGTCACAATGTTGCGTTCCTCCCCGATAAATGCGTTCACTATAGAAGATTTACCTGCATTCGGGCGTCCCACCACAGCAAAACGTGGGATATCTTCATCCAAAATCTCGGCGGATTCTTTCTTGAACTTGCTTACAATGAGATCCATCATGTCACCTGTACCACTACCGGTCATGGCCGAAATGCAATAGGGGTCTCCCAATCCAAGACTATAGAACTCAGGAGCATTGTATTGCAACTCATTATTGTCCGTCTTATTGGCAATCAGCAGTACCGGCTTCTTGGTACGGCGCAATATGGAGGCTACTTGCTGGTCGAGGTCTGTCACCCCGTTCATCACATCCACCACAAACAGAATCACGTCGGCTTCATCAACGGCCATTAATACTTGTTTCCGTATCTCCTCCTCAAAGATGTCGTCAGAGTTTACCACCCATCCACCAGTATCCACCACCGAGAACTCGCGTCCCAACCATTCGGTCTTTCCATATTGGCGGTCACGCGTGGTTCCCGCCTCTTCGTTCACAATCGCCTGACGCGACTTGGTCAAACGGTTAAATAGCGTGGACTTTCCCACATTGGGACGTCCTACAATTGCAACTAAATTTCCCATAGTTCAACTCTCCATGTTTTTTTGCGACTGTCACAGTCGTATGAATAAATCTTAATCCAGCTGATAACCGAAATTGCGCAACTCCTTATCCGAGCTTCTCCAATCCTTATCAACTTTCACAAACGTCTCCAAGAAAATCGTTTTCCCAAAAAATTTCTCCAAATCACGGCGGGCTTCGGTTGCCACCTTCTTCAAGGCCTTCCCCTGCTTGCCGATTATAATGCCTTTTTGCGAATCACGTTCAACATAAATAACAGCGTTGATATGTATCTTCTTCGCTTCCTCCTTAAACTGCTCCACTACCACCTCTACTGAGTAGGGAATTTCCTTGTCATAATAGAGCAGAATCTTCTCACGGATTATTTCGGTAACAAAGAAACGAGCCGGCTTGTCCGTCCATTGGTCTTTGCCAAAATAGGGAGGAGAATCGGGCAACAGCTCTTTCACCCGCTTCATCACATAGTCCACATTGAACTTCGTTGCGGCAGAAATAGGAATAATCTCCGCTTTCGGCAACAACTCCTTCCATGCTTCCACCAGCTCCACCAACTTTTCCTGATTGCTTAAGTCAATCTTGTTGACGAGCAGCAATACGGGCACTTCCATCCGGCTCACCTTTTCGACAAAATCATTATGCTTGTCAAGCGTCTCGATGACATCTGTCACATACAGCAACACATCAGCATCTGTCAATGCTGATACCGAAAAGTTCAGCATGGATTCCTGCAACTTATAGTTAGGCTTCAATACCCCCGGTGTATCCGAGAATACAATCTGCATATCATCCGTATTATAAATGCCCATAATCCGATGACGGGTAGTCTGTGCCTTGAAAGTAGCAATGGAAATACGTTCGCCCACCAGCACATTCATCAATGTGGACTTGCCTACATTGGGATTCCCCACAATATTTACAAAACCTGCTTTATGCATAATTCTCACACATTACATTTGGATTGAGACAAAAAAACGCATCGAATCGAAATAGGATGCGTTTCTTTTTATTCAATGTTTCAACTAAAGTTCAGTACATGTCAACTACACCTCATTCTTAGTGTTTCTTTCCGTCATATCCCCACTTCACGTACATGGCCCCCCAGGTAAACCCGGCACCGAATGCCGTAAAGATGATATTGTCACCTTTCTTCAGTTTCTCTTCAAAATCCCAGATACAGAGCGGAAGCGTGCCAGCACTCGTATTACCATAACGTTCGATGTTAATCAGAACCTTTTCGTGAGGAACTTCTAGGCGATGTGCTACAGCATCAATAATGCGAAGATTGGCCTGGTGCGGAACCACCCAGTCAATCGTCTCTTTCGTCAAACCATTCTTTTCAGCAATCGCTGCACTGATATCCGACATATTGGAAACCGCATATTTGAATACCGTACGTCCCTCCTGATAGAGATAGTGCATGTGATTATCCACGGTGAAATAAGAAGCAGGACAAACCGAACCACCGGCTTTCAGGTGCAAGAAAGGCAAGCCTTTGCCATCAGTTCTCAACATAGCATCCATCACTCCAACCTCTTCTGTTGTGGGCTCCATCATAAAGGCCGCCGCACCGTCACCAAAGATGGGACAAGTGGCGCGATCACTATAATTCACCACGGATGACATTTTATCCCCACCCACAATAATAACCTTCTTGTATCTTCCCGAACGAATAAAATTCGCAGCAGTTTCCATCAGATAAAGGAATCCGCAACATGCAGCCGACATATCGTAGGCAAAAGCATTCTTCAAGCCAAGCTTTTCACACAAGATAGATGCAATGGAAGGGAACTGATAATCGGGAGTGGATGTAGCGACAATCACCAAATCGATATCATCAGGATTGGCACCTGTACGCTGCATCAACTGCTTGGCGGCTTTACGAGCCATATACGAAGTACCCAACCCCTCTTCATTCAGGATATGTCTCTCCTTCACTCCGATACGGGTCATAATCCATTCGTCGTTGGTATCTACCATTCTTGAGATTTCCTCATTCGTCAAGATGTAATCAGGCACATAACCGCCGACTCCTGTAATTACTGCATTTATTTTTTCCATTAAAATTCTGTTTACTTATAAAACTACTAAAACAACGGCAGTCTAAAAAGACCTGCATACCCAAATAAACAAATCTTTTTAGACTCCGATGTTCAAGTATAAGTTTTAGTCAAACCAACCGTAATTATACGGCAGCTTCTTTTTCAATTGCAAGCTTGCCTCTATAATAACCGCATGCGCCACATACTGTGTGATATACATGCCACTCACCACAATTCGGGCAAATAGCCAATGTAGGAGCTACTGCTTTATCATGAGTTCTTCTCTTTGCAGTTCTTGTCTTAGACTGTCTTCTTTTAGGATGTGCCATTTTTCTTTAATCTTTAATTGTTATCTAATATTTTTTTTAATTCGTCCCAACGCGGATCCACCGCAGTTTCTTCTTCACCGCCCAACAGATTTGTATCTTCGTCCGGAGCAAACGCATCATCCGCACTATTGTCATCCGGAGTGACACGCATGTGCTTGTTCAGTTTGCTTGTCATTGCCTTGTTGCACTTACCAGGGGCATGCACATGCTTCATAGGAATTGCCAAAGCCACAAACTCATACATGAACCATGCCACATTGATCTCACCCTCTTCTTCGGGAATAACGATGAGGTTATCATTCTCTTCGGCATACTCATGACCAAACTTGACCAGCAACTTATCTGTAGAGCTGACAGGTTGTTCCATGTCATCCAAACAGCGATCACACGGCACGCAT
The DNA here is from genome assembly GCF_029057325.1 of Bacteroides sp. Lineage (GTDB taxonomy): Bacteria > Bacteroidota > Bacteroidia > Bacteroidales > Bacteroidaceae > Bacteroides. The sequence continues at coordinate 762 of NZ_JAICZW010000085.1, read as the reverse complement.
ACTATTCCGTCCGTTTGAAAATTCAATTCAAAAGCACGGGATGTTTTTTTTACAACCAATGCCACATTGACTTTTCCCTTCTGAACTTCCGGGCCATCAATATCAGCGAAAAAAAGATTATCCAGCACAAACTCATACTTGCATGAGTCTGCCTGCATACCTTTCAAGTCTATCTTGTATTTATCAAACTTTCCCAAAGCTTCTTTTATTTATTCGGGCGACAAAGATACAAATAATTATCCTCATTCAGTAGCATTTAAGAAAAAATATTCTATAGTGCTTCTTTTTTCAATCCATATCCGTGGGAATAATCTGAAGCAATCCGAAAGCCTGATTACCAAATGCACTCACGAACGAACACTCATTTAACTATTACTTGTGCCTGTCGCCTTAACTTCCAGTGCCTGATACGACACGTCAAATCCTCTATTCAATTCTAACAATCCGTATCCTAAATCACTCAAAAGGCTTGTTACTTATAAAAAACAAATAAACGAAATTAATCTCCCAAAAGAGAAGTGAATTGCTTGATACGTCCTCATTCTAGCAAGCATTTCAAAAAGAAAAATGAAGAGTCAGAAAAGGAGCCTGAAAGAGGCTTGCTCACCGGCTTCCCCGAAATTCACAATCCGATTCAGTCCGGCATAATTGCAAGGGCCGCGGGCCCCGGCCATCCCCCGTCCCGAAACAAACGAAGCCCCCGTACCATCGGCACGGGGGCTTCTACTGAAAAAAACGGCGGCTACCTACTCTCCCACTGTT